>NZ_JAPDDT010000008.1 GCF_025950235.1 Luteolibacter arcticus | reverse complement strand
CCGGCGAAGTCGCCGAGCGGGCTCATGACATGGAAAACCTTGCTCATCAACCACTGCCAGCCCGAGAGCTTGGGCAAGCCGCCGCCGCGCGGCCCGTGGGTAAGGAAGATCTCCCCGGCGACCTGCGGTGGCAGGAGAGCTTCGAAAAGGACGGGGAAATCACTCGAAAACGAAGGCGGAGCGGGAATCGGCGCAGACTGCATCCGCCCAATCAAAACATCTGTTAGGAAAGTACCAGTGCAACCTGCATCATCCGCCCATCTTTATCTAACAGGTCCTTAAAGGCATTGGGATTTATCCCGCCCGAAAGGTAGGTTCGCCGGTCCTGTGAAGCGGGATGAATCCCGCGCTCCCGGCCCAACAATGACGACGGCATGAAACTACTAAACCCATAATACTCCGCCTCGACTTTCATTCGTCCTCCTCCGGGATCTCCAACTTCTTGACCTTCATGTAGAAGAGTTCGAGGTCCCCACCGCATTCCGCGAGCAGCTTGTGGAACATCGGCACGTGCTTCTGATAGGTATGAAGCGAGACGAGATCGGCGTTGTTGATGTCGCGCGTCAGCCAGCCTTCGAGTCCGCGGCCACCCCACTTGCGCCGGAGTTCGCGGAACCGGTCGCGCAGATCCCCGAAGATCGCGGCCTTCCGACGGCGCATCTCTTCCGGCGGCAGATCGGATGCGTAGAGCTTCTCGATCTCCGCCCGGGTCCGGTCAATCCGCCCATAGAATTCGGCGCGGCGAACGAGCCGGGCTTCGAACTTTTTCAGGTCCTCCATCCGGCCCTCATGCCGCAGCCAGCGCTTCACTCCCTCCTCTGCGACCGCAGTGGCGAAGGACTCGTTGAAGACCGTCGCACCACCCCGGAAATACTTCCGGTGCGTGAGTTCGTGGAAGATCAGCTCGGCGAGATCCACGTCCGCGGAGTGGACGAAGGTGTTCAGCACCGGGTCGTGAAACCAGCCGAGCGTCGAATAGGCATCCACGCCGCCGACCTGCACGTCGTAGCCCTCACCGCGCAACTCATCCGCGAGTTCGTTCGCATCCGCCTCCTTGAAAAACCCGCGATAGTCGAGTTCACCGAGCGTCGGATACCACCAGTGCTTCGGCTCCAGCGAAAACTCCGGCGCGGCATACAGGGTCCACGTCACATACTGGCGTCCCAGATCAGCGTATTTGCCATAACTGTCGTTGCCCGGCAGCGAAAGATGGTCGCTGGCAAACCGCCGGATATTCTCCACCGCGACTAGTTGCTTGCGCAGCTTCGGGTCCGTGTCTTTCGACGCGATGATTGGGCCGCTCGGCCGGCTCTTGCGCAAGATCTCCATCTGCCCGCCGACGGCTTGAGTGTAGAACTCAAGCGTTTGGCAGGAGGAGAGTAACAGGATCACACCGGCTGCCGATGCTCTAACTCCTACGCAAGCCATAGCCGGGATGCCGCCGGTTGTGCCGGAGAACGAGGACGAAGATGTCGTCGCGCCGAATCCGGAAAAGGAAGTGATACGGAAAGCGCTTGAGATTGCAGCGACGAAATCCCGAAGCGTCGATGTGACACCTTTCCGGATCCGCGGCAGCCAGCGCGACATTGCGCATGAAGTCAGCATAGAACTGGTCCGCCAGAATCTCGCCCGATTCTTCTTCGTAGTGACGGACAATATCCCAGACATCGTGCTGCGTTCGACGGTGAAACGAAACCTTCATCGTCCGCGCAAGCGGGCGACTCCCCGCTCGAACTCTTCCAAAGAGATACATGCGGCAGGATCAAGTTCCGCTTCGCGCTCCCTCCGCAGTGCCTCCGCGACCCCTTCGTCTTCCTCATCGAGAACCGGAGGAAGCGACGAAAGAAGCCGGGCGGCAAGGTCCGCCCGATCGCGCTCCGGCAGGGCGAGCACTTGCGGCTCCAGTTCACTGAGCGTGGCCATGGGCGCAGGGTAACCCAAACCCTCCATCGGGCAACGTCGTTCTCACTTCCACGCCTCCCGCCATTGCTCCGCATGCCAGCGCCCCTCGTCCATCTCGATCAGGTCGAAATCCGTCACCGCGCCACAATCCTCCGCCAGCCCGTAGTTGCCGATCTGCGCCGGGATGAATTCGTCAGTCTCATCGTCGCGCCAGCCGCGCTTGCTCATGAAGCTGTTATAGATGAGCACCTCTTCCGCGGTCAGACGGCGGCCATGTTCATGGCACCACGCGAGCGCCTCTTCATTCGTCATGCCCGCGAGCACCTGATGGCTCACCGCTTCATAGCTCACGCCCAGATAGCGGCAGGTGCGCCCGTCGAAGCCCTGGCCGAGCATGTCGAAGTAGTCGGCGGGCAGCTTGCCTTCCGCATGAAGCCGGATCTTCGAGCACATCCGCGCGAAATAGAACATGTCGCGTGTCTTCTCATAGCAGCCGGAAATGCCGTCGATCTTCATGATGCGCGAACAAGCTGCACGGCTTCCCGCCATCCGCCACGCGAAATTCCTGCCACCCAAAATCGCAAACTCCCGGCGAATCCCCGGGGTTGCCACCCGAAAGAGATTCGGCTAACGAACCGTATCCCCGCGACACCAAACACATGAACCTTGACGAAAAAGTGACCATTTCCGCCACCGGACGCCGGAATTTCCTCAGAACCCTTGGTGGTGTGGGAGCCGCGATGACGGCCGCAGCCGGCATGGCGAACGCCCAGGGCACCCCTTCCCGCCCGTCCGGCGCGAAGTACATGGGTGACTTCGCCGCGCCCAAGCTCGAAAAGGTGAAGGTCGCCATCATCGGCGTGGGTGCCCGCGGGTCCGGTCACATCACCCAGCTCGCCGTGATCGAGGGCGTCGAGGTCGTCGGCATCTGCGACCTCGATGAGGGCCGCGCCAAGCGCTCGATGGAAAAGGTCACGGCCAAAGGCCACAAACCGAAGTCCTACTCCGGCGACGAAAACGCATGGAAGAAGATGCTTTCCGAAACCAAGCCGGACGCCGTCTTCATCGCCACCCCATGGCAGCTTCACGGACCACAGGCCGTCGCCGCCATGAAGGCCGGTGCGCACGCCTTCGTCGAGATCCCGATCGCCCTGACCATCGAGGAGATGTGGGACATCGTGAACACCTCCGAGGCCACCGGCCGCCACTGCATGTTGATGGAAAACGTCAACTACGGCCGCGAGGAACTGCTTTACCTCAACATGGTCCGCCAAGGCGTGATCGGCGAGTTGCTTCACGGCGAGGCCGCCTACATCCACGAGCTGCGCGGCCAGATGACCGGGGGCGATTCGACCGGTTCCTGGCGCACGCTTCACTACGCCAAGCGCAATGGCAACCTCTACCCCTGCCACGGCCTCGGCCCGGTGGCGCAGTACATGAGCCTGGCCCGCGGCGAGGATAACTTCCGCCGCCTCGTCTCCTTCGGTTCGCCGGCGAAAGGCCGCAACCTCTACGCCCAGAAGTCGAACAACCTCACCAAGCCGGAGTTCAAGACCCTCGACTACATCTGTGCCGACATCAGCACGTCGATCATCAAGACCACGCTCGGCCGCACCGTGATGGTGCAGTGGGATGAAACCTCGCCGCGCCCGTATTCCCGTCACAACCTCATCCAAGGAACGCTCGGCACGCTCAAGGGCTTCCCGAACGGCATGGCCATCGAGGGCGTCACCAAGAGCTTCCACCAGTGGACCAGCTCGGAAGAGTTCGAAACCATCGCCGCCAAATACGAGCACCCGCTCTACAAGCGCATGGGCGAGCTTTCCTCCAAGATGGGCGGCCACGGCGGCATGGATTTCCTCATGCTCTTCCGCATCATCGAGTGTCTCCGCAAGGGCGAGCCGCTCGACCAGAACGTCTATGAAGGCTGCTACTGGTCCTCGGTCGCCCCGCTCAGCGAGAAGTCGGTCAAGGAAGACGGCATGCCCCAGGACTTCCCGGATTACACCCGCGGCGGCTGGAAGACCACCAAGCCGCTGGCTGTGGTGAGCTGACGTCCTTGGACGTCCGTCCATAGATCATCCATCCTCTGTATTGACATGGACACGGCCTTCACAGGCCGTGTCCTTTTTTATATCTATTTTTCACGCAAAGAAACTTCCGTGCGCGGCGTTCCCCGTCTAATCCCCTCATAGATGCGCCCGGGAATCACACTCGCCGCCCTGATGCTGCCTTGGCCGGTGACGGCCCAGCAGCCGGCCGCGCCCCCGTCCCCACCGGCGACGACCGTGGATTTCAGCGACCCCCTGGCCCGGCTCGCCGCACTCGGCTTGCCGGACATGAAGGGGGCCACCTGGGTGAAGACGCCGAAGGAGGCCTCCGACTTGCCCCAGCAATCCCACCAGTTCCAGAATCTCGGCGCCCGGCTGCACGGCGGCGCATGGAAGTTGGCCGGCGACCCGCCGCGAATGATCGGCTTCGGCACCGCCCATGCGATCGAGTCCGAAGACGGTGGCGAAGGCGAGGAGAAGCCTGCCCCGGATGCCGCAGCCAAGCCGGGACTGCTGGAGCGGATGTTGCGCAATCATGCCGCCAGCCAGCCCCCCAAGGAGGAACCGCCCAAACCCGGGATCTCCGTGGAAGAGGATGCGAAGCGGCTCATCGATGCCTTGAGCGACACCACCACGGTCACCCGCTTGGTCGAGCGCCTGGAGTATGACTCGGACATCCTCGCGATCCCCGCCCACTGCCTGATCTTCGCCGCCCAGCTCCACGCCGCTGGACATGCCGACACGGCCAACCGGCTCGCCGCCGCCGTGTTTGCGGCATTCCCCGATGCCACCCGGAATGTCGATTCTGCGGTGGGCTACTTCGCCGCCGGGGAGTTGGCGAAGGTGACCGACTCGTTTTTCGAGAAGCACGATTGGAAGACCTACCGCGACAGCTTGAAGGCGCTGCTGGAGAAATACCCGCGCGGTTGGAGTGCTGCTTCCGGCATCGCGATGCTGGTGCCCGCACTCGACAAGCGCGTGGCGGGAGAGCAGCCGCCAGTGCCATCTCTGCCTGACATTACCCTCAAGCCCGAGGCGCTGGCCGCCCTCGGGAAATTCCTCGAGGTCGAGACCGCCCCCGAAGGAGAGGCTCCCATAAGGGGACTGCCGGCAGGCATGGACCTCTCGGACATCCCCGCCGAGCACCGGGCCGAAATCCTGAAGATGATGCGCCGCCAGGGAGCGGGCATGAGCATCGGCGAGAGCCGCAGCGGCCTGTGGATCCTGCCACAGGATTCCAAGGAAGCTCCGGCGGGTGCCGTCGAGCAACTCCAGGCCATGGGCATGGACGGCCTGATCGCCTTTGCCGCCGTCGCGGAGGACACCACCTTGGTCCCGGTGCGCAATAGCTCGCACTACTCCGGCGATCCCTTCGACAACGACGACGACGAATCGCCCCAGCAGATCTACGACAGCCTCGACCGGCCGAAGACCCGCGGCGAGATCGCCTGCGACGTGCTCGCGATGACCCTCCCCCGCTCCGAGGACGACGATACCTCCGACCCCGCGACCCTGCGCGTTGCCGCCGTGGATTTCTGGAAGAAGCACCGCACCAAGTCCCCCATCGAGCTGGCGGTGCTCTTCGCCCGCGAAGGCGACGATAACCAGCGGCAGCAGGCCTCCCACTACCTCTCCCAACGTCCCGATGAAGAGGCGCGACAAGCCTTCGAGAAGCTCGTGCTCGGAGCCGATCAACCGTCGGCCTATGCCTCGGTGGTCGAAACCTACCTCGATCTCCGCAAGGCCGAGGCGCGCGGATTCTTCGACGCCTACGCCAAGGTACTGAGCCGCGAACTGGAAGGGGTCAATCTGAACGACGCCCGTTCCTCCAGGGGCCTCTATCAGATCGCCGCGGCCGGGACGGTGGAGAAATATCTCAAGAAGCTTTCCCTCAAGGTCGGCGCGGTTTCGTTGCAGGAGCTGATCGATGAAGCGCTCAAGCAACCCGCCGCGAAGAAAGGACCGCAAAGGTCGGAGTCGCCCATGGCCGCACTCGCTTCGGCGATGTCCAGCGTGCCCGTGCCGGACTGCCTGAAGGCGATCGCCGCTGCGGCCCCGCGGGCCACGCCGGAGCAGTGGCTGGACCTGCACCAGGCATTGCTCAGCCGGGCGTATCGCGACCGCCGCGGCACCCGCTCGTTGGAGCCGGTCAAGCTCCCTGCGGAGCTGATCGATGGCTGGCGCCCCTTGCTGGCCAAGGGCGACGAGCTTCCGCCGAAGCATCAATTCACCTCGTGGGTGAAGGGCTATGGCGGATCCACCTTGGGCGAAGCCTCCATGTTGGTGCTGGAAGTCGCCGCCTTTCCCGCATCCGGCGAACGCTTCAATGAGTACTTGCGGATCTGCGACCCGCCCGACAGCACCGCCACCTTTGTGACGAGCCGGGTCCACGCGTGGATCGACGGCAAGGAACCACCGGCCTGGCCGGATGCGGAAAAAGTGCCGGAAGCACGTCAGGAGGAGATCACCACCAAGCTCGGCAGCCTTCCCGCCGCGGAGATCCGGCCTTTCGTGAAGGCGCTCGATCTCAGCGAACGCCTCGCCGTTGCCGAGTGGGTCTCCGGATTCGACGAGGAAACGCCACCCCCCCCCGGGCTGCTGGACCTCCGCGACCAGGTCGTGGAGCTGAGGCCCTTCAATCTAGGTTTCCCGCATGACCCCGCGATCCTCGCTGAGTTCGGCATCCAAGCCGGCTACAAGGTAGAAGCAGGCGCATTGGTGAAACTCGCGGAGAAGCTGGCCACGGACGCCAAGGCCCGCTCGGGCACCGCGGTCTCCTTCTATCAGGCACCCATGGGCCTCGGCATGTTTGCCTCCGCGGCACGCAAGAATGACGAGACCTCGTTCGCTTCGGATTACTACCTCCAGCGTCAGGCCCATTGGTTCCAGCGTTTCGAGGACGCCGACGCGCTCGCGATGGTGGCCAATGAGCAGTTCGTCGACTTCTGGACGGTCAAGGATGGCAAGGCCGAGCCCGTCCCGCAGGAGGATGCTGATTCATCCGCCATCGAATCCCTGAAGACTCACTTCGCCTCCAAGTCGATGGATGCCCCCTACATCATGATTTCCGTGCTGACCCGCGAAGACGCGGAAAAGCTCATGCCCGACAACTCCGACGAAGAGTTCGAAGAAGAATAAACCAACTCCCTCCGCTCATGTCCACCGCCACTCAAGAACCCGCCGCCCGTTGGGAACAGGTGCAGGAACGCGCCGCCGCCATTCGCCGCGAAACCGCCCGCGTCATCGTCGGCCAGGATGAAATCGTCGAGCAGTTGCTCACCTCGCTGCTGTGCAAGGGCCACTGCCTGCTCGTCGGCGTCCCCGGCCTCGCCAAGACGCTGCTCGTTTCCACCCTCGGCCGCATCCTCGGGCTGAAGTTCCAGCGCATCCAGTTCACGCCCGACCTCATGCCGTCGGACATCGTCGGCACTGAGATCCTGCAGACCGCCGACGATGGCTCTCGCGAGTTCAAGTTCGCCCCCGGCCCGATCTTCGCGAACCTCATCCTCGCCGACGAAATCAACCGCACCCCGCCGAAGACCCAGGCCGCCCTGTTAGAGGCGATGCAGGAAAAGCAGGTGACCGTGAATGGCGTCACCCGCCGGCTCGACGAGCCCTTCACCGTCTTCGCCACCCAGAACCCCATCGAGCACGAAGGCACCTACCCATTGCCGGAGGCCCAGCTCGATCGCTTCTTCTTCGAGCTCCGCATCGGCTATCCGACCATGGCGGAGGAAGAGCAAATCGTCCTACGCACCACCGGCCGCGGCATGCCCGAGGCGCAGCCCTTGCTCGATGCTGCCGGAGTAATGGATCTCCAGGACGCCACCCACGACATTCCGCTGCCGGAGTCGGTCGTAAAAGCCATCCTCAAGCTCGTCCACTCGACCCGCCCGGACTCCGAGCACGCCACCGCGGACGTGAAGAACTACGTGTCCTTCGGCGCCGGCCCGCGTGCCTCGCAATGCCTCGCCCGCGCCGTCAAAGCCCTCGCCCTGCTGCGTGGCCAACCCACCGCTTCCATCGACGAAGTCCGCACCCTCGCCCTGCCCATCCTCCGCCACCGCGTGATCCCGAACTACAACGCCACCGGCGAAGGAGTGACCACCGATAGCATCGTGGCGAAACTGGCAGCCGGCCTCTGACTTCGTCTGCCTTTCACTGATCACCGATCACTGATCACCCGGCACTCTTCCATGCCCACCCACAAATACCTCAAGCCCGAGGACATCCGCCGGCTGAAGAACTACGAGTTCGGTGCCAAGGCGATGGTCGAGGGCTATCTATCCGGGCGGCATCGGTCGAAGCAACGCGGCTCTTCCATCGAGTTCCACGAGTTCCGCCAATACACGCCGGGCGACCCGCTCTCCCAGGTGGACTGGCGCGTCTTCGCCCGCAACGACAAGCTCTTCCTCCGCACCTTCGAGCAAGAGACCAATCTCGAGTGCCACCTGTTCCTCGACGGCTCCGCCTCCATGGGCTTCCCCGAGGACAGCGACCGCCTCACCAAGCTCGAATACGCCTCCTTCTTCGCCGCCTGCCTCGCGTGGCTGGTCGTCTCGAAAAACGACCGCGTCTCCCTCACCCTCTTCGACGATGGCATCCGTAAGTTCCTGCCACCCGGCTCCACTCGAAAACACCTCAACGAACTCCTCGTCACCCTCGAGCGCAACCAAGCGGGCAATGGCACCTCCATCCTCGAAGCACTCCGCCGCGCCAACCCACTACTCAAGCGCCGCGGCACCCTCGTCCTGCTCTCCGATTTCTTCTGCGATCCCGCCGAACTCTTCCAAGCGCTCAATCCCTACCTTCACCGCGGCTTCCGCGTACATCTCTTCCACCTGTTAGACCCCTCGGAGCTCGATCTCGGCGACCGCGGCCTCGCCCGCTTCGTCGACATGGAAACCGGCGAGCGCCTCATCGTGCATCCGCAGTCGCTCAGCCAGGCATGGAAGGACCACATCCAAAACCACGTCCGCGCCCTCCGCTCTCTAGCCGCCTCCCGCAAGGCCGACTACTGCCTCGTCCCCACCACCGAGTCCTACTTCACCCTCCTCGACCGCCTCCGCGACTAACCCAATCACCCCAATCACCTAATTCCCCCAATTATCCCACTTATCCCACTTATCCCAATCCCCCAAATCCCTTGTCCCTATTCCTCCAGCACCCCGCCTTGCTAAGCCTGCTCGCCCTCGCCGGCGTGCCGTTGCTCGTGCACCTGCTGGCCCGCGCAAAGCCACCGCATTACCGCTTCTCGAACATCGAGTTCCTGAAAAAGGTCATGCGGCTCACCTCGCGCTTCCGCAAGCCGAAGGACTGGCTGCTGCTCGCCCTGCGCACGCTGGCGGTGCTCGCCCTCGCCGCCGCCTTCCTCGGACCGCTGTTGCTTTCGAAGAACGCGCCGCTGCCGGGTGAAAAGCGCTCCGTCATTCTCCTCGTCGACCGCAGTGCCTCGATGGCTGCGAAGGAAGGCGCTGCCAGCCGCTTCGAAGCCGCCTGCGCTGCCGCTGGCGAGATCCTCGACAGCTCGCGCCCCGACCTCGCCAATATCGTCTGGCTCGACGCGGCACCGGACGCCGTCTTTCCCGACCTCGCGCCGAACCGCGACTACCTCACCGAAGAGCTGACCAAAGCCATCGCCCGGCCCGAGGCCGGTGCCATCGACGCCGCGGTGGACCTCGCCCTGCGCCAACTCCGCGAGGCCGGCGGTCGCCGCGAGCTGCACATCATCTCGGATTTCCAAGCCACCGCGTGGCAAAACTTCTCGCCCGTGATCCCGGATGGCATCGACCTCCGCATGGTCCCGGTCGCGAAGGAAGACGTGCCGAACCTCGCCGTGACCTTGCTCGTCGCCATGCCGGCCGCACCCGTCGCCGGGCAACAAATGGTCGTCCAGTGCCGCGTCGCCAATTCCTCGCGAGAAGCGCGCCGCGTTTCCCTTACGCTCGATGCCGGTGGCTCACGCCAATCCCAGCCACTCGACCTGCCACCGCAAGGCGAAGCCGAGGCTGCCTTCTCCGTCCGCTGCGCCACCTCCGGCCTGATGCCTCTAACAGCGGAGATGGATGCCGATGGCTTCCCCGGCGACGACCGCCGCCATGCCGTGGTCCGCGTGCGCGAGTCGCTGCGGCTCGCAATCGTCGCGCCCGACGGCGATCCAGCCGCCGCGACCTTGACGCAAGTCGCCCGCGCCGTGCCGTGGCTCGAAGCCGTGCCCGGAGCCACTCTCGAAAAGCTCCCACCGTGCGAGCTTCTGTTCCTGCCCGCGTGGAATGGCATCGCCCCGGACCAACTCCGCGACTTGGCTGCGAAAGGTACGGCAGTCCTAGTACAAGCAGCACCTGATTGCCCCGCCGGTGCCGTCGAGGCGCTCTTCAGCGGGACCACCACAGCCCAGACCGGTCCACTCGGCCTCGAAACCTCCGAACAAGGTTGGGAAGCCACCCCCTCCGCCGAGCATCCCGCCTTCAAGCTCTTCGCCGGCGGCGAGTTCGGCAATCCGCTCGGTGGTCGCTTCCGCCAGCGGGTCCGGCTTGCCGCGATCCCTTCTGCCTCGACCGTCGCCACCTTTGCCGACGGCAAACCCGCGCTGTTAGAAGCCAAAGACCGACCGCTGCTATTGAGCAACCTCTCGCTCGATCCCGCCGGCTCCACCTGGTCGCGCGAGTCGGCCTTCCTGCCAGCGGTCGCGGAAATCCTGCTGCACCTGATGCCAAAACAGGCTTCCGGAAACTTCACCGTCGAACCCGGCGGTGTCATCGCCTGGACCAATCCCTCCGCCGATACCGCCGCCACGCCGGTGCTCGAAGCCCCCGATGGCAGCCGCCCCGAGATCCAATCCAACGGCGCCACCTGGCAAGCCACGGCGAGCGCGACGCCCGGCATCTATCGCTGGCTCGTCTCGGACCAGCCCGTCCACCTCATCTCCGTCCCCTTCCCTGAAAGCGAGTCGCTGCTGCGCCCGCTCGACGCTCCACCCGCAGCCGGGCCGGCGGTCGCGAACAACGACGTCGCCCGCCGCGCCGCGCTCGACCAGGGACTTCCGCTCTGGCCTTGGCTCATCGCCGCGGCGCTGCTCTTCCTCCTCATCGAGGGCATCATCACCGGCCTCCGCTCTGCTCCCAAGCCCGCCTTATCCTGATCACTGATCGTGTGACCCTTCTTCTGTGAATCCCCCCCTTCCACTCCCGATCCTGCTGCCCCTGCTCGCGCTGGCCCTCGTGCTGGCCGACTGGCTGTCGTGGCGCGGCTCGGCCGGGCTGCCGACGGGAAAGCGCGCCATGCTGCTGCTGCTCCGCATGCTCGGCGTCGCGGCCCTCTGCGCACTCCTCCTGAATCCCGGCAAGTGGGTCCGGCCGACCGAGGACCGCAAGCGCCCGTGGCTGGTTTTGTTAGATCGCTCGGCCTCGATGGCACAGCCCGCGGACAAGGGCAGCCGTGCCGATGAGGCGAAGGAGCACGCGGAACAGCTTGCCAAACGAGTGCCCGCTGAAGTGCCAGTCCGCTATCACCCATTCGACACCGTCGCAGCGGCTGCCATCGAAGACCCAACCAAGCTCGAAGCACCGAGCGGCACCGGGACCGACCTTCACGGCTCACTGAAGCGCTTGGTCGAGGAAGCCGCGGCGGCGGGCGATTCCTTTGCCGGAGTGCTCGCCCTCACCGACGGACGCCAGACGGCCCAGCCATCGGACGCCGAGCTTGAATCCCTCGCCCTGCGCCTTCGTTCCCGCAAGACACCGTTCCATGCGATCGCCATCGGCGCCGGCATCCCGCCGCGCGACCTGATCGTGCGTGTCACGCGACCGACAGTCACCGTCTTCAAGGACCAGAAGGCGCGCATCCCGATCGCCCTCGAGGCGGAGGGACTCGGGCCGCAGAAGCCGGACGTCCGCCTGGTCGATGAAGCAGGAAAAGTCCTATCTACGATAAACATCGAAGTTCTCCCCGGGAAGCCGGCCTTCGCCGTCTTCGAGGTCGATGCTCCCGCCGCCAGCGCGCGCTGGACCATCGAGACCGACGCGCTTTCGGATGAGACGAATCCCGGCAACAACCGCGGCCACGCCAATATCCGCCTGCTGGAATCGAAGACCCGCGTCTTCCTCGCCGAGGGCGCGCCCTACTGGGATAGCAAGTTCCTCGCCCAACTCCTGCGCCAACAGAGGCAGATGGAAGTCCACTCGGTGCACCGGCTTTCGGACGAACGCTACTTCCGGATCGACTCCGGCGAAGCCGAACCCACCGAGACCCCGCAGGCGATCTTTCCGGAAACGCTTGAGGAACTCGCGCGCTACGACCTCGTCATCTTCGGCAAGAACGTCGATGCCTTCCTGACGCCGACCCGCCTAGAAGCCCTGCGCAGCTACGTCCGCGACCGCGGCGGCGCGGTCCTCTTCGCGCGCGGCAAGCCAGTCACCGGCACCCTCGCCGGGCTAGATGCGCTGGAGCCGGTCACCTGGGCCTCCACCACCGTCGGCGACTTCCGCTTCCAGCCCGCCGCCGATGGCGAAGCGGCCGGCCTCTTCGGCGAAGCCTTGCCACCTGCCTCGGCCTCGCTGTGGGCGGCCTTGCCCACCTTGAAGGACGCCCGCCAGATCTCGATGGTGAAGCCCTTCACCCGCGTCCTCGCCAGCGGCCGTGACGTAGGCGCCACTGGCTTCTCCAAGGACATCCCCTCCCTGTTAGTGCGACGCTACGGCCAAGGCGTCTGCGGCCTCGTCAATGGCGACGGCCTCTGGAAGTGGGACTTCTATCCCGAGGCGCGCGAACTCGGGAACATGTACGAGGACTTCTGGACCCAGCTGATCCAGTGGATGGCCTCCTACTCCGAGTTCCTCCCCGGCCAGGATTTCTCCCTCCGCCTCCCCGCCCTGCGCGGTCGCGCCGGCGATCCCGTCAGCGTCTCCATGTCCTTCCGCGGCAGCGGCACCGCCCCATCTCCCGTGCTGCGCATCATATCACCGGACGGCAAATCCACCGACCTCCAGCCCGCCGCCTATCCCGACCCCGGCGGCCATCCGCACTGGCGAGCATCCTTCTCTCCCGACTCCCCCGGAGCCTGGAAATTGAACCTCGTCGATCCCCGTGAAAAAGCCCCACCCACACCAGAAGCAAGCTTCCTCGTCCCCCCCCCTCCCGCCGAAACCGACAACCTCGCCGCCGACCCCGCCTTCCTCGCCCGCCTCGCCGATGCCACCGGCGGCAGCCTCATCGCACCCGCGGAGCTGCCCGCTTTCATGCAGAAGTCCTTCACGCCCGAAGCTCCAACCGCCCGCAGCTCCGGTGCCATCTGGCAACCCTCCTGGAGCCGCTGGCCGCTCGCCCTGCTCATCGCCCTCCCGCTGGCGCTGGAGTGGTACCTACGCCGGAGGCAGGGACTCGCCTGAATCACCCCATGAGACTCATTCCGATGACACTGTCTCTTGCTCTGCTTACCTCCTGCGGGAATTCATCTCCCGAAGGTGAGGACCAGATCACGCCGGTCACGAGGTCGAGTATTGATCTCATTCTCAACAACCCTCGGAACACACGAATCAAAAGCCTTCCACTCGACCGTGAATCGAAGCGCGCCTTCGCGTTGGAGAGAGCGGCCGATCTGGTGATTGAGTTCACGGGCGAGGGCAGGTTCGACATCGGCGTGGGCAGGATAAAATCCGCCGATGGAAATAGCTACAGGGACCCGCACTACTTCAGCCTTGGGGAACTGGTTGAGTTCTTCGATGACCAACGCCACAAGGATCTTATCGTGGTGAATTTCCACAAGGCCGCCTGGATCCGGGACTCGTTGGAGTCCGACATCGCTAGGATCAACGATTACTTCAGGGATCGCGGCTACCGGCGGGTCGTGATCTGCCAGTTTACCAGTTCGAGCCGTCCCATTCATTCCGACACCAAATTCCGGCAATGACCTTCCCCTACACACTCAATCGCATCCGCCGCTGGCGGCGCAGCCCACAGGGGCGGATGACATTGAAGCCGTGCCCACCCAAGCTACACTGAAGCATGCAAGTCACACTTCCAGCAGGCCTCGAAAATCAACTCACGGAGCGGGAGGCCAAGCTCGCCATGGCTCTCGGGCTCTACGTGAACGGAAAGTTGAGCTTCGGCAACGCCGCATCATTGGCGGGCGTCTCGCGCCCGGAATTCCAGCAGTCCATGGCGAAGCATCGCCTTCCCATGGACTACACTTTGGAGGACTTGGCGGATGACGTCGCTGCCATCCGACCCCGGAAGCCATGATCGTCATCTCCGACACGACCGCTATCTCGAACCTGCTGAAAATCGGCAGGGAGCGGCTACTACCCGATTTGTTCGGTCGTGTCGTCATTCCACCAGAAGTCCGCGAAGAGTTTCTCCAACTCGCGGGAGAGATTGAATGAGTTCTTCCCAATCACGACTCGCCATGAACTTCCCCTCCACACTCAATCGCATCCGCCGCTGGCGGCGTTGCGGGCGCTGGCTGGCGGCCCTGCTGGCTGCGGTGGCGCTCGCCTGCCTGCTGGCGCTTGGCGCGGGGCTTGCAGATGCCGGCCTCGCCTTCGAGACGTCGGGACGCACCGCGCTCGTTGTTACGATGCTCGTCGTACTTTCGCTCGCCACGCTGGCCGTGCTCGCAGCAGCCAGCCTCATTTCGCGGAAGCGCGCTGCGGAAACAGCCGACTGCCTGCTCGGTTCACCGCGCCGTCCCGCCAGCGCGGCACTGACGCTCGATCCTTCCGCCGCGGAAACACCGCTGGCCCGTCACCTCGCGGAACGCTCGCACCGTGAAGCCGCCGCCGAACTCGCCGCCATTCCCGCATCGCGAATCATCCCGTGGAAGTCCATCGGCCTCGCCGCGCTGGCGTTGCTGCTGGCGTCCATGCCGCTCGGCATCCTGTGGCTCACCAAGCCCGAGGCCTCCCGCACGGTCGCGAAGCGCCTGTTAGAGCCGGGCACCGACCTTCCGCCATGGAGCTCGCTGCGCTTCACCATCGATCCGGCGTCGCCCTCCACCGTCTATGGCGGCGAACTTGAAGTGGCCGTGGAGATCACCGGCGCACCGCTCGATCACCCCGTCGAGCTGCTGGTCCGCCGCCCGGGAGAATCCGAAGTACGACGTTTGCCGTCGTTCCGCGAATCCGACACGCGCTTCTCCCGAACGCTCGACGCGCTGACCGAGCCGGTGTCGATCGCCTTCGCCTGCGGCAAGGCACGCTCGCCGTGGCTGCCGGTGGAGCTGCGGCTCCAGCCAAAGGTGCTTGCGGGAAAGGTCACCATCACTCCGCCCGCCTATACCGGCCGCGAGGCAGCGAGCACCCCGCTCGACACCAGCGAGATTGCCGCCATCGAGGGCTCCCAGGTCGTCCTCGAAGTCACCAGCAACCGACCGCTTGCCCCATCGACGCTGGTATTCACGCCGGCGACGCCTCCGGGAGTCGAGGCCGTGCCCGAAGAGATTCCCGGCGAAGTCGTTTCCACCGAAGCCATTGCCTTCCGCTGGATCGCGACTCGTCCGGGCAAGCTCAGCGCCCTGCTCCACGACGTGCGCGGCACGCCTGCCACCGCGCCTCTGGACCTCACCCTGAAAGCACTGCCCGATCAGGCACCAGTGGTCGATCTCGCGTCGCCACCGCGTTTCCTGCTGGCCACTCCATCATCCACGCTGCGTCTCGTCGGCCGAGCCGAGGACGATCACGCGTTGGCAAAGGTCCAACTCGTCCGCACGCTCGAAGGCTTCCGCGACCGCACCCGCGTGGTGGCACCGGTCTTGCGAGACAAGGCATTCGAGTTCGCCGATGCGGTCCAGCTTTCGACCCTCGGCGTCCATCCGGGCCAGATCATCGAGCTCTTCCTCCAGGCCTCCGACCACAATCCCTCCCTGCTCGGCCAAGGTGCCTCGGAGATCTCGCGCGTGCAGATCATTTCCGAGGACGACTACGCCTACCGCATCCGCGCCAAGACCACGCTGGAGCAATTCAGCGCGCGCTACGCCGCCATCGCCAAGGCATTTCAACAAGCGAAGGAGTCGCTCGATGCGATGGACAAGGCCGCCGACCTCAACGATCCCGCCGCCGTCGAGAAAGCGCGGCAGGATGCCATCACCGCACACCAGCAGGCGGCGGAGATGTTAGAGGCGTTGGCAGCGGACTTCCCGGCCTTCGAGCTCGAGCAGCGCTTGAAGGATCTCGCCGCCAAGGGTGCCGCAGACGCCAAGCAGAATCTCGCCCAGCTCGGGAACTTCGACCCGAAGGGCAGCGAGGCCGACCAACGCCGCGCAATCCGGGAGATGCGTGACCGGCTCGGTGCCCGCGAGCAGGAGCACCAGCAGCTTCAGGAGGATGCCAAGATGGTCGCCGAAGCCGGCAAGATCCTGGAGATGTCCGCCAAGTTCCAGCAGATCTATCAGACCCAGGTTTCCCTCAGCAAACGCATCCGCACCATCGCGGAAGAGATCCACAAGGGCAACGACCAGAACCGCCGCCTGCTGCCGGCACTTGCCGAGACCCAGGACAAGAATCGCGTGGCGCTCGACGAGTTTGCTGCCGAGCTGAAGAAGCGTGCGGATGCCTGCAAGGACCCGGCGCTCGCCCCGCTGGTGGAGTCATCGTTGCAGTTCCTCGAGGCCTTGCGGCTTGCCGATCCGCAGTCGGTCATGGAGAGCGGAGCCAAGGCAGGCCGGCTGGGAGTGGCCAATGATGCCTTCGTCCAGGCCGAGCTCGCGCGCGGCCTATTAGAAGCACTGATGCAGCAGGAGGAGAATGCCTTCTCCAAAGCGTGCCAAGGACAGTGCATGAAATTCTCCATCCCTCGCCCGGACGTGAACCAGACCATGCAGCAGATGCTCGAAGGCCTGATGTGCCAGAATCCCGGCATGTCGCCGAACCAAGGCCAGGGCGGCGGCGGCATGGGTGGGGGGGGCACCGGGCCGACGGGCAATGCCGCGCCCGGCTTTTCCATGATGGACCTGCCCGTCGTCGGCCCACAGCGGATGATGTTCGAGCCCGCATCGATGGGCGGCAGCGCCGATGGCAAGGGCCAGACCACGCCCGGCAAACAAGCCGCCACCGCCGCGGAATCCGAAAGCATGAAGCCATCCCAACTTCCCCGCGAGACCCAGTCCGCGCCCGAACCCGAGTCCGTCCCCGAGCCTTACCGCGAGGCCGTGAAACGCTACTTCGACCCCGAATCCTGAATCCGTACCTGATATCGCCATGAAAGCATTGATCGCTCTCACCCTGGCCCTTTGCCCGCTCCTTCATGCGAAGGAAGGCGCGGTCGAATGCGGCAACCTCATCTACGCCGGCACCAAGACCTCGAAGTGCTTCAGCGACGAGTTCCTGTCCACCGTCCAACAGAAGACCTCGATCGCGACCGAGCGCCGCTTCAAGCCGGTCAAGCTCGCCTCCGACGAACTGTTCAAGATGCCCTTCGTCATCATGACCGGCGAAGGCGACTTCACGCTGGCCGCCGACGAACGCGAGCACCTGAAGAAGTATCTCGAGAATGGCGGTTTCCTGCTCGCATCGGCGTCGTGCTCGAATGAGGCATGGGACGGTGCCTTCCAGCGCGAGGTCAAGCGGCTCTTCGGCAACGACTGCCTGAAGGACATCCCGATGGATCATGAGATCTTCCGCACGATCTTCACCGTGAAGGACCTCAAGCTCGCGAAGTCGAGCGGCGAGTCGCGGCTGCGCGGCGTCTTCCGCGATGGCAAGATCGTGGTGGTTTACTCGAATGACGGCCTCAACGACACCTCGCACACCGAGGGCTGCTGCTGCTGCGGTGGCAATGAGATCCAGAATTCCATGGAGATCAACGCGAACATCCTCGCCTACGCGCTGCTGCACTGAGCCCTGCCCCTTTGCGTGAAACCGCTGCTCCTCCTACTCTGTGCCGCGTTCGCCGTCTCCGCCCAGGAGCCGGTCGCGGATGCCATCAAGGCATTGAAGGCGGAGCCACCGACGGCAGCGACCTTGGCGAAGGCCGTGCCCTTGCTGGCGGATCCCGCGGGGCGGAGCAGCGTGCGGCTCACCATCCTCAGCCTGGAGCCCTTCCCCTCCGCCGAGCTGATGAACTTGCTCTCCCACGCCGATCTCGCCGTGCGGCTCGGCGCGTTGGAGCTGTTAGAGGAAAAGGCTGGCGGCGACTTCGGTTTCAATCCGTGGAATTCCCCGGGCTCACCGGAGAATGAAGGCCCGCTCGCCCGCTGGAAACAGTGGACCGGCGAGAAGCCCGGCACCGCGGGCAAACGGGATCTCTTCGGCGACGAACAGCGCCGCAGCTACCTGCACGACCTGCTTGGCAATGACAGCGACAAGTCTGCACGCGCCCGTCGCATGCTGGAAGCCGACGGGCTCGGCGCGGTGGGTTTCCTCGAGACCTTCCTTTCAAGCTCCGCCACCCTGCCCACCGGCAGCCGTGCGAAAGTACGAGAAGCGCAGTACCAAATCGTGCTTTCCCGTCCGCTCGGCCCGCAGGCCGCCACGACCGCACGCCAGCTCGCCTTCGGCAGCCGCGACCAGACGCTCTCAGCGCTCGGCACCCTGCGCGGTGCCGGTCTCGTCGCCCTGCCGATCTTGCGCGACTTCCTCCAGCATGCCGACCCGCTGGTCCGCGAGACCGCGATCGATGCGATGCTCTCCGCCGGTGGCGCGCAGTCGCTGCCGGTGGTGGCCCCGGTGCTCACCGCGGAGACCGACGTCAATGTCATCCACGGTGCCCTGCGCCGCCTGAAGGAAATCCCCGGCGATGCCTCGCTCAAGCTCGCCGCTTCCTTCCTTTCGCACGAGGACGAGGACCTGCTCGTCTCCGCCATCCAGGCTTGTCTCAAGCTCGCCGGCGGCAGCGAGAACGACATGATGTTCAGCGGCAGCAACCGCAAGCCGAAGCTCGCGGAAGGCGTGCAGGCCGAGGTGAACCAGGCAATCCTCAAGGCGCTCTCCGATCCCCGCTGGCGCGTCCGCACCGCCGCTCTCGAATTCGTCGCCGGCCGCAAGGTCATGGAGGCCAAGCCGCGCTGCGTCGAGCTGCTATCCGATCCCGACGAGTTTGTCCGCTTCAGCGCGATCAAGGCCGCCGCGGCCCTCGGTGCCGAAGGCGCGGCCGAGAAGCTCAAGGAGATGTTCCTTTCCGACCCCGGCATGGTCGGTCCGGTGCTCGAAGGCTATGCGGCACTCAGCAAGGAGCCCGACGCAGCGATGATCGAGAAGCTTTCGGCCTATCCGCCGGATGCCCGCCTCGCTGCCATCCGCGCCGCTGAAGCGGACTCGGATCTCTCGGACATCGTCATCCGCTTCGCGAACGATCCCGACCTGGACGTCTCCTGCGCGGCCATCCGCTTCCTTTCCGCCGATGCCGATCGCGTGAAGACCAATGAAGTCGCGAGCGTGCTGGTGTCCGCCCTCCGCTCTAACAGCCCGGAGAAACGCGCCGCCGCCCTCGATCGCCTCGCCCTGCCGCCGGTGTCGGGCAAGCAACCCGACCCCACGCTTCAGCAGGCTCTGAGACTGGTCGGCAGCGATGGCGAGAAGACCGCGCTCGACCCACTCTACGATGCTTTCTTGAAAGCGGCCGGGCAGCAGGCGGCGGCTCCCGCCCCCGCCGTGCAGGTCATCCCCGGTGCCCAGGCGGAGCTCATGAAGGCGCTCAACGGGATCGCCGCTGAAACCAGCGAATCATCCTTCCGCGCCGCCCTCTGCCTCGCGCGTGCCGGCGATCCCGGCGGCCTCGGCGTGCTCGTCTCGCGTTTGCCCCAGCTTTCGACTGCCCAACGCGCCGCCATCGCCGAGCAGCTCTACAATCCCACGCGCAAGGAAGCCCTGGACCTCCTCCGTCTGCTCCTGCGCGACCCGATCGAAGAGATCCGCGGTGCGGCAGCCGGATCGACGCTGTCGAACGAGAACGCCCCTGCCTTCCTCTCGATGCTGCTAGAGGAACTCGCCGCACCCGGTGCCAAGCTCCAGCCGCAGGAGATCTACTCGTATCACTTCGAGTCCGTGGCCCGCGAAAACAAGATGGTCCCCACCTTGCGGGCTTGGGCGCTGTCCGTGCTCCGCGATGACAAGGCGAGCCATCCCTTGCAGGTGCTCGCGCTCATCTCCCTGCGTCAGAATTTCCCGGCCTCCGCCGCCGAGCCGGTGCTCGCGCTGGCGAAAGGCTCGTCCGACCGCTGGGTCCGCCGCGCCGCGTGGCACGCCATGGGCACGACCGGTGCCGCCGTTTTCCGACAGAATCTCGCCACGCTCGCGGGCGACCCCTCCCCCCAGGTGCGGGCCGTCCTGGCCGAGGTCAGCGGGCGCATGGACTCGGCGTGGATGCACCGCTTCGACGATACCCGCGCGGTGCGCGACAGCTCCTGGTATTCCGAGCGGACCTCGCGTCGCCTCACCCCCGAAGCCAAGTCGGCGCTGGAGAAGATGGCTGCCACCGATCCCGACGAGAACGTTCGCTTCGAGTCGCTGTTCGCGCTGCTCTCCCACGGCCAGACCATCGATGCCGAAGCCTTCGCCGGTCTGATCTCCCGCCAGCCTGAGGAGACTGCGGCTTCCTACCGCATCGCCGACTGGATGGGAGAGAACTCGAGCCGCATCGGCCCCGGTCTGGCCCCGATCGCGGCGGCGCTCGACACCTCCACGATCAATTCGGAGCGGATGCAGACGATCATCGCCCGCCTCGCGCCGAAGGAAGAGGGAGGCGGATTCGCCAGCTTCGCCGCCCTGGTCGCCGGTGCCGAAGCGGTTGCCGCCGCACCGCAGCAAACCGCCGTGGCGGAAGACGACAGCGAGGAAAAGCCCGCACGCGAATCGCTCAAGGTCGTGTACTTCTTCAAGCCCGGCTGCGCCGAGTGCGAGAAGGCGAGCCAGTTGTTAGAAACGGTGAAAGCCGACTTCCCCCTGCTGCAGGTGGAGAAGCACAACATCAACGAGACCGACGGCACCGTGCTCAACCAGGCCTTGTGCTCGCGCTTCCAGGTTCCCTCTAACAAGCACACGATCGCTCCCGCGATCTTCAGCCAGACCGGCTTTCTGGTCCGTGAGGACATCGTGCCACAGGCACTTGGCGGCCTGCTCTCCGCCACCATGTCGAAGACCCAGGACGACTCGTGGAGCGTGATTGCGCGACCGGAAATCGCCGCCGCGCAGGAGGTGGTGCAGGAGCGCTTCAAAGCGTTGACCTTGCCGGTCGTTCTCGCCGCCGGCCTCATCGACGGGATCAACCCGTGCGCATTCGCCACCATCATATTCTTCCTCTCCTACCTCCAGATCGCACGGCGCACGCCGCGCGAGATGCTGATGGTCGGCGCGGCGTTCATCATCGCCGTGTTCCTGGCCTACTTCCTCGCCGGACTGGTGCTACACAAGGTGTTGGCGCAGATGACCGACCGCATCGCCGGCATCAAGCCATGGCTGGACTGGATCTTCGGCGGGCTCGCATTGGTCGCCGCCTTCCTGTCATTCCGCGATGCCTTGAAGGCACGCGCCGGCAAGATCGATGAGATGTCGCTCCAGCTCCCCGGCTTCCTCAAGGACCGCATCCGAGGTGTCATCCGCACGGGTGCCCGCGCGCGGCGCTTCGTGGCGGGTGCCTTCTTCGCCGGCCTGGCCATCTCCTTCCTGGAACTCGCTTGCACCGGCCAGGTCTATGCGCCGATCATCTATCACATCCAACAGGGACGAATGGATGCCGTTGCGTGGCTCCTCGCTTACAATCTCGCCTTCATCGTGCCGCTGATCGTGATCTTCGGCCTCGCCTTCACCGGCATGACCAGCAATGCACTGATCGCCTTCCAGACCAAGCACACGTTTGCGGTGAAGGTTGCGCTGGGGCTCGTGTTTGTCGCACTCGCGTGGGTGATCGTGTTCGGCCAGCAGATGCTTCACACATGAGCGGTGCGGCTCGCCTCAAGCACGGCACCGCTCGAAATCGAGACCGAACTTCGCGAGGTATTTCTTCAAGCGATCCGCGTCATTGGTCACCGCCCGCTTCTTGCGCGACACCGAGAACAATTCGCGCCCCGCCTCCGAAAGCGTCCGCGACTTCCGGCAGATGGCCACGACATGGGCGAGCTGCATGCGATCGAAAGGGTCGATCTCGTCATCCAGCAATCCCTCCAGGGAAATACAATCTACGGCGTCCGCCGTACTTCCCGGCCGCTTCCAGCTTTCCCGCAGGCGCGCAATTTCCTCATCCACCTCCTCCACCCGGATGCGCCCGCGTGGCGCAAGGGTCGCCATGCGGGTGATCGCGGCATTGAGATCGCGGAAGTTCCCGCTCCACAGCGTATCGGCGGCCTCGGCGAACTTCAGGAACGCCTGGCGCGCCTCCTTGTTGAAGCTGGCCTGCTTGCCATTCGCGCGGGCGAAGCGCTCCAGCTCGAACTCCAGATTCGGCGCGATGTCTTCCCGCCGCTGCTTCAGCGCCGGCAGCTCGAAGGTCCATAGATGAATCCGCGCTAACAGATCCTCGCGGAAGCGACCGCTCACCACCGACTCGCGCAGATCGCGGTTGGTCCCGGCGATGAGCTGGAAGTCGCTGCTCACCGGCTTGTCGGAACCGACCGGCAAGAAGGTCTTGTCCTCCAGCGCACGCAGCAGCATCGCCTGCTCGTCCGGACCGAGTTCGCCGATCTCATCGAGGAAGAGCAGGCCGCCGTCAGCTTCACGGAGCAGGCCCGGCCGGTCCTTCTGCGCCCCGGTGAAGGAGCCCCGCACGTGGCCGAACAACGCCGAGGCCGCCGTGTCGCCCCGCAGCGTGGCGCAGTTCATTTCCACGAAGCTGCCGCGCAGGCCGCCGCGCTGCTTGCGCAGTTCGAAGATGCGCCGGGCGAGCTGGGACTTGCCCGCCCCGGTCGGACCGCAGAGCAGCATCGGCGCCTGCGAGCGCAGCGCCACCTGTTCGATCCGGTCGATCAGCCGGTTGAAGCCGGCATTGCGGGTCGCGATCCCGCTCTTCAGGAAAGCCGTCGTCTCCACCGCATCGCGGGCGAAGCGGGTACTAAGCGCGTCGTACTTTGATAGATCGAGGTCGATCACCGCATAGCGCCCGGCCGGATCGGACGACCGCTGGATGGAGCGCGGCGAGGTCTGGATCAGCTTCGCCGGCACATAGCCCGCCTCCACCAGCAGGAAAAACGAGATCTGCGCGATGTGCGTGCCGGTCGTGATGTGCACCCAGTATTCCTCCCGCTCCGGATCGAAGGTGTAATCGCGCGCCCACTCGTGGAGCGCGCCATACACCGCGGCGAGGTCCCACGGGTCCTTGCCGAAATCGACGACGTGCCGGCGGACCTCCGTCTCCGGCGAGACCAGCCGGACATCCTCGGCGACCCGGTTCTGGAGATGGGAGAACTGCTGCTCCGCCAGGAGCTCGAAGCGGTCAAACAGCAGCTCCTCATGCTGGAACAACGACACGCTCGGCCGCCAGCCGTCCCAGCGGTTCGGCTCGACCCCTCCATCGAGCTTCGTTCCAAGCAAACCAATGACCACGCGTTTCACGCTCCCCATCCAATCCTATCCATTCAGATAAAGCACGCGCTTTCTAGCGATTTCACCCCTCACTCCAACCCGGAGCCAAAGCCCCCGAAAAACTCTACCAAAATTTCTTATCCGCTGTATTCCAACACCTTCCATCTCCAATCCACCATCCCACGTCTCACGTTGGCACACCCCCTGCCATACCTCTTCTCATCCGGCACAACCCCCGGATAACCAAAATGGCGAATAAGAACCTCTTCCAAGCGATCCGCGGCGCACTGGTGCCCGCGGCCACCGTCCGCAATGACGCGGGCGCCCCGGCCTACGAGTTGTCGCCAAAGGCCACCCTCGCACGACTCGCGGCTACCGGGTGCCTCACCCGCACCTACTACGCCACTGCCGAAACCCAGCTCGACCGCGTGCTCGAGCTGGCCCGCCAGGTGGACGTCGATTTCCTCGCACAGACCGCCCTCTACGCCCGGCGCAAGGGCTTCATGAAGGACATGCCGGCCTTGCTCTGCGCGGTGCTTGCCACCCGCGACCTCGACCGGCTCGCCGAAATCTTCCCGCAAGTCATCGACAACGGGAAGATGCTCCGGAACTTCGTGCAGATCCTGCGCTCCGGCGTCACCGGGCGGAAGTCCCTCGGCTCCGCGCCAAAGCGGCTCGTCCGCCAGTGGCTCGAGCGGGCCAACGAACGTCAGCTCGTCAACGCGACGATCGGCAACGATCCCTCGCTGGCGGATGTCGTGAAGATGGTCCACCCGCGTCCGGCCGATGCCACCCGCGAGGCCTTCTACGCCTGGCTGGTCGGCAAGCCCTTCGACGCCGCCGCCCTTCCCGAAACCTTGCGTGCCTACGAGGCATGGAAGCTTTCCAAGGAAGGCGAGGTCCCCGACGTGCCGTTCCAGATGCTCACCGCCCTCGATCTCGGAGACCGGGAGTGGTCGATGATCGCCGGAAACGCGTCGTGGCAAACCACCCGCATGAACCTGAACACCTTTGCCCGTCACGGTGTGTTCAAGTTCGGCGGCATGACGGAAAAGCTGGCCGCACGGCTGGCCGATCCCGAGCAAGTCCGGCGCGCCCGGGTGTTCCCCTATCAGCTTCTGGTCGCGTTTTTGAATGCGGACAAGGCGGTGCCGGGAGTGCTCCGGGAGGCTCTTCAGGACGCAATGGAAGTTGCGATCTCGAACGTGCCGGAAATCAACGGATCGGTCGTCGTCTGCGCTGACGTCTCCGGCTCGATGCACGGTCCGGTGACCGGCTACCGGCCGGGTGCCAGCTCGGTCGTGCGCTGCGTCGATGTCGCCGGCCTAGTGGCCGCCGCCTTCCTGCGGAAGAACCGGAACGCCCGGATCATCCCGTTCAAGGAAGACGTCGTCTCACTGGAACTCAACCCGCGCGATACCGTCATGACCAATGCGACCAAGCTGTCGAGCCTGCCACCGGGCGCGACCAACTGCTCGGCCCCGCTGCGGCTGCTCAACACGGAAAAGGCGGCCCCCGATCTGGTGGTCTTCGTTTCCGACAATGAATCCTGGGCCGACCCGCGGGCCAATCGTGGAACCGCCATGATGGTCGAGTGGGAGAAGCTCAAGACCCGTAACCCGAAGGCCCGTCTCGTCTGCATCGATCTGGTGCCAAACACCACCGCGCAGGCGCCGGACCGCAAGGACATCCTCAATATCGGCGGCTTCAGTGACTCCGTCTTCGACCTTATCGCCGCCTTCGCGGCCGGGGCCGATGGAACCGATCACTGGATCAGCGAGATCGAACTCCAGCCTCTAACAGAACGCATGAAACTCGCATGACCGTAGCTGGGGCATCTTGCCCCAGTCCGTTGCGGGAGCGTCTCGCTCCCGAGCCTGATCTGCCGGCGCGGCGGATGCCGGTGAAGACTACAACTCCATTGCTCATGGCACGACCGTCTTCGCTTTCCTCGCCGCCGCGCCGGCCTCGCCTCGACCGTGGCTGCGGCATCTAGCCACAGCCTCTAACAATCCGCCGGCGCGGTGGATGCCAGGGAGACTACACGCTCAAAACGTTCGAGCCTCTCAAGCTCGCTGTCTCCCGAATCCTCGCCACCGTGCCGGCCTCGCTTGATCGTGGCTGCGGCATCTGCCGCAAGCCTTCCTGAAAATTCTGTCGTCACGGCGGATGCCGGTGGGACTACATGTCTACAAACTACATTGGGCTGTGACACGCCCGACGTCTCACCTCACCTCGCCGCCGTGCCGACACACCCTCTCTTGCCGAATGCAGACGAGACTACATCACGCCGGAGGTCGCGGGTTCGATTCCCGCCTCCGCCTTTGGGCGGAGTGGAGCAATGGTAGCTCGCCGGCCATTCATCTCGTCGCCCCTTGTCGGCAACTTCCATTTCCGCGAATGCCCGGGAAGATTACACGGGTCGTTGGTTCGAGTCCAACCCCGCTCCGGCGGGTAGCTCAGTCGGGTAGAGCAGTCATCACGGATCTTCCCAATCTTTGTCGCGGTTCCCTTCAACGCTGAATGCCCGCGGGACTACATGCAGGATTTGCTCCTGTTCCGTAATGAAAGAAACATTCGGGATGACGTCCCGCAAATACTTGTCAGCGCCCCTCTCCCGCGAATGCAGGGAGGACTACATACATTAATCCATTGGTCGCCGGTTCGACTCCGGCCCCGCTCCGGCGGGTAGCTCAGCTTGGTAGAGCAGTGGCAAAACGTCTTTCCGATCCTTGTCGCGGATCTTCCTTTCACCATCGATTCCCATGATCACCAACGTCCACGCCAACGAACGCCCCTCGCGCTTTCTCAAGTCGCGGATCGAGAACTTCGCCGAAGCCCTCGCGTTCTTCACGCCCATGCCCCAGCGGCAGGTGGCGTTCCTGCTCCAGATCGATTTCTGGGACTGGGAAATGGATGAGATCCTCTACGCCGTCTCGAACTTCGGCGACCGGGAACAAGCCTGGCGTCTGAGCGGACGGACCGCCGATGACCTGCTCGGCTCACAAGGCATCCTGCTCCGCGCAAAGACCCGCAAGAGCTACGGTGCGGCCGTGCAAGTCACCAAGGTCGTCGCGCCCCTCGTGGATCTGCGCAACCTCGTTGATCAGTGGAACGACCTCGTCGCACGCTGCGAGGCGCTGCTCGATCGCGGTGAGATCGAAAAGACTCTCATCGTCGGAGGCAAGGTCCTGCAAGACCTCTCCAAGTATCGCAAGACCCTGACCCCTTGAGAAAATCACGGCGAATGCCGGTGAAACTACATCATTCGTAATGACCAGGTCGCCGGTTCGAGTCCGGTCCGGACCTCTCTCGGTCCGGTAGCTCAGTTGGTAGAGCAGGAACGTTTCACCAATCCCTTGTCGCCGATCCCTTTCATCGTGAATGCCGCAAAGACTACAGTGGTTAATACCTGTGCGGGTAACCAATCCCGCCGGGCCTCGTGCCCGTGGCGGAAATCAGACGCACCAGAATGAAGTCTTCGCTCTCCTTGTCACGATGATCCCCTCCAACCCCTCCCTCCCATGACTCCATCTCTTCCCACTATCGAAGCTTCCGATCACGCCTGGATGAATCTTGGAGATTGGAACGATCGGGATACTCTGGCCGGAAATCATGCCGCCTTCGAGGCGCTGCGGAATGCCATCGACAAGCTGCTCTCGGAGACCTCGGAGAAGGTGTATATCCAGAGCGAAGAAATCCAGATCGCCTGCCTGCAACTCCAGTCCGAGCAGCCGAAAATCCTCCCGACTTCCTTCATCACCAAAGTGGCGGGCTTCGGGGTCACCATCCTCCTGGGTCTTGTCTTCTTCCTTGGCATCGCAAGCCTGCTTGGCCTCGTTGCCGCACTTTTCTCCTAGCTTTGAATCATTCCCAGTCTCGTCAGCCCGTGCAACCAGACATCCGACATCCCTGCCCATGCTGTGGCTATCGAAGCTACGCGCTTCCCGCAGGCGGAACGATGCAGCTCTGCCCGGTGTGCTTGTGGGAAGATGCACCGGGCGACGCTCCCTTCAATCATTCCAACGAGGTTTCGCTCGTCGAAGGACAACGACATTTCCTGACTAACGGAGCATGCGAAGCTCAGTTCGAAGGGGAAACCCGCGCTCCACTTCCTGAAGAAGCCCGCTCTCCGCAGTGGCTGTCATTCGATATGCTCCGGGAAAAGATCATCACTTCAATCGAACGAGCATTTCGCAAGGTATCCCGCGATGGAGGAATCACGCTTCATCAGATGGATCTGGTCGATGGAAACTACCTGGGAACTCACATAGCCATGAAAATCGCCGAGGAAGAGGACCCGGAAACTCGCTGGCAGGATATCCCGGCCGGCAAGCTGTCCGAATTCCATGAATCATTGGTCTTCTTGGATGATCTTGGATTCCGGTTCTATCTGCCTGCATTCATGACCCACGCCTTGGCGACGGCTTTTCCCGATATCGCCTACGCCGAGTTTAACGGAGTCCTCTGGTCGCTGGACGGAGGACCTGAAGACCCCTACCGACGGGATTCAATCGCACTGCTCAATCTTGAGCAAAAGCAAGCGACTGCCGCCTTCCTCCAACTCATCGCGACTTTTGCTGACGGTTCCGACGCTGGCTATGCCAAGAAAGGCTTGAGGAAAGGGTGGGACGCCTTCGTTCCGCTCTACGTGACACAGGCCACGCTCTAAGGAAATCATCTTCTCGGTTCAACTTACCCCACCCAATAAACTTTTCCCATGACCATCCACAAGACCGACGAAGCCCTCGGCTTCATTCCGCTCCCCGGCGATGCCGGCAAGCCGATCACCGTGGTCGGCACCGACGCGATCCGCGATTCCTTCGACGAGACTTGCCTCCAGCAAGCCGTGAACTCACGGATGGCGCCGGGCGTGACCGAACTCGTCCTGAACCCCGACGCGCACGCCGGCTACGGCGCGCCGGTCGGCTGTGTGATGATCTCGCCGACCCACATCTATCCCGGCCCGGTCGGCGTGGATATCAAGTGCTCCATGAGCCTGCTCCAGCTCGATATCCCGGAGGACGCGATCAAGGACAAGCAGACCCGCCGTGCGCTGATCGATGCCATCATCCAGCGCACCCCGACCGGTGCCGGCAAGGGCCAGCGCTCGGTGAAGAAGGCGCGCCATGTCGATGAACTCATCGGCGTGCCTGCCGTGACGGAGGGCGCGACCCAGCGCGTGTGCCAGGCACTCGGCATCCCGCCGGAGTGGGCCATCCGCTGTGAGGACTCCAGCCATACCGGCCACGATGGGACCTACGATGCCCTTCGTACTCGCCTGGAGAAGATCCTGGCCGAGGGCCGCATCCGGAACTTCGCCGACAAGATCGGCCAGCTCGGGTCCTACGGCGGGGGCAATCACTTCGGCGAGTGCGAGATCACCAAGGTCACCGACCGGCCGTGGGCGCGCGAGACTGCGAAGTCCTTTGGCATGAAGGATGGCCACGTCTCCTTCCTCAGCCACTGCGGATCGCGCGGCTTCGGAAACCTGCTCGCGCAGGGCCAGTTCCGGGACCTGGAACACAAGTTCCGCACCTGGTCCACGCCCTTCCCGGCCGGCGACAAGCAGCTCGTCTACGCCCCGCTCGGAACTCCGGAAGCAGATGCCTACCTCGATGACATGGCACTCGGCGCGAACTTCGCCACCGTGAACCACCTCCTGATCAACGCCCTCGTGTTAGAGGCATTCCAGGAAGTGCTGCCCGGCGCGAAGGGCAAGCTCGTCTATTTCATCTCGCACAATATCGCGCGGGAAGAAATCCACGAGGGCCGCAAGTCATGGGTCCACCGCAAGGGCGCGACGCGCGCGATCCCCGGCGGCCACTTCTCGCTGGCGGGAACTCCATTTGAGAAAACCGGCCACCCGATCCTGCTGCCGGGCAACCCGCGCGACGGCTCCGTCGTGATGGTCGCCCGCGCAGGTGCCGAGCGCACCGCCTACTCCGTGAATCACGGCGCCGGTCGCCGCATGGGCCGCAAGCACGCGGCGCGAACCCTGGATCAAGTGGCGGTGGACGCCGACTTCGACCGCGACGATATCCTCAGCAACTGCCGCAAGTACCCGATCGATGAAGCACCGGACGCTTACAAGAGCTTCCCGGAAGTGCTCCGCAGCGTGGAAAGCGCCGGCCTGGCAGAAACCGTCGCGAGCCTGAAGGCCCGCTTCGTCATCAAGGATGAGACTGCTGCGGATGACTAACACAAGGAATAGGTCCTATGAGACCCATAGGACCTATTCTCTCCTCTCTCCATGAAACCCCTCCAACTCGACGGCTCCTCCGGCGGCGGGCAGATGCTCCGCACCGCACTCTCGCTCGCAATGGTGACCGGCCAGCCATTCCGCATGACGAATATCCGCGGCAAGCGCTCGCGGCCGGGACTGATGCGCCAGCATCTCACCTGCGTGAAGGCCGCCTGTGAAATCTCCGGCGGCACCGCGGACGGCGCGGAGATCGGCTCCACCGAGCTGGTCTTCCGCGCCGGCAAAGTACGAGCCGGATCGTACCAATTCGCCATCGGCACCGCAGGCAGCACGGGGCTGTTATTCCAGACCCTCTTGCCCGCCCTGTGGCAACCGGACGGGCCGAGCACGCTGCGTCTGGAAGGAGGCACGCACAATCCCCTCGCACCGCCCTTCGATTTCCTCGATCGTGTCTTCTTGCCTGCTTTGAAGAAGGCAGGCGTGGAGGCCGGACTTTCACTCGAAAGCGCCGGCTTCGCACCCGCCGGCGGCGGCGCGATCACAGCCATCATCCATCCTTGCGCCAAGCTCGCCCCGCTCGACCTCTCCACCCGCCCGGAACTCACCGGCTCGCGCATCCGCGTGCTCACGCGACACCTTCCGCTCTCCATCGCCGGGCGGATGCTCGATGCCGCCCTCGAGCTCATCCCCTGCAAGGACGCCGCCGTGGAGAACTGCGAGCCCGGCCCGGGAGCCGGCGTGTGTTGCCTCGTCGAGAGCGAATTCGGAGACTTGCGTGAACTCACCAGCGCCTTCGGTGAACAAGGCACCAGCGCCGACAAGATCGGCCATCGCGCCGCGAAGTTGATGCAGGATTTCATCGGCTGCGGCGCTCCGGTCGGACGCTGTCTCGCCGACCAATTGCTGCTGCCCATGGCCCTCGCGGGTGACGGCCGCATCGTCACGATGTCGCCGGATGCCCACGTGCCGACGAATATCTCGGTGATCGAGAAGTTCCTGCCGGTGAAGTTCCGCGTCCACGATGGCGAGCGGGGCACGAAGGTAATCGAGGTGACCCGCGATTGAAACTTCGTCTCGCGTCCTCAAGGCTTGCGGCAGGATGCCGCAGCCACTTTCATCCGCCCGCGATGAAGCCCGGCCTGATTTTCGATCTCGATGGCACCCTGATTGATTCCTTGCCCGGGATCGCGGCTTCCTTGAATCACGCGCTCGAGCGTTGCGGCCTGCCGGGCCACGTCCACGCCGACGTCCGCCGCTTCATCGGCAATGGCTCGTATGAACTCGCTCGACGGGCGATGCCGGAAGGTTCGCTGCCCGCCGAGATCCTGGCGGTCGAGACCGCCTTCAAGGACGACTATGCCGTCACTTGGCCGCAGGGCACCGCTCCCTACCATGGCATTCCCGCGTGCTTGGAAAACCTCGCAGCCGCCGGCTACCGGCTCGCGGTCCTTTCCAACAAGCCGCACCCCTTCACGGTCGAAATCGTACAACGCCTCTTCCCCGGCCTGCCCTTCGACCCCGTCTTCGGCCAGCGCCCGGAAACCCCGCGCAAGCCGCACCCGGAAGCCGCCCTCCAGATCGCCCGCCATTGGGGAGTCGCGCCCGAGAGCTGCCGCTTCATCGGCGACTCCACGGTGGACCTCGAAACCGCCCGTGCGGCGGGCATGCCGGCCATCGCCGTCGGCTGGGGCTATCACGATGCCCCCGCCCTGCTCGAAGCAGGGGCAACGTCCGTCCTCGCAAAAATGACGGATCTGGACGCATTCCTCGCCGCTTCTTGAGGCTCAGCGAAATCCGCGTCAGCGGCCGGATTTTCACGCATACCCCTTTGTATTTACGATGCAAAGGATGCCGCGATTTCCACAAGAACGGGGTGGCAAAATCGCCACGGATGGTCCAGTCTGCTAGGTGGATAAGGGCGGATAAAACCGCCGTCCATTCACCCACCAACAAAACAGGAGAATAGACTATGCAAACCGCAAACGTGAACCTGCCCATTACGGTCACCGTCCGTCATGAATCCGTGACCGATTCGCTGCGCGAGTACGCCCAAAAGAAAATCGAGGGTCTCCACCTCGACTACCCGCGAATTATCGAAGCGAAGGCCATTCTCGACGTGCAGAAAAACCGCCACATCGCGGAAATCATTCTTTTTTGCGCCAACCACATTACGATCGAGGCCCACACGGAAGGGCAGGATATGTACGCCGCCATCGACGAAACGATCGACAAGATCGCCCGCCGCATGCGGAAGCACAAGACGCGCCTCATGAAGAAGAAGCGCCCGCACCGGAACGACTCCATCCGGCATCTCGACGAGCGCTACTTCCGTGAGGAAATCATCGACCACCCGGAAGAGTCCGAGGCCGATCCCGAGCCATTCCTGGTCCACCCCGAAAAGTACCGCCTCAAGACCATGTATAAGGAAGACGCCGTCATGGAGCTGGAGCTCTCGGAACGGCCCTTCGTCCTCTACAAGAGCGCACGCCGCGGTTGCCTGACCATCCTGTATCGCCGCAAGGACGGCGAGTACGGAGCCATCGACGTGAAGGAGTAATCCTTCCTCTTTTTCCAATCCACGCCCGCCCCGGCCTTCGCCGCGGCGGGTGTTTCGTTTTTTGCAGGTTGATCCCCGCCACCCGATTTTTTTATCGCCCGTAGAGCTCGTCCACCGGCAGCACAATCTTCTTTCGCTCCTCGGGAGGACCATGATACACCGTGATCTTTTCGTCAGTGATGCGATAGGTCGCGAATTTGAAAGTTCGCCAAGTGCTCTCCTTCACGATGTAGAGCCATTCTCCAGAGTAGCGTCGAGGATCGAGGGATTGCTTTCCATGGACCTTCTTACCCCGGATGAGCTTCAACAATTTGCCGTCCTTCATCACCCCGACAAAAACCGCTCGATCGACGTCCCTGTAAAACGCATCCAGCGGATCCGCGGCCATCGAACCGGTGAGGATGAGCGCGAGGAAAGCGTGGATGCTGAACTTGTTCATGTTTTTCCCGGAAACGTCGGGGTGCATATGAGCCGGGCCGGAGTGTCAGTGCAATCCGGGAATGTCACCGGGCAATCGAGCTTCATGGAACGTCAACGCATGCGAGGAGCTTGGTGGAGAGCAACACGCATCTCACCGGCACATCGCCGAAGGCCTTTGAAAGCACCTCACGGTAAGCCGTCATCTGCCCGGAATAGCGTTCGGTCAGTTGCCTTGGCTCTTGGATCGCGTCCGTCTTGAAATCGATCAGCTCAAGAGTGGCAACCTTTCCTCCGGAGTCACGGATGACGTGAAGCCGGTCGATCACCCCGCTCAGCCACTTTCCGTCGAGAATCGCTTCCACCGGCTGCTCACGGAAGAGTTCCACGTTTCGGCCGCCTCGCTCGAAGAGCGCGACAATCTCAGGCCTCGCGAGAAGATCGCGGACCAGCGCCCCAGCGTCACCCGGCAAGAACTTCGGCGTTGTCTCATCAAGCCAGCCGATGGCTTCGAAGGCGGCATGCACCTCGCGACCGAAGATCATGCCCGCAGGAGAAGGCGTGGCGAACTTGTCCGCCTTCGCGCCCGAGGGCGTAATCCGGGCACGGCGGGCCTTCGCCACACCCAATTGAGGAATGGCCAGCTTTTCGGCGGACTCACGATCCGGCACGTCGCACCACCACGACGCGTCGCCGGACTGGAAGCTGTCGCCGGCGGAGCGGGCAACCCAATTCGAGGAGGACTTCCACTCGCCCGGATCCTTCCGGGACTTTGGGACCTCCGGCAGCAGGACGTAGAGCCCGCGCTTGGCCCGCGTGAGGGCGACGTAGAGCACGCACATCGCCTGGTAGCGTTGGTCATCCGCCCACACTTCTTCCGCCGCGGAAAGCGCTGGCACCAGCGAACGGACCCACGAAGCCGGCGGCTCCAGCAACCAAGGACAAGCGCCGTGGAGGCCGCGGGCAACATTGAAATCGCCGTGATTCGGCACCTGCGTGTCCTCGATCTCGGGCAGGACCACGACATCAAAGCCCAGCCCCTTCGATTTGTGAATGGTCAGCACCTGCACCGCCGCGGCACCGGGAGCCTGCGGGATTTCGAGGTCGGCGATCCAGCGCACCGCCTCACGCGGCGTGGCGGCACCCGAGGCGTCGAATACCGCCAAGGCGCCGATCACGTCCCCCGCGCGACGGCGGGAGAACTCGGAAAGCTCCGGCCATAGCGGCTCGATGAGTTGCTCGATCATCGCGGCGAAGCCATGCAGGCGAGCGGTCTTCAGCAGCCCTTCCCACGCCGCTTGCCAGTATTCGCCATAGCGTTCCTTGAGAATCGCCTCGAGCGGCGACATGGCGATCACTTGCCGCGCGAAGGCATCGTTCGGGTCCGCGAGCCAGCGAATCAGGTGCGACAACGTCACGCCCGGGGCATTGTCGACCACCGGCTGGCGACGGCCTTCCTCGATGACGTCGAAGCCATGCTCGCGCAGCAGCGCGGCGGTCGCGCGCACTTGGGCATTCGTTCTAACAAGCACACCGCACGTGAGGTTCTTCCGGCCGATGCCGATTTCCCGCAGCAGCTCGACCAAGCGGGCCTCGCGGTCGTCCTTCGCCACGACTTCCACCCGTGCCTCGCCGGTGAGCTGAGGCTTGGCCGAGACGTGATCTTCCCACGGCCAACGCCGCTCCATCTCCTCGCCGAAGAGATCACGGATGGTCGCAAGATCACCGCACACGGCATTCACCAGATCGAGCACGGCCGGACAGGACCGCCACGACTCCGGCATCGTGCGCGTCGCGAGGCCTCCGCCGTAACGGTGCTCCACCTCGTCGAAAAGGGTCACATCGCCGCCGCGCCAACCATAGATCGCCTGCTTGCGGTCGCCGACGACGAAGAGCGTGCCATCATCGCGCGTCGCCGCCTCGTCTAACAACGGCATCAAGCCATCCCACTCGGCACGACTGGTATCCTGGAATTCATCCAGCAACCAGTGGTCGTAATGGGCATCGAGCCGGAAATCGACCGCCTCGCGCCGCAGACGGGATTCCTCGTCCAGCGTCCACCGGCCCATCAAGACCTTCACGTCGTCGAAGCCTAAAAGACCTTTCCGCCGCAGCCGCCTCTCGCATTCTCCATCGAGGCTGGCCACCAGCTCCGCCACCGCGCGGGTGCGGGCGACCGCCGCGGCGAGCTCGCAGCCGGCCAGCAGCATGATGGCCTCGCGCAGTACCTGCTCGGCGCAGCCGCCGAGGTCGAACTCCTTGTAGTGCCTCAATCGCAGCGGTGAAGTCCCCACGACCAGCGCCTCCGCACACGTCTTGAAGAAATCGCTCGCGACCCTTCCGCTGCCGACCGTGTGCTCGATCAAGCTGGCCGCCACCTGCTGCATTTTTTCCGGCTGCCGCTTGTCCGTCCATGTGATGTCGCGACACGCGGCATCCAGCTTGCGCGCCAGTTCGTGCTTCTGTTGCTCCCATGCCTCGACTCCCGGCAGCAGCTCGAAAAGCCCCGCCCCGCCCCAGCCATCGAGCGGGATGCCGGACTTCCACAGCCCGTGCCAGTTGCCGAGGAACTTCTCGATGTCCTTCAGCACGCACGTGCCTTCCTTGCCCATCGTCGCGCGGCGGAAGGCGCTGAGAAAATCCTCCGCTCCCTCCCGTTCCAGTGCGGCGCCGAGGACCTCCCCGAGCATGTCGGACATCGCGGCCTCGAGCTTGGGGCCCTCGATCAACTCAAAGGTGCCACCGGTCAACCCGAGTTCGTACTGGAACCCTCGTACCACACGCGCGAAGAAGCCGTCCATGGTGCCGAGCTGGAAGGTCGGCAAGGCCCGCACGATACGGGCAAGGGTCGGCCCGGCCGCGAAGGCCTCGCCGATCTGCTGGCCCAATTTCCGCTCCTGCTCCGGATCCATCGCACACTCGGCGAGCTTCGACAGCACCGAGTCCGCGAACTCGCCCGCCGCCTTGCGGGTGAAGGTCAGCGCCACGATCCGTGCGGGATCCACTCCCCGCGAGCCGACCAAGCCAATCACGCGGTTGCCGAGCTGGAAGGTTTTCCCCGATCCTGCGGAGGCGAGGATCATGAGGTTCTTGGAAAGGATGGGAGGCACGCTCACGCGGCACCTCCCTTCCTCGCGACCGCTTCATCCAGGCTGCGGCCCAGCGCGAGCACCGCATAGTCATCGAAATCGACCTTCTCCGCCGGCGGCCAGAATACCCGGTTCTTCACTTGCCCGACCACCCAGCGGGCACAGGCGAGCGCCGAATCGCGGTCGGCAATGGAGAAGCCCTCCCACAGCGAAAGCTTCACGTCGCCCTCCGTCGCACCGAGTTGGAAATAGCCGAGCTCATCCACGTCCCCCAGCGCCGCGGCGTAGAGAGGCACCTGGAGGTTCTTCCAGCGCTTCGGCTTCCCGTCCCCACCCGTGGATAGGATCTGCGGGACATTCTCCAGATGCGCGGGGAAGCGGGTGCTGGCGATGATGCCGGTGCGGTGCGAGCCTTCTACGAGACCTGCCGTAGTTCCCGTCTTGTAGTCGAGCACACGACGGCGTCCGTCGTCGTGACGCTCGATCCGATCGACGCGACCGACGATGGTCACGCCTTCGATATCCAGTTCGAACTTCTTCTCCACCTCCGCGATCCGCCAGCCGTTAGACCGCTGGCATGCCTGCACGCCGGCGAACCACGACAGGCGCTGGCGCATCGATTCACGCTGGATGCGCACCGCCAGCGGCACCTTCTGGCCGAAGCGTTCCGCGATCACCCGATCGAGTTCTTCGTGCACCCATGCCTCGATCGCTTCCGCTCTCGAGAAGTCCTTTGCCTCATCATCGAGCGCCCAGCGTTCCACCACGATGTGAGCGACGTTGCCGAAATCGCGCTGGTTCCATTCCACCCGTTCCGGCGCCGGTTCGCTCATGCCCGCGACATACTTCAGGTAGAAGCGGAAGGGACACGCGAGGTAATCCGCAAACGTGGTCACGCTGATGCGAAGCTCCTTCTCAATCGCGGGCGGCTGCCACTTCCACGCTTCATCGAGCGTCCACGCGAGCGACGAATCCGGTGGCTCGATCTCATGGAAGAGTTGTTTCACCCGTGCGTGTAGCTCGGCCTCCTCCGCCGCCAGCAGCAAACGCGATGGCAGCAACACGTCCCCCTCCGAGCCGGCCTTCGCGAGCAGCAGATCGACACGACCACCGGTCCGGCGCACTTCCATCATTGCCGTGAGCAGATAGGCGTCGCGGGCATGTCGTGCGGCATCGTTCGACAATCCTAACAGCTTGCGCGTGCCCTCCGGCAGCCAGGCATCGGTGCTGGCGCGGCCGGGGACCAAGCCCTCGTTCATGCCACAGATGATCAAGTGCTTCCCGGGCTCGTGGAAAAGCTCCAGCCATCCTTGCACATCGAGCACGCGATCCTCCGGCGCGGTAGCCGCCGCCTCGGGCAAGCTGGAGCACAGCACGTCAATCCAGAACCCAGCTTCGCGGCGCACCTCCGTCGCAACGGAGGCGGTGGCATCGAGCCATTCGAAGATGGCAGCGCTATGCTCACCGCCGGGATCGACTCGTTCTAACATACGGGCCAGCCCCGCATGGATTCCCTCGCGGAGAAAGACCCCGCGATGACGGTGGAGCGCTTCCAGCGTTTCCTCCGCAAGCTGGATTGCCTCCGGATTGCGAGGATTCAGCGCGGTGATCCGCTGCAAGTCATCCCGATCGCGGGCCAGCCACTGGTCACGGGCGGCAGACAGCGCGACGACCCGCTGGGCACGCTTGCCACCGGTCAACGCGCCGGTTTCCACGAAGCCTAACAGATCAATCGCCGCCGCGGCGTCCGGCCGTGAAACAAACTGCCGCCACGTCGCCAGCCACGCCTTCAAGGGCGCAGGCGGCAAGTGCGCCGGATCGTGCAGCACCCAGCCGCCACGGCCAAACGCGCGGACCAACTCGCCCGCCGTGGCCTCGTCGGCGGAGCCGAGCGCGAGTTCATCGGATGGCGTGCCCGCCGCAGCCGCGAGCCGCATCGCTTCCGCAGCCTGTTGGCGCGGATCGGCGGTGAGGGTGACGCTCCCGCATTGCGGCCAAGCGATCCTTCGCTCCGCCCACTCCGGAATCGGCCGGCCCAGTTCATCAAACTCCCCTGCCTCGCTTTCAGGCGCTCCGATTAGAACGATCGCATTCGACAAATGGCGAGCCACCGCCGCCGGGAAATCCGGCACGCCGGCCAACACCACGCGCCGCGTGTCATCGATATCCCCCCCTCGCGCCAGCACACGGCTGCGGCTCTCAAATCTCCAGCGCTTCAATTGCAGCTCCACCTTTGCCTCCAGATCGGCAAGCGCTTCCCAACGCTCGCCCTCCACGGTCTTTCCCAACCGCCGAGCGGCATCGATGAGCAGCAGGGCATTCTCCTGCAGGTTCTTCCTGACCCCCGCGAGCGACTTTGCGAGCCCCAGTGCCCAGCCAGGGGACTCGCCCTCGCCGGGCGGCAGAGGAAAAGCCGCGGCATACGGCGACCAGTCGCGGATCGACTCCAGCACCTCCACCCAGGCCAGCAGTTCAACAGCGTCCGGCGCGGCATTTTCGGTCCGCAGGAAATGCCCAGGCGTCACCACCTTCGGCGCAAGCAAGCCCCCTGCCGCCTCGGCCAGCGCTTCCCGCAACAACCGTCCGGCCTGAGCCGTCGGGACCACCACGAGCATGCCCGGCAGTTCATCCCGCCGTGCCAACAACCACTCGGTCAGCACCCTCAGGAAGGGCCTGCTCCAGCCCAAGAAAACGCGCTCCGCCATGGCGGCATCTCAAAGCCGACAGCCACGGCCCGAAAGAAAAATCTCGGAAACAGGGTTTGGACGCGATTCACCCCGCTCCTTGGCTACCACAGCAGATTCCTCAGCCACGACAGCTTGTAGGCCTTGGTCTTGAGCGGCAGGAACAGGAACTCGTCTTCACCGGCCACCTTCAGCGACAGCAGCGGCTTGCCGCCCGCGTCGTTGACCTTCACCAGCAGGGTCTTTCCCGGTTTCAAACGATCGACGTAGCCCGCCACCTTGCCGTCCTGATAGACCACCAGCCGCTGCGGCGCGCCGGTGTCGTTCTTGATCGCGATGTTGGCGGCTTGGGCGGCTCCAGCGAGGAACAGGCTGGTGAAGAAGAGGGAAAGCGTTTTCATGCGGCGGTTCGGACGCCGGGGACCCTCGCCCCATTCATTCCATTTTCCAGGGGGAAAATTCGGCAATCCAGCCGGCCGTCGAATCGATCGGAGGCAGGCAGACCTGATCCGTGCAGACGATCACGTCGCCATCACCCGGCGAACGCGTCCACACGGCCCGCGGCAACCACGACCGGCGCATGGCTTCGGCAAAGGCAGGCTCGGGGGTGCCGCGGACTTCGATCTTCGTCACGCCGCGCTGGAGAAGATCGAGCGCCCCCAGCAGCACCGGCACGGCGAATGGCTGCACCTGCGCGGTGCGGGATCCGGCGCGTATGATGGCTTCGGCCCGGGTGGCATAAGCGGGCTCATCTAACAAGACGGCCAGCTTCAGCAGGTTCTCCGCAGCCACGTGGTTCGGGGCCGGCTCGGCACCATCGTAGTCCTCGCGGATCACGAGCAGCGGTTCACCATTCAGGTCGGTGCGGATCACGTAGCCGGCCTGATCTTCCTCCCAGTGGTCACGGTCGAGCGCGGATTGAAGCTCGCTCGCCCAATCCAGCCACGCGGGATCACCATCGGCACCGTGCATCTCGATCAGCCCGGAAATGAGAAACGAATAGTCCGCGGCAAAGCCGGGAGCATCACCGCGCTTGCCGCGATAGCTGCGCCATAGCTTCTCACCGTCCCACAATTCCTTGCGGATGAACTCTAGCGCCCCCTTGGCAGCATCGATCAAGTCGGCGCGGCCTAACACCCGGCCACCGCGGGCAAGCGCACCCACCATCAGACCATTCCACGCGGTGATGAGTTTGTCATCGCGATGCGGAAGCGGGCGCTTCCCACGAGCCTCTAACAGCACCTTGGAAGCTTGATCGAGCATCGCACGAATCTCGGCTTCAGACAGGTCGAATTGCTCAGCCAGCCCACTCATACTCACCGCCCGGAAGAGCGTATTGCGGCCTTCGAGCTCGCCATGCGGATCGCTCTCCGGCCGGGAATTACCGCTCTCCTCGACCCCATACGCCGCACAAAAGATTGCCGCACTTCGCGTATCCAGCAGCCGATAGATCTCCGCGGCTTCCCAAGTCCAATAGGCACCTTCCTTCTTCTCCGAGTCACTCGCTGAGATGAGGCTGTCGGCATCCTCGGCCGCATGGAAGGCACCGCTCGGGTCAAGAAGCTCGGTGAGCACATAGCGGAAGATGTCCTCCGCCACCTCACGGTCGCGATCATCGCCAGCAGCCTGCCAGGACTCCAGATAGAGCAAGGCGAGCTGCGCCTGATCGTAGAGCATCTTTTCGTAGTGCGGCACGTGCCAGTAGCGATCCACCGAGTAGCGGTGGAAGCCGCCGGCCAGTTGATCGTGCATACCTCCCGCCGCCATTGCACGCAGCGTGCGGCTGGTCATCTGCAGCGCCGCCTCCCTTTCATCACCGTCAAAACGATCGGCAAGCTGGAGCAACAACCGCGGCACCACCGGCCGCGGGAACTTCGGCGCGTTCCCCCAGCCACCCAGCGCCGGATCGAACATCGACTCACAGCGGTCAATGAAGTCGCCGAAGACTTTCGCCGGCGGCAGCCCCTGAAGCACGGACTCGGCGGCCGACTCCTCGCGAAGATGAGCCATCACCTTCGTCGCGCTGTCTTCCATGCGGGCGCGATCGTCCTGCCACAGCCGGCCGATCTCGGCACAGAGCCGCGGAAACCCGGCACGCCCGTAGCGGTCCTCGGGCGGGAAGTAAGTCCCGCCGACCACCGGCTTGCCCTCCGGCGTAAGCCACACGCTCATCGGCCAGCCGCCCTGACCGGTGGTCGCCTGGACGAAGGCCATGTAGGTCGCGTCGATGTCCGGCCTCTCCTCGCGATCCACCTTCACGCAGATGAAATTAGCGTTCATCACCCCGGCGATCGCCTCGTTCTCGAAGCTCTCCCGCTCCATCACGTGGCACCAGTGGCAGGTCGAGTAGCCGATCGAGAGGAAGACCAGCTTGTCCTCCGCTTTCGCCCGCGTGAATGCCGACTCGCTCCACGGCAGCCAGTTCACGGGATTGTGCGCGTGCTGGAGCAGGTAGGGCGAGGTCTCGTCCGCGAGGGCATTCGGCATGCGGGAAGCAAACCATGGAATGACCGGAAGACACGGATTTTGACAAATGCAGAATGGAACCCGCTCCGGCTCTCGCCATTTGCCGGACATTTCCTCAGATTTCTTCCAAGGAATCCCCCGCCCGCGGGTCTTGAGCAGGAGGTTCTACCACCACCATGAAAGCGACGACATCAAGTAGCACGCGGATCGTGTGGATCACGGGACTGGTGCTCGTGGCCGGATTGGCGCTGCTGCTTCGCCAGCGTGACCATGCCCGTGGACCTTCCGCAGACGGCGTAATCCACGAACCCTCCTCCGGAAAAGCCCCTGGGATCTCCTCACCCGCCAAGAACGGAGAGGGCCCGCCCTCGCTTCCTCGGGAGAGTGGCCCGCGAACATCGCTCACCGTGGATGAATTGGTGGCCATTTATGAAAAGAAGGGCGCGGCGGCGGCACTCGCTGCCGCCAAAGGCATCACCGGACCGGACCGCGACGGCCAGGTAGTCTTCATCCTCACCTATCTGGCACAGATCGATCCCGAGTGGGTTGCGGAAGCCTTGGCAGAAGCCGGGCTCTCCCACGTCCATCAGGGCTTCATCGTCAGCGCGGTGATGAATCACTGGAAGGATGGGGAGAAAGCCCTGGCATGGGCATCCGGCTTCACCGGTGATCTTCGCAAAAGCGCCGTCGGCCAAGCGCTACGCATCCTGGTGCGGACGAATCCCGAAAAGGCGACCGCCTACGTGGAAGCGATGCCCGAAAGCGGCAACCGCAGCCAGGCGCTGACCGACCTCCTTGTCTCCTGGGGCGGACACGACCCCAAGGCGGCCCTTGCCTATCTCGATCGCAGTCTTTCCCCGGATGAACGGGCGCACTCGCTCGAACTCGTGGTAGCCGCATGGGCGAGGACCTACCCGAAGGAGGCGCTCGCTTGGATCGGCACGATTCAGGATAAGACGCTGTCCGCCCGGTTGATCCATGAGGCCGCGCTGAGCTGGTCCTCGGTCTCGCCCGATGATGCCTCGGCATGGTTGGCCACCCTGCCGGACGATGCGCTCAAGGCCGGAATTCTTGACGCCATCGCCGAGCGAGAACGGAACACGATTCGATGCGAGTTCGGCTCGATCCAAGCGCCGGACCAAGGATGGAAAAACAAACCGGTCGCCGAACGGACAGTGGTGGACTTAAGAAACTGGGCAACCCAGGATCCCACCGGAGCTCGCAAGCATCTGGAACAGGCCAGCGATGGCACCGGCCTGAACGATCTCGCGACCTCTGTCGCCGCCGGCATCTCGACCAAGGAGGGACCTGCCGCCGCCTTCGAATGGGCGCAGGGACTGAACGCGGAGTCGAAGGCCACGGCCTTGCGGCTGGCAGTGATTTCATGGGCAGGCAAAAACCCAAGCGAAGCCGCGAGCGCAATTGAAAAGGTGGAGCCCGAACAACGCACAGCCCTGGCAAGCGCGCTCGTCGGAAGATGGAGCACAATCGATCCCGCAGCCGCAGCCGTATGGGTGGCGAACTCTCCGGAAAGCGATCGGAAGCCCTTGATACGCGAACTCTTGCAGCAGTGGTCCGGCTCGGAACCGCGGGAAGCCTATGCGTGGCTAGGATCGCAGCCATCCGGGGAAAGCCGCGACGAGGGCATCTCTTACATGATCGTCCGCGAAGCCTCCTCCGATCCCGCGTCACTTGTCCCTTGGATCGAGATGCTCTCCACCCCCGCCCTGCGCGAGGAAAAGCGGAAGCTGCTGGACCAATACCTCAAGCGAGCGGAGACGGAGTGATCCGCTCTTGACCGTAGGCGCTTTCGCGTAGGCGCACTGGTGACAGTGCGGAGCGGTCCCTCGTGGCGGACTGCTCCCGTGCTCCCGCGTTGCAACCAACGCGCCTACGGAGGGGAGCGTGCGGCCGCTCCGCAGACAAGCGCCTACGGCGAGTAAACCACCACCGGCCCCGTACTCCCCCCTTGCACGCGCCTGAGTTTCTCCACCGACTTCTTCACCGCCTCCGCAGCCGCCATCGCTTCCTCCATCGTGTTCAGACACGAGAAGCCGAAGCGCAGGCTGCTCTTCGCCTTCACGTCGGAAAAACCCATCGCCTTCTGCACATGCGACGGCTGCTGCTTGCCCGTCATGCAAGCGGAACCGGCCGAGCAAGCGACCCCGAGATCATCTAACAAAATCAACAAACCCGCAGCCTCGCAACCGGTGAAGGAAAGATGACTGGTCCCCGGCAGGCGGTGGAGCAAGTCACCATTCACCGTCACACCACTCACTTCCCCGACAATCTTCGCCTCGAAGGCATTCCGCAGAGCCGCTGGATTGACGCCTTGTGAAAGCCGCTCCATCGCCAGCTCCGCCGCCTTCCCGAGACCTACGATGCCTGCCGTATTCTCCGTCCCGCTGCGTCGGTCCTTCTCCTGGCCGCCACCGCGGATCATCGGCTCAAAGCGGCACCCACTGCGGATGTAGAGCGCGCCGACTCCCTTCGGCCCGTGGAACTTGTGGGCGGACAGCGAAAGATAATCCACTGGCACCTCGCGCACGTTCACCGGGATCTTGCCGACTGCTTGGATCGCATCGGTGTGAAACGCGAGGCCGCGCTCCTTGGCCACCGCGCAAGCCTCTTCGATCGGCTGGATCACCCCCGTCTCGTTGTTCGCCCACATAAGGGACACGAATCCACCCCCATCCTTCGCAGCGTCACACGCCGCCTCGATGTCCTCAAGCTTGAGACGCCCTCCTCCATCCACGCCAATCCGGGCGACCTCATAGCCCACCTCGGCAAACGTCTCGCAGGGCTTGAGCACCGCGCTGTGCTCGATGGCGCTCGTAATCACACGGCCGGACTTCCTTCCGACCAGCCGCGCCAGCCACTTCAGCGCGGAATTCGTGCTCTCGGTGCCACCGCCGGTGAAGACGACTTCATCCGACTCCGCACCGATCAACGCTGCAACCTTCTCCCGCGCGTCCTCGATCGCCTTGCGCGCGTCCTTCGCACCTCGGTAGCTGGCATTTGGGTTGTGAAAGCCTTCGCGCAGCCATGGCAGCATCGCGTCTAGCACCTCCGGCAGCAGCGACGTGGTGGCATTGGCATCGAGATAAATCACGCCATGACGCTAGCCGCCCCAGGCCCGCCCTGCAACGGCCTCGTCACCTCCGGTGACAATTCGTCCCGCCGTCTGCAACGCAATTGCCACGTGAGAAAATCGCCACACCGAAAGCGATGCACATTGCGAACGCATCTGTGCCTATCAGCACGGATCGTGGCGTCGCCATGTCATGGTCCATCCCCCAAACGAAAAAAGAAAAAGCAGCGACCATACCTATGAAATCAAACTCCTTGCGCTCCCGCCTCGCACTCACGGCGGCCCTCCTCGGCACCCAGGCCGCTTTCGCTGGCACCGATGTCTGGTTCACCCCGCTGACCCAGTCGGCCCCTGTGGTCCCGGCGAATTCCCTGGGCGAAACTTCCTCCCCGTGGGTCACCCCCGAAGGCATCCACCAGAAGAACATCCTCAGCCTGCGCGAAGTCGAGGACCAGATCCTCAGCCCGGGACAGTCGGTCATCCGCGTTCCCGGCCAAGGCACCAGCGCATCCATGTTCGACATGCTCGCCTATGACCCGACCGGCCAGTATCTCTTCATCCCCCACGAGACGCCGATCGGCGCCGGCTGCACCCGCATCAGCCTGTACGACAACCACGCCGAAGTGATCCTCGCCGGCGACCAAAAGGGCGCCAACGGCGACTGGAGCAATGACTTCGGTGCCTTCGACCCCAGCCGCTGGACTCCGAATGGCACCCTTTTCCTCGCCGAGGAGTGGTCCGGCGAAGGTCGCGTGATCGAGATCCTCAACCCGCTCGCCCCGGCCGCCGAGATCGAGTCCCGCGAACTGAACAGCATCCCGAACGTCTCCCACGAAGGCATCAACTTCAGCGAAAAGTTCGAGGACACGATCTACTTCATCGACGAATACAACTCCGGCTCGATCTACAAGTTCGTGATGAGCAAGAAGGGCGACTACACCAAGGGCCAGTCCTTCGTGCTCTCGGTGGATGCCTTCCTTTCCAGCGGGGGCAATCCGGTGGCAAACTACAATGCCGGCTCCAACGCCACCGCCGTCCGCGAGGGCATGGCGACCTGGATCCCGCTGACCGACAAGAACGGCGTGCCGCTTCCCGGCATCTCCGATCCCTTCGTCAATGGCCCGACCGGCCCCGCCACCCTCGCCGGTCGCAAGGCGGCGGATGACGCGGGGGGCACCCCCTACGGTCGTCCGGAAGACATGGCGGTTGGCCGGGCCACCAATGGTCGCGAGATGCTCTACGTCGCCGTCACCTCGGAGAACGCGGTGATTTCCATCGAGATCCTCGAGAACCGCAAGGGCAACTCCTACACCGCCACCGGCAAGGCCATCGTCCGCGTCATGGCCAACAATTCCACCCCAAAGAACCTCGGCTACGCGCCGACCACCGGCACCATCAGCTCGCCGGATAACATCGCCCTCGACTCGCAGGGCAACGTCTACGTCATCGAAGACGCCCCGAACGGCTCGTCCACCGGTGGCGACATCTGGTTCTTCCGCGACAAGAACAGCGACGGCGTGGCCGAGTCCGTCGACCACTTCATGAGCATCCGCGTCCATGGCTCGGAAGCCACCGGCATGATCTTCAACCCGGCCAACCCGCTGGAGTTCTGCGTCAGCGTTCAGCACCCGACCAGCACCGACCTCGCCGTCATCCCGAACGGCCTTGGCGACGCCGTGTGGATGTTCAACCTCGCGAACATCCCGAATAAAGGCTTCGTGAAGAACCTCGAAAAGGGCCGCACCAACACCAACCAGTAATCTCCGACGGAGCGCATCCGTGACACCCGAGGGCGGGCCCGCAAGGGCCCGCCTTCTCTTTCGTAGGCGCGGTGGTGACACCGCGGAGGCCACCGGAGAAGCGACCTTCACCTATGACTCCCGCGCTTCCACGAACGCGCCTACGGAAGATTCGCCATGTATCAAAATCGCCCCATAGCCGCGATTTCTCTTCCTCGGGTCATTTCTTACGTGACCGGACGCAGCCCCACCGACCGCCCCATGAAACTGTCCCGTCACCTCCTCGCCGCATTCCTCTCCGGTGCCGCCGCGCAAGCGGAGGATTCGCCAATTTACCAACAGATCCTCGACTCGCTGAAAACCAGCCAAGAGGTCCTGCCACGCCAGCCGAACGTAGCTCCCGCCAGTCTGCTCTACAATGCCGAGGGCGTGGTCCCCCCGATGTGCTACACGCGCACCGAGATCCGGAACAACCCCTGCTATGTCTGCCACCAGGATGGCATCGACGGCCGCGAGAACGTGATGAACGACGCCGATCTCCAGCAAGCCTACAGCTTCAGCGACGTCGGCCTGGAGAACCACTGGAAGAACCTTTTTGAAGATCGCACGGAACGGATCAAGGCGATCAGCGACGACGACATCCTGAATTACATCGCCGTCGACAACTACTCAGGACTCCCCTCACGCCTGCGCGCCGCGGATTTCAAGGGCTGGATCCCCGATCTCAAGAATCTCCATCTCGGCAAGGACGCGTTCGACGAACACGGCTTCGCCAAGGACGGCAGCCATTGGGTCGCCTTCAACTACAAGCCCTTCCCCAGCACCTTCTGGCCCACCAATGGCTCGACCGACGACGTGATGATCCGCCTGCCGGAAATCTTCCGCACCGACAAGGCGGGCAATTTCTCCGCGGACATCTACAAGGCGAATCTCGCCATCCTCGAGGCGAACATCAAGGGCGAGCAAAGCATCGGCACCCTGCCGGTCAGCGAGATCGTGATCGGAAAGGACCTCGATGGCGACGGCAAGCCCGGCACCGCGACCCGCATCAAGACCGTCACCGGCTGGGTCGGAGCAGCGGAGGACACCGCGATCGAGAGCTTCCTGTACCCGGAAGGCACCGAGTTCCTCCACACCGTGCGCTACGTCGGCATCGGCAAGGACGGCGGGATCGGCCCCTCCCCGCGCATGAAGGAGGTCCGCTACTCGAAAAAAGCGAAGGCCTACTCGAAGCCGATGTACGCCAGGAAGTACGAGCTCGAAGCGATGGAAAAGGAGCGCGGCAACCTGCCCGCCTACTACGACCTCGGGCACTACGGCCTCGACAACGGGAATGGCTGGGCACTGCACGGATTCATCGAGGACCGCCAGGGCCAGCTCCGCTCTATGACCTACGAGGAAAACTTCTCCTGCATGGGCTGCCACAACTCGGTCGGCTCGACCATCGACAAGACCTTCAGCTTCCCGCGCAAGCTCGATGGCTCGAAGGGCTGGGGCTATCTGGACCTGAAAGGCATGCCCGACGCGCCGAACAAGGGCGAGTCGCTCGGCGAGATCGTCACCTACCTCAGCCGCGCCGGCGGTGGCAGCGAGTTCCGCAACAACGACGAGATGACCGCGAAGTGGTTCAAGCCGGATGGCTCGGTGGACCACGAGAAGCTGCTCGCGGCCAAGGACGTTTACGACCTGATCACGCCATCCCGGGAGCGAGCCCTCGCCCTGAACAAGGCCTACCGGACCATCGTGGAGGACCAGGACTTCATCTACGGCAAGGACCCCGTGCTCACCCCGCCGAAGAACGTTTACGACAAGATCGACAACGAGAACACGCCCACCCTTCCGGAAGAGCGGACCTTCAAGTGGAATATCCTGCTCGATTGGCCGGAATAACGCGGACCCCACTGACCGCTACTCTCGCTCGAAGTCCGCCTCGTGTTCGAGCATGTAGATGTAGAGGAAGAGATCGTCCTCTTCATACTCTCCCGCCTCCACCGGAAGGCCGCCCTCCTGAAGCGCGGACAACTGCCTGCGGAAGTCGTCCCCAAGCGCTTTAATCCGGCTCTTTCTCACCTCCGGATTCCGTTCCATGGCGACCGGGCCCAGAATTGCCATGAACGCCTCCACCCACGCCGCGCGGGCCGGTGCTCCCGTCTCCCGAAATGCCTCCACTATTTCTGCCAAGGAAACACCTTCCAGTTCATCATGCTCCACCAAGATCATGAGATTCCCATTCGAAATCGCGTAGGACGCCCGGTAGGCGATCATCACCGCGCGCTCACGGTCGTTCAAATTCGCGACACCGCCGCGATAAGCACGCCCACCGATGCTATCGGGATGAGGAAGCCCCCGGAGAGCGGCCAATTCCATCCCGGCCCGAGCCCGGACCTCCGCTCCGGAGTCGATCAGGAGTTTCAACAGACGCTCGCCCTCTGACGGATCCACCGTAGCCGCGGCGCGTGCCATCTGCAGGCGAACCGCCACATCACGATAACTTCGCGGTTGCCCGACGGGTGCGTATTCGATGGGGGGCAGTGGCACCTTGGCGTCGTTCATCGCCGAAAAAATGTCGAGGAACAGCGGATGTTCCGCGGTCAAGTACTCCGGCGAAGTCAAGATGCGCATCGCCCAGTCGCGATCGAGTTCGAGTAGCGCTGCCGCGATACCCAATTGAATTCCGTCAGCGGCGCGAGAATCAAGCAATGGCAGCAGCATCTTGAACATCTGGACCCGATAATGAGGCTGCGCATCGCCGCTGGTGCAGGCTTTGATCACATCGGTGGCGACACCGCGATACCTCTTGGCACCGAGGATGCGGGAAACCCATGGCAGGGCGTCGTCTTGACCGGAAGCGATGATCGCCCCACGGACTGAATCGCCGGAAAGCCAGTCGCCGCCATACTTCTCTTCGAGCTGGATCAAGGCAGCCAACCGCTGGGTCGCGGGAAGCTTCTCCGCCGCTCTCAGTGCCCTTGTAGCCGCTTCGATCCGCATCGGCCGCCGAAACTTCCACCAGTGCCGCAGCATCACCGGCTGGCCATGAAACTTGCCAACGGGAAGAAAGCGCCAAAGCAGCCACGCCACCGTGACGACAACCGCTGCGGGAATCACATACGCGGGCATGGAAGGCCACGAATTGAATCGCCGGCGTCACGTGGGTCCAGCAGTTTCACAGAACCGAACGCCTAGGATCAGCTTCGATCTGGCAGGCAAAGCGAATTGCAAGCGACCTGTTGCCGCATTGGTTCCGGTCGGTTAGAGTCCCGCGATGCCAAGCCAGGAAACCTTCGCCGCCATCCTCGCCGCGGGGCTGCTGATTTTTCACGGGCTGGGTATTTTCCTCGTCATCCATGCGCTGATGAACGTGCGCACGTCCCAAGGGACGATCGCGTGGATCGTTTCGCTGATGGCGGCACCATGGATTGCCGTCCCGATGTATTACCTGACCGGCAAGACCCGCTTCACCGGCTACGTGCGCGCGCGCCGCGGCGGGGACGCCGACCTGCGCAAGCTCGCCGAGGACATGCACCGGCGGCTGCGTCACTACGAAATCAAGCCGGACGATGCCTTCGGCAGGGCCGCGGAGTTCCTCGGCGGCCTGCCCTTCACCCGCGGCAATGAGTTGACCCTGCTCATCGACGGCGAGGAAACCTTCGAGGCCTTGTTCTCGGCCATCGCGTCCGCCGAGAAATACCTGCTCGTCAATTTCTTCATCGTGAAGAACGACCGTGTGGGAAAGCGCTTCCAGCGCGCCCTGATCGACCGGGCAAAAGCCGGCGTCCGGGTTTACTTCCTCTACGACGAGCTCGGCTCGAACAAGCTGTCCCGCGCCTACCTGAAGGAACTCGCCGCGGCGGGAATCGCCCACGCTTCCTTCGGCCGGAACCGGCACTGGATTTCGCGCTTGCAGCTCAATTTCCGCAACCACCGCAAGATCGTCGTCGTCGATGGCAAGGAAGCCTTCGTTGGCGGCATCAATGTCGGCGACGAATACCTCGGCCGCGACCAGCGCTTCGGCGCGTGGCGCGATACCCATCTCAAATTGAAAGGCCCGTCGGTACAGGCGATCCAGCTCGTCTTCATCGAGGACTGGAACTGGGCCGCCGACGAGATTCCCGATCTCGAATGGTCCGGTCACGCGGAAACCGCCGACCAGATCGCCGCGGTGATCCCTACCGGTCCGGCCGATCCCGTCGAGTCGTGGCAACTAGTCGTCGCCGAGATGGCCAATACCGCCCGCGAGCGACTGTGGATCGCCTCGCCCTACTTCGTCCCGGACGGCGGCGTGATGACCGCCCTGCAGGCCGCCGCGATCCGCGGCATCGACGTGCGCATCCTGATCCCGGAGAAGGCGGATCACCTGCTGGTCTGGCTTTCCGCCTTCACCTATTTCGAGCCGTCCATCGCGTGCGGCATCAAGCTCTTCCGCTACACCCGCGGCTTTCTCCACCAGAAGGTGATGCTGAGCGACCAACTCGCCTGCGTGGGAACCGCCAACCTCGACAACCGCTCGTTCCGGCTGAACTTCGAGATCTCCGCGCTCTCCGCCGATCCGGCGTTTTCAGACGAAGTAGCGCACATGCTCGAGATGGACTTCGCCCAATCACGCGAGGTGAAGGTGGAAGAGTTCACCGAACGCTCCTTTGCCTTCCGCCTCGCCTGCCGCGCCGCCCGGCTGATGGCACCCGTCCAGTGAATGATGGCCGCGGACTATATCTGCTCTCCAGCCCCAACGCATCGGCTCCTCAGCCACAACGTATCGGCCCTTCAGCCCCAACGGGGCGAGATTCCTCAGCTCCGCCCAACGGGCGGGGTTCCAGCGAGTGACAGGATGGCGGCCTGAAGGGCCGCGATACGCTGACGGCCGCCGAAGTCCAAAATCCACCAATCCGTAGTGGTGGGTGGATTCAAAACGAGGTGACCCTGGTGACCCCGGACTTACTACTTGTCCCCAACATGTGGCAGCGGTCTATTGCGGATCGGAGCAAAAAATCCCCCCTGCTCCGCGCGTCCCTCCCTGGCCATGAAAACTTCGCTTCTTCTCGCGGCGGTGCTCCTCGCTCCGCTTGCCCTTCGCGCCGACCTGATCGGCCATGACTCCTTCCACTATCCCGATGGCCCCATTCAAGGCGCCAGTGGCGGAGCCTTCTGGGACCGCCGGAATGTTGCTCCGGCCGGTCACGATGGCGGCGTTTCCGACTGGGATGCATTGGCCGGCACTCCTCTCATCAGCGGGGGAGCGCTCGTCACCAGCAACTTCGCTTCCGCCATCCGCGAGTACCACGGCCCGGGTGAAGGCTTTCCCCCCAGCGACGAGGCGGATGGCGCGGTGAACGAAGGCCACGTCGCGAAGGCGGTCTATTACCGGGTCAGCTTCACCCCCACGGCCGGCGTGAGCTTCGCTGGCATGAGTTCGTTCGACTTCCCCTCGGAGCAGATCTTTTTCGGCGTGCCCTTTGGCGAGACGAATTTCGGCATCGATGTGGTAGGGGTCAGCCGGAACATGTCGTCCATCCCCGCCACGGCCGGCCAGACCTACACGCTGGTTGCCAAGGTGGACTTCGCCAATGACCTGCTGGCGCTTTACATCAATCCCAACCTGACCGCACCGGAATCTTCATCCGTGCCGGCGGTCACCGTCCCCTACACCGGCACCAATTGGAGCACCGCCGTGCGACTCGCCAGCGGCGGCTCCGGCACTGCATCGTGGGACGATCTCGGCGTGGCCACCACCTGGGACTCGCTCCGGACCCGCATGGTCCTCAATGCCGGCGATACCGGAGCCGACACCCTGCGCCAAACGATTGCTGATGCCATCGCCAGCGGTGGCCGCATCACCTTCGCACCGGGGCTTTCCGGGCAGACAATCGCCCTGACCTCGGGAAACATTGAGTTCACCGGCAGCAGCGGCATTTTCATCGACGCATCGAACCTCGCACAAGGCGTCACTCTCGACACCGGCGGCCTCTCTCACCATTTCTACGTCGGCACCTCCTCGGCCGTGGCGATCAACCGCCTGAAGCTCGTCAACGGGCGGCATTGGTCGATCTACAGCGAAGGGCTGCTTTTTCTCACCGACTGCGCCCTCTCCGGCAACCGTGCTCCCCTGGGCGGCTCCGCACTCCGGGCCCACGGCAGGTCATTCCTTTCCGGCTGCACCTTCACGGACAATACCTCGTCCGCCGACGCACCGGCGATCGCGAACTACGGCCAGCCGATGCAACTCGTGAATTGCACCCTTCACGGCAACACCGCCGGTAGCAACGGCGGCACCATCTACAGCTCCGCGCCGCTGGCCCTCACCCGTTGCACCGTCACCGGCAACCACGCCGGGAACAAAGGCGGCGCGATCTTCTTCGCGTCAACCTCGCTGACCGTGACCAACTCCATCATTTCCGGAAACTCCGCCGCCGCCTCGCCCGGCATCCACAATTTGAGCGGCGCGCTTGTTGTTGAAGGCAACAACCTCATCCAGTCCTTCCACAGTGAAGGCCCCGGCACCACCTTCGGCGGATCCGGCACCATCACCGATGCCGACCCGCTGCTCACCCCGCTGGGCCGCTTCGGCGGACCGACGATGACGCGCCACCCGCTGGTCGGCTCACCGGCCATCGATGGCGGCGGCGGATCCGTCCGCCCCACCGACCAGCGCGGCTTTTCCGGCAGCGTCGGTGCCTTGCCGGACATCGGCGCGGTCGAGGCCGGGCCCTTGTTGCTTGTCACCACCCGCACCGATGAAAACAACGGCTCCTCTGCGGGTGCCGGCCGGTCCTTGCGCGAGGCACTTGCCGAGGCCACCACTCCCGGGCATCGCGTGGTGATCCCGCCGTTCTCGCCGATGGGAGCAATCAACCTGACCCTTGGCGAGCTCTCCATCCCTGCCAACGCCGGGCTGGTCATCGATGCGTCGCTCGGCCCCATCCCGGTCAATGCCGCCAGTCAATCACGCGGCTTCCACATCGGTGCCGGTGCCACCGTCGCCATGTACCATCTGTCTATCTATAACGGCAGATCCTCAGATGGCACGGATGCCACGGAGTTGCCGGTCACTTATGGAACTCCTGGCCAAGACGGTGGCGGGATTCTGAATGAAGGCACTCTCACTGTGATGAATGCCACCATCGCGAACAACCGCTGCGGAGCGGGGGGCGATGGCTTGGTGCTTCCTCCGCCGATTCCAGGAGCTCCGGCGGGTTACATTTTCGGAGGCCGGGGTGGCAGCGGCGGTGCCATCGCCAACACGGGCATTCTGGCAATTCACAGCTCCATCCTCTCGCAAAACGTCACAGGTCGGGCAGGTACACTCAACATCACCGGTCTCGGCGGCTGCATCTCGAATCACGGCATCCTCGAAATCGACACCTGCCACCTCGGCTCGAACTCCACGGCGGATCAGGACAGTAACGGCGGAGCAATTTTCAACGAAGGATCCTTGGCCCTCTTCCGCTCCACTCTCTCCGACAATTCCGCCCAGTCAGGCGGCGCAATCTTGAACGAGGCCACCGCCCGTCTGGAGAACTGCACACTCTCCGGAAATCGCGTCAGTTCAGGCGGCGGAGCGGCGGAGAACACCAGTGGCAGCACCTTGACCTTGTTCCACTGCACGATCTCTTCAAACACCGCTGGCGGGTTCGGCGGTGGCGCCATCTACAACGCGGGAAGCCTGATCGCGAACCATACCATCGCCGCCGGCAACCTCCCTAACAACCTGATCGGCAATCCACTGACCGGCAGCGGAAATTTCACCGCTGGCGATCCGGGACTGTCCCCGCTCCGATTTTGGAGCCCCGGCTTCCCCACGCACGTTCCCCTGCCCGCCTCACCAGTCATCGATGCCACCACGGGCCCCTCCACCGCCACCGACCAGCGCGGCCTGCCACGCGTTTCCACCGCGGACATCGGCGCGACGGAATTCCAAGGCTACCCGGACCTCGCCGCTTTCTGGGAAGAAGACTTCGACAACGACGGCAACACGTTCGGCATCGAGCACGCCCTCGGCACCGACCCGCTGGTCTTCGACCGGTCCTCGTCCCAAAACCCTGCCGTGCGAAACGACGGCTCTAACTTTCAGGTCCAACTCGGCTTCAATGCCGCAGCCGCTCCCTACACCCGCTGGATCCTGAAGCGATCGACCAACCTCATCAATTTCAACGAAACGATCTTCACCTACGACGGCCCGAACAACCAACCTCTGGCCGGTCCCGGTTTCACCTTCAGCCCCGGCGAAGCCTACTTTGGCATCTCCCAGCTCTCCACCCCGCCGAAAGCCTTCTTCCGCTTCGAAGCCGAATTGGTCCCACCATGACCCCGAAAGCAACGGACCGAGGCTCTTGCTTGGAAGCGCAGATATCCAAGCCGGCCCGGGCGAAGAATTTGAACCGCGGAATAGCGCGAAAATACGCGAAATCTGTTAGATAGGGAATTTTCTCCTGCTTTTAGATTTCGCGCTTTTTCGCGTAATTTCGCGGTTCACTCAAAACTTCCAACTCGCCCAAAAAGCTCGAGCCGTTGGCTCTAAACGTCGTCGTAGATCTGCTCGACGTACGTGTGAGTCATCCACGCCAGGCGGCGCGCGAGATTGCGGGCGATTTCCAGCGTGATTTCATGGCTGCCGGCAATCACTGATGCCGCATCTCTCACCACGGCGAAGGTGCAGGGCGTCAGCGCGACGACCGTGGCGGTGGCAGGCACCCCGAGCAGTGCGGACATTTCACCGATGGCCGAGCCTTCCTTGGAGATCCGCCCGATCGAGAGCTGATCGCGCGTGACTTCCACCTCGCCGTTCTTCAGGAGAAAAAGGTCACCCGAGGGCGCGCCCTCCTTGATGACGACATCGCCCTCGGCGAAATGGATTTCAGGGACATCTCCAACAAGTTCCAACAAGCTCGGCATCCCAGAGCCGCTAGGCCCTGCCCATCCTTGCATCAACCCAACAATGGTGACGAAATCGCCCGATCCCCTCAGTTCGGCGGAGCGGCGCTGCGGAAGATACCCATCATTTTCCCGAGCAGCACCGCCGCGAGGCCAGCGCGCTTCTCCTCGTGGTTCTCGTCATGGGCCGCGTTTTCCTTCGCGTGCCGGCGGAGATTGCGGCCGGCGAGATTGTGGCTGAGCTGTGTCATGATGTCGGGATTCGCCTCCAGCAGCGGCGTGACCGCCTGGCGGTCGATCCGGTAGGCCGCGCCGCCGGTCGCCGCACGGATCGTCGCGGTCCGGGGCTCGCCGGTGAGCAGCGACATTTCTCCGAAGTAGTCGCCCGCGTGCATCGAGGCGACAAGCACCTCGCGGCCATCGACGGTGACCAGCACCTCCACCGCGCCCTCGACCAGCAGGAACATGTCGTGATCCTCGTTGCCTTGACGGATCAGCACCTCGCCTTTGTCGAAGCGGACCAGGGCAGCGCTTTCCGCCAGGCGGTCGAGCGAGCCGTGATTCACCCCATGGAAAAGCGCCAGCCTGCCCAGCAGCTTCGCGCGGGCGGCGGGCGTGACGCTGTCCAGAAGCTCCCGCTGCTCGCGATGCAGGATCACCTTCTCCGAAAGCGGGATGCCGGATAGCTGCAGGTGCCGCAGGACGCTGCGCGCCACCGTGTCGATCGCGAGGTCCGATGAATGCGCAGCGGGGTCGAGCCAGAAGCGGATCCAGTACACCACGCCGGACGCCTCCATCCCCGTGATGAGCACATCAGGAGCTTTTCCAGCATCCGGTCCGCCCTCAATGCCGACGGTCCCCTCCACGGCGGCCAGTAGAACCTCGCGCGCCCGGTCGGGATCGAGCTCGGGCGGCAGCTTCACCTTCAGGTCGAAGCGGCTGAGCCGCGATGGCCGCGAGTAGTTCGTGATGATCGCGGTGCTCAGCGTACTATTGGGACACACCACCAGATTGCCCGAGCGCGTCCGCAAGTGTGTGGTCCGCCAATTGATTTCCTCCACCCAGCCAGCTTGCGGGGTCGCACCGCTGCGCCGCGCAATCTCGATCCAGTCACCGATCCGGAATGCCGAGTCGAGATTCGCGCTGAGACCGGAAAAGATATCGAGGATGATGGGCCGCAACGCGAGACCCACGACCACCGCAATGACGCTGGAAAGCGTGAGCAAGCTGGTGAAGGCACCGCTGAAAACGACATTCACCGACAGCAGGATTGCCGCGAACACGAACACCATCCCGATGAGGTGCTTGAGGATCCTCGGCACCGGCCGGCCCTTGGTCCTCGCCACCGCCATGTCCAGCACCACCGTGCAGAACAGCCGGTAGATCAGCGCGAAGCCCAGCAGGATGCAGGACACCGCCGCCACTTTTTGCCAGTCTTCCTCGCTGATGAATCCGCCGCCCCGGTAGCGGTCGAGCACGGCGACCAATACCAGTCCCGCGAACGGAACGGCAGTCTCGCGGAAAATGCGAGCCAGGGGATGTGGGCGGACCGGGGAGGTCATGTCGGCTTCACGATGATTGCGCACGCTGCGCGCTTCCCCAGCGTCGTCTCCAGCACAATTCAGGCCGGAAGCAATTTGTCACAAAAGCGTCACAGCCTTACCCAACGAGCCGCAATCCTCATCCCAAGCTACGATCCCCATGTGACGATTTCATCACGAAGCGAGTATTTGCCTTGTTGCCCCCGCCGACGGGAGGACCATGCGGGGGATGGCCTTCCCCCTCCCTCGGGCCTTGTGGTTGGTGGCAATCTCCGTCGCCACGGCCGCGGCCGAACCCTCAAAGGAGGGGGGTAAAATCGTCGCCACAGAGAACGAGGTCGATCGCTCTGCCGCTCCCGCGAAATGGGTGAAGGCAGCCATCGGCGATGGGATGAAATGGCAGGAGCAGGTCCGTACCGGCGAACTCAGCCGCGCGGCCATCGAACTCTCGACCGGCGGTGTCCTCAGGATGAGCGAACTGACCAGCCTGCGCCTTCAGCCACCGTCGACCGGCCAGGCGGACGGCCGCAGCAAGATCGATTTCGGCAAGGGCGTTGTCTATTTCTTCAGCCGCTCCGATGCGGAGTCAGATATCAAGACGCCGACCGCCAGCCTCAACATCCGCGGCACCGAATTCGTCCTCGAGGCCACCGGTGGAAAGACCGTGGTGACGATGATCGACGGTGCCGTCACGCTCTCGAACCCCATCGGCGCGATCGATCTGGCAAGCGGTGAGCAAGGCATCGCCGAGCCCGGCAAGGTCCCGCGCAAGACCGCCGTGCTGGATGCCTCGGAGGACATCCAGTGGTTTCTCTACTACCCCGGCATCGCGAATCCCGCCGGGTTCCCAGGGCTGGGCGGAAATTTCGCCGCGTCGCGGAAAGCGTATGCGGAGGGCGATCTACTACGCGCACTGGAGTTGCTGCCGGCGGCGCGTACGGCAGAAGAACACCGCTACTCTGCGGCGGTGAAATTGGCGAGCGGGCGGATCGATGAGGTCGAGGAAGACTTGCGGCAAGCCGGTGACGGACCGCTGACCGAGTCGCTGCGCCTCTTGATCGATGTCGTGAAAAGACCCGCGGCAGAAATGGCACACGTGAATGCTCCCGCCACCCTGGAGGGGCGGATGGCGCTTTCGTATGCGCTGCAATCCCGCGGCGAACTCGAGGGATCCTTGGCCGCGGCGAAGGAAGCAGTCACCATGTCGCCGGACTTCGGCCTCGGCTGGGCTCGGGTGGCGGAGCTGGAATTCAGTTTCGGCCGGACCAAGGAAGCCATCGCCGCGGTGGAGAAGGCACTGGCGATCTCGCCACGGAATGCGCAGGCGATCTCATTGAAGGCCTATCTGGAGATGTCGCGCAATCGCATCCCGGAAGCACGGCAGCTCTTCGCGCAAGCCATCGCCATCGATCCCGCGCTGGGCAATGCCTGGCTCGGCCAAGGACTCGCGCACTTCCAAATGCGAAACCGCGAGCAGGGCGTGCGCTCGATCACCATCGCCGCGGCGGTGGAGCCCAACCGCTCGTTTCTCCGCAGCTATCTCGGCAAGGCATTCGCCGAAACCCGCAGGGACGCGCGCGCCGGACATGAACTCGGGCTCGCAATGAAGCTCGATCCCGGCGACCCGACCCCACCCTTCTACCGCGCGCTGCTCGATCAGCGGGACAACGCCTACAACAAGGGCATCGCCGACCTTGAGGAATCCATCGAGCTCAACGACAATCGCTCGATCTACCGCTCCGGCTTCCTCCTCGACAAGGACCGCTCCGTCCGCGAGTCGAACCTCGCCGCCTTCTATCACAATGTCGGCATGACCGAGGTGAGCCTGGAAGAAGCGCGGCGCTCGGTGGTCAGCGACTACCTCAATCCCTCGGCTCACCTCTTTCTCTCTAACAGCGCCGCCGCCCTCCGCGATCCGCGGCGGGTCTCGCTGCGGCAGGAAACGCCATGGTTCAATGAACTGCTGATGGCGAATATCATCTCCCCGGCCGGCACCGCCCTGCTACCGCAGAACATTTCGCAGCAGGAATACACCGAACTCTTCGATACCCGGCCCTTCGGCTTCACCAACCGCACCAACTACCGCGGCGATGGCGAGTTCCTCTCCACCGGCACCGCGATGATGCGCTTCGACCGCACCAGCATCGCGCTCGACTACGACATCTTCAACGCTGACGGCGACCGGCCGAATCAGGACGTCGAGCGCTCCACCGCCTACCTCCAGCTACGGCATGCGCTGACCCCGCAGGACAGCATCTACCTTCACCTGAAGTTCCAGGATTTCGAGGGCGGCGACCTGCGGCAACTCTACGACCCCACGACCTACGATCCGGACTTCCGCGTCGAGCAGGAGCAGTCGCCGGTGACGATGGTCAGCTACCAGCACGAGTGGTCGCCGGAGAGCCGCACGCTGATGCTCGGTGGTGCATTGACCGATCGAATCCGCAGCCGCAACGCCGGTGCCACGAGCTTCGCGATGTTGATCGATCGTGCGAACCCGGGCCTCTCGACACCGCTCTCCTTTACCAGTGACATCACGCAGGAGCGGGAAACCGAAGTCTATTTCGGCGAAGTGCAGCACATTTGGAGCACTGAGCACCAGACGCTGCTCTTCGGCACGCGCTTCGAAAGCGGCAGCTTCCCCACGACCAATACGCTTTCGAAACAATCCATAAGCGGCATCTTGCCGGACGATCCCTTCGTCCTTTCTGCGGACCCGGACTACGAGCGTTGGGTCGCCTACATCTACTACACCCGCGAGCTCGTAAAAGGACTTTGGGCGACCGGCGGTCTCGCCTACGATTGGCAGGAGTATCCCTTCAACAGCAGCCTGCCGCCGGTCTCCAACGCCCGCGAAGAAAGCTCCGCACTCCTGCCGAAAGCTGGCCTCGTCTGGACACCCTCCCACGAGCTCACGATGCGCCTCGGCTACGCGCGTTCGCAGGGCGGCTCCACCTTCGACGAAAGCGTGCGTCTCGAGCCAACGCAGGTCGCGGGCTTCACCCAGTCCTTCCGCACCTTGATCAATGAATCGGTTGTGGGCGGCGTTCCCGGGCTGCTGTTCGACATCGGCGGTGCGAGCGTGCTCTACAAATTCCCCACCCGCACTTACCTCGGCGGCGAGGCCTTCGTTCGCACCGCCGCAGCGGATCGCGGTGTCGGCGTGCTGGCGGTCGATTCCTCGACGTTCACTTACTACGACACCGTGCAAATCGCCGAGGATCTCGACTACCAGGAATGGGGAGGCACCGCCTACGTGAACCAGCTCCTCGGTGAGGAATGGGCGCTCGGCGCACGCTACAGCTATACCAGCGCCGATCTTGACCGCTCGTTCCCGGAACTCACCGCATCCGGGGTGCCGGGCTTTTCCTCCGCCGAATCCTCAGACCTTCATCAAGCCGAGGCCTACCTGATCTGGAACCATGCCAGTGGCTGGTTCAGCCGCTTGAACGCGCGCTTCTTCTCGCAGGATAATTCCGGCTACACGCCCACCCGGCCCGGCGACTCGTGGACGCAGCTCGACTTTTCCCTCGGAAAGCGTTTCCTCGACAATCGCGGCTCGCTCGAAGCCGGCGTCCTCAACCTCACCGGTGAGGACTACCGCTTCAATCCCCTGCTCACGCTGCCCGACTTTCCCCGTGACCGCACCTTCTTCGTCGAGATGCGCTTCGACCTGTAGAATTCCCCGCCCAAGATCATGAAAATCTTCCCGCTTCTCCGAGAAGGCCTGCTCTGGATGCTCCTCGCTCTCGCTACGCCGGTGGCCAGCGCGCAGGTCATCACCAACGCGGGCATCGACGCGACCGTCGCCGACTACGATGACGATGGCTCGGTCACGCTCAAGCTCGACGGCAGCGGTAGCCACGCGTCTCTCGGAGACCCCGCCGCCGTGACCTACGACTGGACCTGGACAGGCGGCAACGCGAGCGCAGGCGGCAACGCGAGCGGCCGCATCACGGAAGGCGTCTTCCCTGTCACGAATTCGCCTGTCACCGTCACGCTTGTCGTCACCGACCAATTTGGGAACAACGCCAGCGACACCCTCCAGGTCACCGCCTATTCCAAGCAAGCCGGACTCTTCACCGAGTTCGTGAAGCCTTCCTACTCTGGCGTCGATCCTTCCACCATCGGGTCGCGGGTCGTAGGCACCTTGAAAGGGAACACCTTCGTCATCGATCCCATCGGCGAAGGTGTGCCCGAGATCTACCGCCTCCAGGCAGGCGTGTGGACTCCGTCGCCCTTCATCGCAAACGTGCATGACATCCGCGCTGTCGAAGAAAACACGTTGGTCAGCGGCCGCTTCTACAATGGGACGAATTTCACCGTCCACCGCTTCGTCTCCGGCTCATGGGTCGCCACGCCGCTCGGTCTCTCCGCGACGCCCCCCATCGTGTCGCGCTTCGACTACGCCTTCGATCCCGAAACGGTGGTCTTCGCCGATCTGTTCAATACCTTTCACGCTTCCGGCGGAGGCCGCGTCTTCGCCTACGACTGGACCGGCAACACCTGGACCCACTCCGAGCTTCTCCCTCCCTCGCCAGGCCCCAATCCCATCACGCCCGGCACGGCATGGGGAGCAGCCATCGACATCGATGACGACTTGATGGTGGTGGTGCACCGGGGACCTCCCGCGCCTTCCGCGAATCTGCATCTATTCAAAAAGATCGCCGGAAACTGGGTCCACCAGATCGCCCTCGCGCCGCCCATCGAGCCGGGTGGCTACGGCCAGTCCTACTTCGGCGAAGTCGTCTCCGTCGGCAATGGCGTCGTCGTCGCGCAGCGGAACTTCCCCCACACCCTTTTCGTCATCGAGTTCAATGGGACCTCATGGACCCAGACTCAGTTGCCGGCCAATGGGATGCCGTCCAATGGCTACACCGGCCTCGACATGGATGATGATGGCAAGGCCTTCGTCGCCCATGACCAGTCCGGGAATTTCGTCCTATTTGAAGACGACCCGCTCACTCCCCTCTGGACCCAGCGTGTCCTTCCGGTGGCCGACTTGACTCCCAGCGACAAGCTGCTCGCGACCGAGTTCTCCGGCGGCAAGATCGTGATCTCGGATCCGCTCGGCGGCGTGGTGCGTATCATCGATAAATCCACCCCCTTCGACACGGCGAATGCCGAGCCCGTCGCCAATGCGGGGCCCGACATCACGACCACCAGCTTCGACGGCCAACCGGTCCGGGTCTTTCTCAATGGCGGTGCCTCGATCGACATCGATGCCCACGCCCAACCTCAGGCCATCTGGTCTTGGAACGGCGGCAGCGTTCCAGGTCTGCAAGCTTTCGCCTCGATCCCTCCGGAAGTGACCAGCATCGAACTGACGGTCATCGACGAGAAGGGAGCGATCTCCCGCGATACCCTCAGCGTGGACGTCAGTCGTCCGCCGGTCGTGAACCCCGGCGCGAATGCCGTGGTCGCGGATTCGGATGGCGATGGCCTCATCCATCTTCATCTCGACCCCGCAGTGGTCTCTCAGGACAATCCCATTGTCTCATGGAACTGGCACTGGCCCGGTGGTTCCTTCAGCGGCCAATCCGGCACCATCACGCTAGGACCGGACGCCGATGGAAAACCGGTCACCCTGGAGGTGATCGACTCCAACGGCTTGTCCAGTTCAAGCCAGTTCTCCTTCGACCTTCTCAAGCCGAATCCGGTGCCCGACATCCTCGAACCGGCGGATGGCAAGGCGCTCGACAACTACGGCTGGTCGGTGGCGATCAACGATGACACCGCCTTCATCGGTGCTCCGGACAAATTGCTCGGCTCCCTGCGGCTCGGCGCGACCTACGTCGCCGGGAATATCAACAGCGTCTGGCAGCAGCTATCGCTGTCGCCTTACAGCATCCAGGGCGACGCCGTGCTGCTGGATGACGACTTCGCCTTCGTGGGCGCACGGGCTCGCACCGATGGAAGCCAGGGCACCGGACGCGTCGTCGTCTATCAGAAATCCTTCGGTCAGTGGGTCGCGGCACAAACGCTCGACCCTCCCGATGCAGACGGGTTATCGTTCGGCGCATCGATCGCACGCAGCGGGAATTTCCTGGTGATCGGCGCGCCGGAATCGACCACCTCGGGCGTCTCGGGTGCCGGTGCCGCGTACATCTTCGAGTTGCTCGGCGGCGTCTGGATCCAGAGGATGCGGTTGCCCGTTCCGACCGGACACACGCCGTCGTCCTATGAGAACTTCGGTGCCACCGTGGCCATCGACGCGACTTCCATCGCGGTGTCGTGCCCGGGCTTCGCTTCACCCAGCAAGGTATTCTTCTACGAGCGCACGGGGTCTGTGATCTGGCTCTCGTCCGGGACGGTGCAGTCCGAGGTCCCCCGGGCACCCCAAGGTCGCAGCGCCATCAGCGAGGGCGACTACTTCGGCGGGGCTCTCGCCATCGCGGGCAACGAACTGCTGATCGGCTCGCCCCAGGACGACAAGGTCTTCCGCTATGCCAGGAACGCCGGCACATGGACCGCGAATGGCAGCATCTATCCCGGCTATTATCGCTTCGGCAAGAGCATCGCCCTGCACGATGGCGTGCTGGTGGTCGGCTCGGTATTGGACAACGTCGGTGCCCCCGGCATCATTCCCGGCAGCGTCTCCACCTTTCTCCTCAACGGCGGCTCCTGGCAGGAGATCGGTTATCTTACGACGAATGCGACCTTGGATCCCACCGCCGGCAGCAGTCCCGACTACGGCTACTCGGTGGCCCATGATGGCAAGGACTTGATCGTCGGCCTGCCGAAGGCGCGCAAGACCGGCAACATCCAGTCCGGCAAGGCTTACATCTACCGCAACTACGCCGCGCTCAATCCCAATGCCAATTACGAGCCCTTGGCAGATGCGGGCCCGGACCTGTTCATCACCGACACCATCGTCCGCGGCCCGGCACCGGGCTACGCGATTGTCGAGCCTCCCGGCTCGGAGGAAGTGGTGCTGGACGCCTCCGCCTCGACCGACCGGGAGAATGCCATCGTCTCCTACGAATGGACCTGGCCCGGCGGCAGCGCCACGGGCGAGAGCGCGATCGCCCGCTTCCCGGTCGGCTCCACCCCCGTGACACTCACGGTGAAGGACGGAGCCAACCTCCTCCATTCCGACACGGTGGTCGTATACATCGGCTTGCCGCAGACGCCGCCTGACAGTGTGCCAGTCACCACCGGAAATACCCTCACCGTGAACCTTCCGGTCCCCGGCGCAAAGTGGCGGCTATCTTCCGAATTCCTCTGGCACGGCGATGGCGAAAGCGTGAATGACGTGGTGCTCGACGAAGACTACCAGGTGGAAATCATCCCGTGGCCCGGTGCCGCGGATGCAGTCACCACCATCGTCACGGTGGATACTACGAATGCCGTAGCAGACCTGAGCCTCGTGTTGCCCGTGCGGCCCTTGACCACCGGCGTCGTCCGCTTCCCGGAAACCGCCCAAGGCTTCACCTGGCGTCTCACAGGCGAGTCCGCGTGGCGCAACGTGACCGACGACAACGATGGCACCGATGAGCTGATCGACTTCGTGCTCCCGGTCGGCGACTACCGCATCGAGTTCAAGCCAGTCTCGGGCTACGCCACCCCGCAGTCGCGACTGATCGGCATCCGCGAGAACCTCGGCCTCGGGCTGAACTGGAGTGATTACCTGCGTATCAACAATTTCGACGCTTCGAAAACCTTCAGCGTCGCAACCCCCGACCTCTCGGCCAATCCCTGGCAATACGTCGGCATGATCCGCACCCCGCTCGGTCGCGGCACCGGCACGGTGGTGGCAGAGCGCGTGGTCCTGACAGCAGGCCACCTGTTCTTCGATTCCACCGGCCTGCAATGGGCCGACACCCAGTGGTTCTCCCGCCAGCAGCAGGGCACCCGGCAGGCCCCGCCGGTCACACCGCGCGGCATCCTCTACCGCACCAGCTATGCGAAACTCGTCGCGCCCGACTCGGTCGAGGGCACCGTCGCGAATTTGCCCGATGACGACCAGGAGGTGGACTTCGCCGTGCTCTACTTCGGCACCGAGTCCGACTGGCTCCAGGGATCCTCGAATTTCCTGCAAAGCAGCAGCGCACGCAATTGGCTCACCGGCCCCGAAAGCAAGCGCGCTGTCGCCTACCCGCAACGCAGCCAGGCCTACGAACAGCGCGGCATGATCTTTGAGAAGAGCTTCACCACCGCGCTGAGTCCGCTCGACTCCCACGCGCTGCCGAAGCTCTACGAAACGGGCGAGGTCTTCGGCGATGGCGGGGCCAGCGGCAGCGCGCTCTTCGTCCAGCCACAGGGAGCGGCGGCATTCTACCCGGCGGCCATCCTGTTTGCCGGCCAGGGCCGCGCGGTCTATCACGTGATCGATGACGACGTCGGCCGCATGATCAAGGACGGTCAGGACGCGGCCTCGGGCAATGACGAGGTGCTCGACAACAACTCCTCGCTCGTGACCTACGGCGGACTCGGCGGCTTCACCACGCTCGCGGTCAATATCGGCACCCCCTCTGTCCTCTCGACCGCACGCTGGTCCGTCACGCCGAATTCCGGAACCGGCTATTCGAATCTCAAGCCAACCCAGCAGGTCGCCTTCAATGCTAACTGGGCCAGCTTCACGATCTCCTTCAGCGCGGTCTCCGGCTTCGTGACCCCGCCACCGCGGACCTTTCTGAAAGCCGAGGTCGCGCCCGGCGGCACCAATACCCTGCCCGTGATCTACGATCCGGTCACCGGCTACGACCTGTGGAAGCAAACCCAAGGCATTGCCAGTGACGACGACGACCGCGACCACGACGGTCGCGGGGCACTCATCGAATATGCGATCAACGGCAATCCAAACTCGGGCAGCGATCCCACGCCGATTCGCATCGCCGCGAATCCCTCGCAAAATGTGAACGCCGAGTTCGAGGTCTTCGTCAGCTCCACTGCCGATGCCGTCCGCTACACCGTGAAGGCCTCCAACACCCTCCCCCCGACCAACATCTCAACCCTTGCGACCTTCACCCAGGCGGACGGCAGCAACGGCTACAAGCGCGTCACCGATAGCCAGCCCCGCAGTTCATCTAACAAACGCTTCGCCTGGGTCGAGATCACCCACGACCGCAGCCTTTCCACCGGACCGTGACGAAGCGCCGCTGGACAAAAAGCCGCAAGCGGATCGCCGCCACCTTCGTGGTGGGACTGGCCGGCCTCGTCTGGGGATGGATGCTATGGCAGCTCAACTTGGGCCAAGGCCTGCGACTGGCGAGCTACGACCTGCCCTTCCGCTTCGGCGAGCACACGCCCCCGGACGACATCGTGCTCGTCTATCTCGACGAATCCTCTCACGCGCAACTCGGGCAGTCGCTTTCGCAACCGTGGGACCGTCGGCTTCATGCACGCCTTGTCGAGCGACTCACCGAAATGGGCGCGCGGATGATCGTCTTCGACATCCTCTTCCATGAGGAGAATCCGGAGCAGGACGCGGCTTTCGCGGCGGCCATCCGCAAGCATGGCAACGTCATCCTCGCGGGCGAGCTCGTCCGCAACGACACCGAAAGCACCGAACAACAGAGCCTCCTGCTCGCCACGCCTGAGCTTCGCCGCACGGCTGCAGGCTGGGGATTGACCGAGCTTCCCGTGGATGCGGATGGCGTGGTCCGGCAGATCCAACATCAGATCCCCACCGACTTCGGCGACAAGCCGGGCCTCGCCGAAATGGTCCGCCAGCGCGCCACCGGACAAGCCCCGCGAACCGCCGCCGGCACCGAATTGATCGCCTTCTACGGCCGGGCCGGAACCTTTCCCGGCTACTCGTATGCCGGCACCCTGGAAGGCCTCGGCATTCCCGGAAATCCCTTCCACGACAAGATCGTCATCGTCGGCGCGCGGCAGAATTCCGGACTCTCCGATGCGGGCAAGGATGTCTTCCCTACGCCCTACACGCCGCTGCCCGTCGAGGAAGGCAAGGGCAAGAAGGTCCGCCGCCTCACCGCAGGCATGGAGATCCAGGCCACGGCCATTGCAAATCTGTTAGAGAATCGCAGCATCGTCACCATGCCTCGCGACCGCGAGAGGCTCGTGGTCGTGCTGGCTCCCTTCCTGCTCGCCGGTCTGGCGTGCTTGCTGTCGCCCGGACGCGGCTTCCCGCTCTGCATCCTGTTAGGCGCTGGCATCGCGCTGGCGGGGATCCTTCTTCAGCAGAAGATCGGCTTCCATTTCCTGTGGACCATCCCCGCCTTCGGCCAGATGCCGCTGGTCGCCGCGCTGTCGCTCGGTGCCCACTACCTCATCGAGTACTCCGCCCGCTGGAAACTTCGGAGGGCCTTCAAGTCCTACATGTCCGACGAGCAGGCCCGGCAGATCGATGAAGACGAAGTGCATTTGGAACCCGGCGGCAAGGAGATCGAAGCGACGATCCTCTTCAGCGATCTCGCCGGCTTCACCTCGATGTCCGAAGGCCTGCCTCCCCAAGCCTTGGCAAAGGCACTCATCGCCTACTTCGAGTCCGCCACCGAGGGCATCCTCAACAACAACGGGACCATCATCAAATACATCGGCGACGCCGTCCTCGCGACCTGGGGCGCGCCCCTGAAAACCGACCGCAAGGCCGGCCGCGCCATCGACGCCGCGATCCAGATGCAGCTCGCCAGCGTGACCCCGGTGACCTTGGAAACCGAGAACGGCAACATCGAGCAAGTGCTGGAAACCCGCGTCGGCATCAATCACGGCATCGTTCTCGCCGGCAATCTCGGCAGCAGCCGGCGCTTCGACTACACGGTGGTCGGCGACAACGTGAACATCGCCGCACGCCTCGAAGGCATGAACAAGATGCTGGGCACCTCGATCCTCGTGACCGGGGCGGTGCTCACGAAATGCACCGAAGCCGGGCAATACCTCACCCGCCCGATGGGCCATTTCGTGATGAAGGGCAAGGTGATCGGCATCCAGGTTTTCGAAATCTTCGGTCGCAGGGACGACCCCGCCGGACCGGTCAGGACACGAAGCGCCGAATACCTCCGGCTCTATCAGGAAGGACTCAATGCCTTCGAAAGCGGCAACTTGTCTCTCGCTGCAGATCGCTTCGGAAAATCGCTCACTCTCCACGACCGGTTCCCGGAAGACCCGGCCTCGCGGCTCTTCCTGGACGCCATCACCGCCGCCGGCTCCGACCTCTCCGGCTGGCGTGGCGAGGTGATTCTCGATTCCAAATAAAGAGCCTCACCACTCGATCCCCACGCCCTCTTCGGGAATCAGGATCTTCTCGCTGATGCCCAGCCGGTCGGCCTCCATCAGCAGGCGCTCGACGGGTTCGCCGATCGGTTCGTTGCCGAGCGGGAAGGTGCCGTAGTGCATCGGGATCATCACCTTCGCGCCGATCTCGGCAAACGCGCGCACTGCCTCTTCCGGATTCAAGTGCACATCACGGCCACTCGGCGCATCATACGCACCGATCGGCATCAGCGCCACGTCGATGTTAGGCAAGCGCCGCCCGATCTCTGCGAAGCCATCGAACCACGCACTATCCCCGCAGTGGAAGACGCTCTTCCCCCCGGACTCGATCAGATACCCGCCGTAGTCGCGGTGGATGTCGTGCAGGTAGCGCGCGCCCCAGTGATGACTCGGCGTATGGACCACGTTGAGGCTGTTGTACTCGAAGTGATCCCACACTTTCACTTCGTGCACGGCGGGAAAGCCGAGTCGCCTCACCAGGTTGCCACTGCCGCGCGGGACGATGATGCCGCCGCGCGATTGCAGGACCTTGAGGCTCGGCTTGTGCAGATGGTCGAAGTGCGCATGGCTCACCGCCACTAGGTCGAGTTCCGGGATCGCCTTCAGCGGCAGGCCGGGTTCGCGCAGGCGCTTCACGAAGCCATGCCAACGCGCCCAGTTCGGATCGACCATCACCGAGTGGTCGGCGAATTGCAGCAGGAAGGAAGCGTGGCCGATCCATGTTACCCGCACGCAGCCATTCTCCGGCACGGTCAGCACGGGATCCTGCTCCAGGCCGCCGCGCTTGGAAAACATCCCGGGCACAATGCGATGCCGGAAGAACTTGTAGTTCCGCCCGGGCCAACCCTTTTGGGGCAACAGGCCGGAATAATGGGCGGTCACTTGACCACTCTTCGGGTGTTCTTTCCTCGGCATCAGTGTGACACGTTAGCCTTTGCTACGGACTCACGCGACCGCTTCTTCGTAGGCTTGGGAAATTCTCGTAGCCCATGAGATTGCGCGGTCGCGGTAGCTATTGCCATCGTCAGCATAAAGAATGCCGCGGGAGACATTGATCACGTCCGGGGCAGTCCGCGCGGCAGCGGCGAGTGCGGCAAGATCACCGCCCTGGGCACCGAGGCCGGGCACCAATAGCGGGGCGTCCGGGATCTTCGCCAGCACACCGGCCGCATTCGTCAAGCCGACCACATAGCCGACATCCGTCGGCAGGCCTTTCGCCCGCTCCCCGAGCGCCGTGACCAACTCGAAGACAGCGCGGCCGTCCGCCAGCGTCTGGCGTTGGAAATCGGCCGAGCCCGCATTCGAGGTCACCGCCAGCAGATAGATCCCCTTTCCCTCCCAGCCGAGGAAGGGCTCGATGGAATCGTAGCCGAGGAAGGGATTGAGCGTCACCGCATCCACTTTCCAGTGGCCGAAGTAACTATGGGCGTAGTATTTCTGCGTCTCGCCGATGTCGCTGCGTTTCGCATCGAGGATGACTGGCACCTCGGAGGGCATTTCGCCCAGCAGCTTTTCGAGGATCTCTATTCCCCGCAGACCCATCGCTTCGAAGTAGGCCATGTTCGGCTTGAAGGCCGCGGCGTGCTGCCAGGTTTCATCCACGACCCGCTTCAGGAAATCCGGCACCGCCTCGATTCCTCCATCACCCGGCCGGGGGTCGAGGCCCACACAGAGACGGGAGCCGGTGGCCGCAATCCTCGCCTGCAAACGTTCGCGGTAGCGCATGCCGGACTTTTAGCAGCGCAGGCCGTGGCGGCAACCCCCGACCCGCGACATCCGGCACCCGGAAACTCAGGACTCGCCAGCCGACGATCGATCCGGTAAATATATTACGTGATTCTGAAATATCTAGCTATCTTCAGTTTCTGTGCCGCCCTTCACGCGGGAGCTGCCGGTCGCGAGACTCTGCCATGGCAGGCCCTTGACGACACCGAGTTGCAGCGCTTCGCCAAGCAGCTCGGCGACCGCTTCGATCCCGAGGAAGTCTTCGGCACCCCGGCCATGTCACGGGTCGATGGGGTCCGAGTCCGCATTTACCCCAAGGGCACCCGCGATCTGCTGATCGTCGAAACCAGCCCGGGAAACAAGGAATCGCCGGAGCTGGAGCGCTTCCACGCCGTGCGGTTGCAGCGCGCCTTCGAGGTCAAGATGATCGGCATGGACGCCGGCACCATCCGCACCGTCTGGGAAATCTGCATCCGCGCCAAGCCCGCGGCGGCGAAGAGCCTGCTCCAGCGCTTGTTGAAGTGAGCGGCCGCTCAGCCCGGCAGCTTCATCTTCGTCCCGCCGAAGACATGCCCGGTCCCTCGCCGGCCCAGCCACCAGAGGATCAGGATCGCCAGCCAATATCCCCCGAACTCCACGAACTTGAACGTGTAGTTCATCGGCGAGCCATCCGGATTCCCGGTGCAGCCGCACGCGATGTTCAGGCCCTTGCTCCACGCATGCCCGACCCCGACGGCGAAGAAGGCCACCAGTCCCGCCAGCGCCAGCAGGGCCCCGCGTTTCCACAGGCCCAGGATCAGGCAAAGGCCCACCACCATTTCCACCCACGGGATGGTGTAGGCGACCACGGCGTCCCATGGAGAATAGACGATCTTGTAGTTTCCGACCGCCCGCGTGAACTCGTTGAGACCGGTCTGAAACACCTTCGCCCACCCGCTCCACGCAAAAAAGCCCCCGAGAGCCAGCCTCAGGGCTAGCTCCAGCCAGGGAGCAATTTCGTTGGTTTTCCGGGATGCCACGGTTGGGCCTTTAGCTTATATTGACCTTCAAGCCAAGCTCGAAAGCATGCAATCTGCCCATGCGGTCCGCCTCCCGGGTTTCCTCAGGGCTTGAAAACGAAGCACAGGTCCGTCGTCGCCGCCAACTCCTCCACCCGCATCCGCCGCGGTTTGTCCCGCCCGGTCCAGCTCTCGAGGAACAGCACTTCCTTCCGCTCCGCGTTGTAGCCGACCACCACCGAGGCGTGCAGTGGCGCGGTCTCGCCCGGCCATGAAGCACGCTCGGCGGCAGCCGCCGGATCCGGCAATGTCGCCGCGGGATCGCGTGAAAGCTGCCGCATGAAGCGGGTGTGAAGCTGGTTCCGGTCGTGGGAAAAGCGCCGCCACACGATCACCGGGAAGCCTTGCGAAATCGCCCGCGACGCCGCGGAGGCATCGAATTTCGTCGTGCGATCCAGCCCCAGCCCGGCCTCCGAGGCCACCGCGTGATACACCTTCACCATATTCGCCCCATCGGCGCGACCGGTATTCTGGAAGCCGGCGGCCACCGCCAGCCAGTCCTCATCGAGGTGCAGGCCGAAGTGGCGGGCCGCCATCGCCAAGCTATTGAGCCCGCAGTAGGGCCGGTAGCCCTGCGGAATCGGCTGCAAATCCGGCAGGCGCACGGTGCCGTCGTCATCGCGCGCCACCGTGGCAGCGAGCTTGGCCAGTTGCTCCCGCTCCGGCAGCGCCGCTACCGCCGGGTCGAGCCACTGGTCGGCATCGGTCGCCGCGATGCTCACCCGCAGCAGCCGGTTGTTCGCCGCCAGCAGGCGGACGTGCTTGCCATTCTTCTGCCACTCCTCGACCGGCGTCTTCAACCCCCGGGTCCGGCCGATCTTCGCCTCCACCGGCTTGGCGTCCCCACAGGCGGAGGAAATCGCCATTCGCAGGTCCGTATGCGCGTCGGTGTAAATCTTCGTGAATTCGGTCTGCTTCGCCGCCAGCCGGATTTCGACCTCCTTGCGAGTCTCGCGCTTGCTCAGGCCCTCCGGCAGTTCCTCGTCGAAGTAGCCGAAGAACGAACCCGCATCGACGAACGTCGCCTCCAGCGATTCCAGCTTCCCCCCGCGCGTCACCGACCGCAGCAGGATCACCTCGTGCCCGAAAAGTTTCGGCCGCGCCCGCAGATGCGAAATCGTCGCGGTGGCGATCTGGCCTTCCTCATTCCACTCGCCGGGCAGCCCGGCCGCATCATCCCACACCCCGGCCGCAAATAACTGGTCGGTGAGATCCTGACCATTCAGCGGACTCTCCGCCGCGAACACCGGCCCGAGGATCGAATTCGGCAAGGCGACCGCGCTCTCCAAAAGCACACCCGTCAGCAACAGCGACGCAAGCACCCGCTTCATCCCGCTATGGATAACCGCATCCCGCCACATTCCAAGCCGCGAAACGTGCAGAGCGAGACGGGCCTCCACCTTGGGATCCAGAAATGGCAGGCGGATGGAAGATGGTAGGTCGTAGTCGGGAGCGGCCTCCCGGGAGCGCCGGTCTTCAGACCGGCTCGAATGGTCCTTCGCTGCCAATCCTAAACCAGACGCTTCCCCGGGACACACGGCGGCCCGCCCCAGTAGTCGGAGACCCGGACTGCGTGCGGCCCTGCTGCCGCCCGAAGCCAGCAGCCCTGCAGCGGGGAAGCCCCCGTGTGCATCCGCCATCACCAAAAAAGTCTGGGTGGAGAACCACGAACCAACCGAAACAGACGAAATTGGATTCAGGCAAGCTCACCTGCCTTCCAGCGCCAACGGCGCGCCATCCCTCAGCCCGGGGCAAGCGCAGCGTCGCCCCGGGTCCATCCGCCCAACACCCGGCGCCCTGAAGGGGCGCGATACCCTGACCGCCGCCAAAACCCGAAATCCCCCAATCCGTGTTAGTTGCCGCATTCAAAACGAAGCATCCCACGACCACCTACCTCCCCGCCGCCCGGAACTTAAACTCCAGTTCCGCCACCTCATCCCTTTCACCACCCTCGATCCAGCACGTCGAACGCACCGTCTTCTGCTCCTCCCTCCCCCAGTCGGTGTGCAGTGCGACCCGGAACGTGGCATCGCTCTTCGAATAAATTTTCACCCGATACACTCCCGGCACGCCGCGACGGATCACGAACTCGGCCACCCCGGGTGCCGCCACCAGACGCCCGCCGATCGGACTCGCTCCCCACGTGATCAGCCGCATCCCGGTCGGATCAACCACCTCGATCTCAGGCTCCACCCCAGCGAACTGCGACTGCACCGTGATCCTCAGGTCACAAGGCAGATTCCCCGCCATCTTCGGGAAAGCATGTGGATCGAGCCGATTCACCTCCGTCAGGGCAATCACCGCGCCCTGCATCGATTCGCTCGCTTTCACCGCCACACCGAGCAAGTCCGCCACCTCGCGGGGAGTGTCCTCCGTTTCCGCAAGGGCAAACTCCACCGGCAATCCACCCTCCTCCGCCGGCAGATCGCGCAGCACCTGCGCCGCCACCGCGGGCTTCCCGAATTCCATCAACCAGAACGCCGCCGCCCGCCCATTCCCGCGCTCGGACAGCGTCGAAATCACCCGCGTCGCCAGCAAATCGTGACCCGCCGCGAACAAACGTCGCGAAGCCTCGATATAAAAGCGGTCCGGCCGTAGCTTGCCGTCCTTCACCGCGAGATACGCGCGAAGCGGCTCCTCGCCCGCCTTCAATCGCGCCTCGAACGCAGCCAGATCCGGCACCTCCGCCTCCGAAGGATCGACCAACCGGATGGTCCCTGCCGTCGCGCGGCGCTCCTGACCATCGCCGATCGCCCCATCCGAAGAACCACCCGCCGCCGGTTCTTCCGTCACCCACACATCCTCATCGCTCACCACCGGCCCCTCGTCCGCGGGATTGGACTCCGGAGCCTCGGCGAAGGGATCCATGCTGCTGGAATCATACGGCTCGCTCTCCACCACCACCATGTCGCCGGGTCTCAGCTCGATGTCCTCGAAGCGCTTGCTCATTGCATTGAAGACCGTCTTGCCGCCGCTCCGATAGAGTGCCACGCGTTCCAGCACGCCATCCCACAGCGGACCACCCGCCTTCGCCACCGACTCCTTCAGGGTCAGCTTGCCCTTCACCCGCACCTGCCCCGGCCGCGCCACCAACCCGCGCACGGACACCACGAGCGGCTTGCCCGCTGGCGGCGGATCGACCGGTGTCTTCGCAAGCCCCGGCCCTTCCGCCATCAAGGCCTCGATCTGTCCAAGCCACGCCTGGTAAGCCGCCTCATCAGGCAAAGCATCCCATCTCTCGATCAAGGCCAGCGCCCGATCATGCCAACCGGTCACCGCAGCAAAAGCCTTCGCATCCAAGTCTCCCGGCTGAAACACCTTCTCGACCGAACTCTTCCACACGCCGATCTGGCGCAGCCGCGGCAGCAGCACGTACTCAAGTCCCGGATAAGCTGTGCCATGCCACGCCAGCCGGCCCTTCCACGCTGCGGCCAGATCATTTCCACGCCGCTGACGTCGGAAGGCGAGTTCCTCATCATAGCGCTTCCTCAAGTCCGGCTCCGGCGGCGGGATCTCATAGGTCAGGTGATCTTCGAAGCGCTCCAGCACGATCAACGACGTCTCGCCACTGACCAAGCCGTGCTTGCGACAGTGCTCGACGATCGTCCCGCGATCGGCATGCCGTTCCAGTTCGGTCAGCTTGTCCTGCGCCCACAGCCGCCGGATAAGCCCCTCATCCGGCATCGTCGCAGGCAATGCCACCTGACGCCGCACGCGCGACTCAGTGCCCACGCCATAGGAGATTTCGAGACTGCCCTTCGTCCCCGTCGTCAGACGACCGCTCACCCGCACCGGCATGCCCGGCGAGATCACGGCGTGCTCCACCTGGAAATCCTCCACGCCATCGCCCGACACGCCGGTCACGCGAAACGGCATCACCTGCAAGCGCCGGAGCGCCACCGCCGGATCTTCCCGGTCCACATTCACCAGCGCCCCGCCAGTCGAGCGAGCCCGCTCTTCCAGCACGGCGGACGTTTCGCCCGCGCCGCGATGCAGCACGAACAGCGGACACTGGATCACCCCCGTCGTCGCGCCACCCCAAGTCGCCGCCCCATCGCCACAGTAAATCACCAGCTCCGAGTCCCCGCGCTCAAGCCCTGCCACCGAAGTCGCGCCGTCGTAATCCACCGCTTCCAGCACCTTCCGGATCGCGCTCCAGTCGCCGCCGCGCACCTCATGCACACCCGCGTCCTCGATCGCGTCCCGCAGCAGCTTCACCGCGACTTTCACCTCTCTCTGCCCGCGGAACCACTCGTCTAACAAGCGGAACGTCGCCGCCGGATCCAGCCGCGCGCCCGACTCCGAGGCATCCCAGTAAATCGTCACCAGCCGCGCCGGTGGCCGCTTCTCTTCCGGCAAGTCGGGAAAGACATCGTTGAGCAGGAAAGCTGGCTCCTTTTCTCCTTCCACCACCAGCTCCGGCCCCGCGGCCAAGGGCACTCGCAATTCCAGCTCGCCCGCCAGCCGCACCGACTCCGCCTTGCAAACCCGCTTTCCTTTGCCATCCGCCACGAAGGACACCGGCACGCTGCCATTCAGCTTCAGCGAGGCACCGTCCGCGACCGTGATCTCGCCCCGAAAATCCTTTAGGAGCCCCTCGAACTTCAGCGGCACCCGGTAGCGATAGCCGTCCGCTTCCCGCGGCAAGCTCTCCACATAGCCGATGCGCAACCGCTTCGTCCCCTCCGCCGGCACCGGGAACACGCGCGTCCGATACACATTGCCCGCCTGCCTCTCGACGATCCCCGGATCAATCATCTGCCGCTTGATGGTTTCATACGCGCGGCTCGCCCGCTCCTTCTCCACCGCTACCGCCTCTCGCAGCGCGCCATTCACCTCCAGCGCATAGCTCGACACCGTCGCGCCCTCCGGCAGCGGCAGCGTGAACTCCCCCTCGACCATCCGCTTCGTGTCGTTGCGGAAAACCAGCTCCATCTCCGTGCGTGCCACCCCGCCCACCACGCGGATATCCACCTCCGCCTTCTCGATCTCCAGGATCGTCTGCGTCCCCGCCACCGTCATCCGCGGCCCTTGCGCATGCAGCACCAGCGCCGCCCCGAGCCACAGCAAGACACCAAGGAGCCGTTTCATGGCTTTGACACGGGCAACACATCGGCCTTCACAAAAACCAACTGCCTGGTCGCCGCCGCCGGCACCGCCGCTGGCTTCGGCGTGAAGACATTGAACAGCTCGAAGGTCCCGGGGACCAACGTGATGGCGCTGGTCAACCGTCGCGTGTCAAAGATCGGCATCTTTACTGAGGCATCACCCCACTCATCCCGGAACTCCATCCACGTCGCGAGCGATTCGAGGTCCACCATTTCGAACGCAAGCCGTAGGTCAATGAAGCCCCCGTCTTCGCTGACCATCGGCTCGATCTCCAGTAGGGTTCCCGCGTGCCTAGTCTCGAATGAGAAATCCGACGGCCGAAGGATGGGAGGAAACTCTTGCTTGGCGTCCAGCGGGAGTTGGGCCCCCCCGAGATCGGGGGGCTCCCACTCCGTCGGATAGATCACTTCCGCGATCGACTCGGTGAGGGCTTTCTCCCCGCTCCTGGCGATCAGCACATTGGTATCCACAATCTCCGCGCCACCGGCGAGCGCGAGCTTCACCGCCCGCTCATGGAGTTCGGAACCGGGTAGCTTTTCGCCGGCCGTCCACTTCGTCAGCTCCGGGTGTGGCACCTCGATCACCCGCAAGGTCACGCGGACCTGCTGGGCCATGGCGCTTGCCGCGAGAAGCATCAGGAAGACAGCCGCTTTCATCCCGGTGAAAAGTTAGCGACCTACGCTCAGCACGTCACAGCGGACGAAAACCATCAGCTTCCGCTTGAAGTCGGGAAAGCCGTTCTCACCTTTCGGCGACAACGCCGCCACCAGCAGCGGCTGACCGTCCAACAGGGTCACTGCAGTGGAGAGACGAGCGGTATACATGCTCGGCATCCGGACGGAGGCATCACCCCTTTTGTCCTTCCACTCGGCCCAAGTCTCGTTGCCAACATGATAGACGATCTGGGGCTCCAGCCGCAGGTCAATGATCTTGCCGTTCTCCGAAAGCGTCGGCGCGATCTCGAGGGAGGATCCGAGATTGCGGGTCTCGAAGGAAGTCGGAGTAGGACCTACCGCACTGTCCCGCGAGATGCCTTCCAGCTTCCCCCCGTTCGCGGTCGTGTGGATTTCTTTCGAAATCTCGGCCGGCTCGTATTCGGTCGGATAAATGTATTCCTTGAGCGACTCCGCCAACGACTTCTCCCCGCTCCGGCCGGTGCACAGCATCGTCTCCACCACCGTCGCCTTGCCTTCCTCCGCCAGCTTCGCGAGGTCCTGGCGCAGCCCGCTATCGTCGGCACCCTCCCGCGGCTTGAGCAAGAGCTTCGTCAGCGTCTCATGTGACACCTCGATGAATTCCGCCTGCACCCGCACCAATCGCGGCAGCTCCACCTTCTCGCCCAGCGGATCAAACTCCGGTGTCGCCTCCTGAGCAGACGCACCGGCACTCAAAATCATCCACGCACCGGCGATGATGCTACGAAAGAAGGGGGAGCGCATGGTCGCGATCTGACGGGATTCGCCGCCGCAGGGTCAAGCGCCAAGGTTCATTTGAATAACTGGGAAAGACCCACGTCAAAGACAGTTTCGGCCGCGCCCGCCCGGGAAACCCATGAACCCGGGCAAGCGCGGCCGCTTTCTCTAACTCCGCAGGAGTCCTGTTACTGGTCTTGGCTGACGCGTAGCTGGGTGAAGAGCTTCGCCGGAGCCGTCCCGGTGATGGTGGCGGTCACCGTCGTGATGCCTGCCGACGGCGTGTTCGCACTGGCGACGAAGGTGACCGTGGTTCCCCCATTGGCTTCACCGCTGTCATGCCACGTCCCGAGATCGCTGCTCCAGCGGTAGGCACCGCTTACATCACTGGCAGGCGCGCCACTTTGCGGATGCTGGAAGGTCACGGTGCTGCCGCTCTTCGCGACTTGCGTGATACCGGCATTCGTGGCGGACGGATCGGTGCCAAAGTAGTTCTCCACGCCATTCGCCAGACCATCGTGATCGGCATCCTGGTCGAATCCATCGAACTCACCCACCCCCGGGTAACCCGCGATCCACGCGGCGAAGTTCGCAGGAGGATTGGTGTTGAGTGTCACGCTATCGAAGCTGCTGCCCCAACGCACTTCGTCCCAAGCCACCGAATTGCTCGCGTAGTCGGAGAAGGCCAGCGAGTCGAAGGCGATGTCGAGGTCGCTCAACGTGCTGCCACCGACCGGCTCACCCGATCCAAGCGCAGGATCGATCCACACCGTCAGACTATCGCCGCCACCCGCATCGCTCAGGTCGAACTTCACCACGAACAGGTGCACGTTTCCATCGACCGGCAGGTTCAGGTTGCCGACCTGCGAGTCGTTGTAACGGAAGCCGAAATTCGTGGTCGCAAAGTCCGCATCGGAAATGCCCGCCTCGAAGGTGCGCCGCGCGGCATCGCCGGAGGGATTCGCGCCGCCGGTATCCTGATAGAGCGAGAGCACCGAGTGGACATACGGCTGGGCCACGGCGTTTTCGTTGCCATTGCGGTACAGCCAGCTCAAGTAGCGGGTGCCGGTCGTGTTCCCGACGACGACTTGGGCGGGTGCGAGCTTCCGGTAAGTGCGGCCACTGTTGTCGGCACCGACGCCGGCCGCGTCCGCTGCCTTGCCCACATGATCGCCCGACGAGCCTAGGTAGAGCGGGTCCGCATAGGTCAGCGATCCCGCGATCACCCCGGGCTCGGCATCGCCGAAGTCGATCTCGGTCCACGCGCCCACGTAGCCGGTGATCGTCGGATCCTGCAGCGGCAGTTCGCCGATCGCGTATCCTGCCGCGGTATCGATCGCATCGTGACTCACCAGGCCATTCCATGGCGGAAACACGACCACCGTCGCATTGTCCGATGTGGACTTCAGGCCCGCTTCGACGCTGTCGGTGACTTCCACGAAATAGACACCGCCAACGTCGCCATCGACATTCGAGAGGGTCAGCGTCTCGGCCGTCTCGCCGCTCAGGAGCGTGCTGTTCTTGTACCACTGGTAGGTCAGCGCTTCATACCCCGTGGCCGAAACCGAAAGCTGCACCGACGAGCCCTCGACCGCGTAGGTGTCCGCCGGCTGGGTGGTGATGGAAGGCTCGGCATAGAAGACATCGAGGAAAGCCGTGTCGCTCGTGACCGAGGTGTTGGTATTGGTCGCGATGACCCGGTAGTAGCCCTCGTCGGCGAAGGTGATACCATTGAGCACGAGCGTTGCCGAGGTCTGGTCATCGATGAGTTCCCAACCGGAAGTTCCATTGGCAGAATACTCCCACTCGTAGGTCGGTGCCGGATCCGCAACCGCCGAGGCGGTGAAGGTGGCGGTCGAATTCACGGCCGCCGATTGATCCTCCGGCTGCAAGCCGAACTCCGGCACCGTGCCCAGGTCGGCGACGACCTGGAAGCCGGCGATGCCCCCCCACTCGTCGTTGTCGCGCATCTGCACCGTGACGACTTGAGAAGCGCCCGTCAGGTTGTCGAAGACGGCATAATTCGCGCCGATGGCATAGCCCCCCGCGGTGGTATCGGTGGCCTGAGTCAGGGTAGCGTTGCTGCCGCTGATACTGGCGGCGCCCAGCATCTTGAAATAGTACGTGGTTACGCCGTCGCTCACCGTGCCCTCACGGTCCGCACCGTCGGAGGAGAAATAGACGATGATCTTGTAGTCGGGATACGGGATCTGGGAGATGGTGACCGATGACGAAGTGACCGGCGGGTTCCAGCCGGCCGGACCGGCATTCAGGTAGCCGTTGAGCAGCTCCTTGTTGGAGCTGCCATCACCATCGACGCCGGGATGACTGGCTTGGATGTTCCAGTTGTTGAACGAGGCGTAGGCGAGGTCGAGCGTGGTCGCCTCGCCGTTCTTGTCGATGAGATTGGTGGTCGGATTGGTCGGCCACGAATTGTTCCAATTCGCGGCGGGGGAAACACCCGCGACGGCGCTGCCGGAAACGGTGCCGTTGCGATCGTAGTTCCAACTCACGGTCGAGGCCTGCGCCGTGAAGGTCGCGGCGAGAACGAGGGCAATCTGCTTTTTCATGGGTTCTGTCTTGGGTTCGAGGAGAGGAGCCGCACTAGGTCCGCGGTTCCGGGAAAGACCGATTCACGCACGACGGCGGCGCAGCAGGCCGAGCAGCCCCAGGCCACCAAGCAAGGCGGCCGACGGTTCGGGCACGGCGACGACTTGGAAGCCGGCAATTCCGCCCCATTCGTCGTTGTCGCGCATCTGCAGGGTGATCGTTTGCGACGCGCCGCTCAGGCTGGAGAAGATCGCATAGTTGGCACCTGCGTAGTCCGAGGTACTGGTCGAAGTCGTCTGCGTCAGCGTGGCATTCGATCCCGCGATGCTGGCCGCGCCGAGCGTACTGAAATAGAAGGTGGTCGAGCCGTTTCCGACCTGCCCCTCCCGGTTCGCGCCGTCCGACGAGAAGTAAACGATGATGTTGTAGCTCGCGTAGGGAATCTGGGAAATGGCGACCGAGGAGGAGGTCACCGGCGGATTCCAACCCGCGGGACCGGCGTTGAGGTAGCCGTTGAGGAGCTCCTTGTTGGAGCTGCCGTCACCATCGACGCCGGGGTGGCTGCCTTGGATGTTCCAGTTGTTGAACGAAGCGTAGCTGAGGTCGATGGTGGTTGATGCGCCGATATCGTCGATGAGATCGGTGGTCGGGTTGCTCGGCCACGAGTTATTCCAGTTGGCGACCGGCACCACGCCGGCCACGGCCGTGCCGGTGACCGTGCCATTGCGGTCGTAGTTCCAACTGACCGTCGCCGCCGGGGCCGTGGTGGCGATCGCGAGACTGAGGAGGATCAGGGTTCGGGTAGTGTGTGTTGGGTTCATGGGTTTGGAGAGTTTTTGCTCAAGGGCGGCTGAGCCGGTAGAAACGCGGGGAGTCCCCGATGGGCACCACGATCGAGTTTCCTTCAGGCTGGGGATCGGCCGGCTCCCAGTCCGTGAGATCGTCGCTTTCCTCTAACAGAATCGTCCCCAGTCCAGCCGGCCACGAGAGCAAGCCGGTGGTGCCGCCCGCCTGCAGGCTGATCTGAAGCTTCGCCGCCGGCAGCGGATCGACCTGGGGCACGATCTGAATCGCCGCGATGCCGCCCCACTCATCGTTGTCGCGCATTTGCACCGCCACCGTCTTGTCTCCCCCGCTCAGCCCGCTGAAGATCGCGTAGTTCGCACCCGGCCATGCCGCCGAACTGGCCTGCGTGGTGCGGGTCAACGTCGCATTCGACCCCGCGATGCTCGCCGGCCCCAGCGTAGTGAAGTAGTAGGTCGTGGTCCCGTCGGTGACCTGACCTTCGCGACCCGCTTGATCGGAGGAGAAGTAAACGATGAGGTCGTAGTAGCCGTGCGGGACCTGCGAGAGCGTCACGGATGAGCGGCTCACCGGCGGGTTCCACGCCGCAGGGCCGGCGTTCAGGTAGCCATTGAGGAGGCGCTTATTGGAAGTGCCATTGCCATCGAGCGCGGGTGAGCTGCCCTGGATGCTCCACGTGTTCTGGGAGCCGTAGGTAATGTCGAGCGAGGTCGGATTGCCCGCGCTGTCGATCAGGTTGCTGAGCGGATTGCTCGGCCATGAATTGTTCCAGTTCGCCACGGGCACCACCCCGGCGATGGCACTGCCGGTGACCGTGCCAAAGCGGTCGTAGTTCCAGCTCACCGTCAGCGGCGCGCCCGCCGGAGTCGCGGCATGGGCTCCCGAGTCCGGCGTCTCCTCTCCGGAAACGATGGCCGACACGACGTAGTAGTAGGTCGTGCCATTCACCACCGAGTTGTCGGTGAAAGTCGTGGCATCCAGGTTGTCGGCGAGCACGGTGAACGGCCCGCCTTCAGAAGTCCCGCGCTTCAGCCGGTAGGATGTCGCCGTCGCAAGATCTTCCCAACTCACGCTGACCGTGCCGTCCCCGGCAGTCGCGCCAATCATCCACGGCGTGGGCAACACTTCGCCAGAGAGCCGGTAGAGCGCCGCACCATGAGAGGGCATGAAGGGCGAGAAGGTGCCGCTGTAGGCACCGAGATCACTCTGATCCCACAATGAGCGAACTTGCGCGGCACCGCTGAAACCGAGAGTCGCAAGATTCACCGGCACGTTCGCAGCGGAGGATCCTGTGTTGAAGACCGCGAGGTACTTGTCCGTCGAGTTTTCCCTATCGGCGACCCACGCGACGAGATCGCCATTGCGGAAGAGTTGGCGGTTGTGCGTGCTGTGCTGATTCACCGCAAGGACCTCGTCATTCGTCAGCAGCGATAACGTGAACGGATCCATCTGCGTCATGTCCCCGCCGTGGATCAGCGGCGATCGCGCGATGGCCCACAGGCTCATCAGCGTGTACTGCTCGTTCGTGGTGAAGTTGGTGACGCGGCCGAGAGCGGTATTGTTGCCGCCCTGGATCTTGCCAAGCGGCAGCATATCGGCGTCCGGGAAATGCCCGGGTCCGCGATACGGCGTCCAATCGTGCAGCCGCTTGAACTGATCGTAGAGCGCACCCCAGTTGTCCCAGAAGTCATCGCTGATCCGCCATTGGTTGGCATGGTTCATCACGTGCGTGCCACGGTCCACCGGCGTCTCGCCGGGCGAGGTGCTGAGCACGATCGGCCGGCCGGTCTTGTCGATCGCCTTGCGGATCGCCTCGATCTCCTTGAGATGATAAGGCCGGCTGAGGTCATCGATCTTCACGAAGTCCACCTCCCACGAAGCGACCAGCTCCATGATCGAATCATAGTAGGCCTGCGCGCCCGGCTTGGTCATGTCCACGCCATACATGTCCGGATTCCACGCACAGGTGCTGTTAGGATCGGCGATGTCCTTCGCGGAATACACCGTGCCCTTCACCGGCAAGTCCTGCTGCCATGCCTGGCGTGGAATCCCGCGCATCATGTGGATGCCGAACTTTAGCCCCTTCGAGTGAACGTAGTCGGCCAGCGGCTTGAATCCCGCGCCACCGGCCGCGGAGGGAAAGCGATTGGTCGCCGGCGTCAGGCGACCCCACTCGTCCATCACCAGCGTGGCGTTGGCGTTGTAGTTGAAGCCCGTGGCATTCGGCTCGTACCACTGAATGTCCACCGTGATGAGATCCCAGCCGTGCGCCAAGAGATTGGCGGCCATGTAGTCGGCCTGCGCCTTGGACTTGGTCTCGTTGATCGACGTCCCGTAAAAGTCCCAGCTATTCCACCCCATCACCGGCCGCTCCGCCCACGCGTGAAAGGCGGTCTCCGCCGACAGGAGTGGCGAGAAAACGAGACAAAGGGGCAGCAACAGCCGCGGGACGGACAGGGTCACAAGGGTTCTGGGAATGATGGGTTTGCGAGCCCCGGAATCTCCGGGCACTCGTCGGACACCGTATCAGTCCCACCCTTTTCCCCCAATACCCTCAACTGCGGGTAGTCCCGCTGCCGCCGCGCCCGGTGATGTACTTCGCCACCGCCTCTGCCCGCGAGTGGACGTGCATCTTCTCGTAGATGTTCTTCAGGTAGCTGCGGATCGTCTCCACGCTCAGCGAGAGCTTGTCGGCGATTTCCTTGTTCACGAAGCCCTTCGCCAGCAGGTCCAGCACCTCCGTCTCCCGCTGGCTGAGCCGCGCCGTTTCGAGACGGACCTCACCACGCCGGCGGAAAAATCCCGCCACCCGCCGGGCGATGCCGCTCGTCATCGGCACCCCGCCATGCAGCACATCCAGCAAGGCGTGGTGCAGCTCCGCGGGCGTCGAGTGCTTCAGCAAGTAGCCGTCCGCCCCGGCCTCCAGCGCGGGAAAGACCATCTCCTCGTCATCGGATGCTGTTAGAATGAGCACGCGGCTTTCCGGGATGACCACCTTCAGCCGCACCGTGCACTCGATGCCCGACATCCCCGGCAGGAAAATGTCCATCAGCACGATGTCCGGCCGCAGCGGCGGGATCGCCTGCAGGGCCTCCTCGCCCGAAGCGCAGGCGCACACACACGAAAACCCATCGAAGCCATTGAGAAAGCTCGCCCACTGTTCGCGCACCTCGCGGCGATCTTCAACGAGGGCCACCCGGTGAACGGGCGGCGTGGGGGAACTGCGTGTCATGGCGGGGTCATTCAGCCGGGCCGCGTTTGCGGTTCCAAGGGAAAAGCCGTGCGATGCCAAAGCGCGCCGGCGCTTGGAAGGGCACGCGGAACTCGATCGCGCTGCCCTCCCCCACCCGGGTCTCCACCTTGAAGCTCCCTCCCGCCTCAGCCGCGCGCATCGCCATGTTGCGCAGGCCATTGCCCTCTCCTCCTTTCGCCGCATCGAAACCGCGGCCATTGTCGCGGATGGTCACCACCAGCTCGTTCCGCTGGCGATGAATCTCAAGCTCCACCGCAGTCGCCTGAGCGTGTCGAAGCGTGTTGTTCAGCGCCTCCTTCACCGCGAGATACAAGTTCCGCCGGATGCCCAGGTCGCACGGAAGCGGCGGCAGATCCTCCTCGATCTCGAAGCGACAACGCACCGGCGAGCCCTTGAAAAAGCTCTCCGCATACTTCGCCACGTACGAAGCGAAGTCGCGGATCGTGTCCCGCCGCGAATTGATCAGCCACACCGTCTCATTCATCCCCTGCACCAGGCCGCGCGATTGATCGCACAGACGCGCCAAGGCATCCGCCACCGGTGAATTCCCCGCGACCTCGCGACGCGACGTTTCCCCGAGCAGCACCAACTGCGTGAGACCGCCGCCCAGATCGTCGTGCAGGTCCACCGCGATCCGCTCGCGCTCGCGCCGCACCACCTTCTCCATCTGCGATTTCAGGAACAACCGGCTCCCCAGGAAAAGCCCCGTCACAATCCCCGCGATCGCCAGCGACGACAGCGAAACCTGGAACCACTTCCGCTGCCAAAGCGCGATCTCCAGCGGCTCCGAAATCGGTGCCTGATAGATCTGCGGTCGGTAGGAGTCATGAGGCGGATACAGTACCTTGGCCGCCGGCCACTGCTCCCAGGCGCGCGTCTTCTCCTGCCACCGCTTCGCATCATTCGGCGCGATCTTCCATGAATCGTCCGACGCAACCTCGATCACCCGGCCGTCGCTCAATTCGACCCGCAGGCTGAAGATCAGGCCCGCCACGTCGAAGTCGTTCAGCGCGCTCAGCGCCAGCACGTGCTCGCCGGGGGTCAGCAGCAGCTTCACATCATACTCGATCAGGACCCGCCAGTCCCCTCCCCGCCCGATCGGCTGGCCATCCAGGAAAAGCTGGTACGAATTATCCGCCGTCACCCGCAGCCGGGCGGTCGTCACCTCCGCCCCGCGCGGGATCTCGAAGGCCCGCACGAACCGGCACTCCTGCCGGTCGAAAGCCTTCCCGGCCCAGATCCACAACCCCGCGCCGACCTCCGGGTGGAGCGGGATTTCCGCGCCAGCCGACGCCAAGGCGAGCGCCAGAATCAGCCCAGCGAGTCGGAAAATGCGGCAGCGCCCCTCCATGGAACCCGCCAAATAGCCCTCCCCCCCGCAGCCCAGCAAGGCGCAACCGCGTCCCCGCGTTCACACCGCCGCCCGGCACGCTGGGTGCGCGGAGCCTCCGGCCCGCAGAGTGGTCCTTCGGGCATGCAGTCCGGTCCCGCCCGCATCGCCAGATCCCGCCATCCCCATGCTTCTCGGCGAGGCTGCCCCGCGTCCCCACCGCTACGTGCAACCAGCCCTCGCCCGCCGCCCGGCACGCTGGGAGCGCGGAGCCTCCGGCCCGCAGAGTGGTCATTCCGGTATGCCGCCCGGTCCCGCCCGCATCGCAGAACCCGCCATTCCCATGCGTCTCGGCGAGGCGCAACCGCGTCCCCACCGCTACGTGCAACCTGCCCTTGCCCGCCGCCCGGCCAGAGGTTACAGGCCCCGCATGCACGGATTCGCCTACCGCCATGGCTCGCTGCACTGCGAGGACGTCAATCTCCAGACCCTCGCCGACGAGCACGGCACCCCGCTTTACGTTTATTCCGCCAATACGATCCGCGATCACTATCGCCGGCTCGACCAGGCGCTCGGCTCGATCGACCACGAGGTGGCCTACGCGGTGAAGGCGAATTCGAACCTCTCCGTGCTCAAGCTGCTCGTCGCGGAGCATGCCGGCTTCGACATCGTCTCCGGCGGCGAACTCTTCCGCGTGATCAAGGCCGGCGGCGACCCGGCCAAGTGCACCTTCGCCGGCGTCGGCAAGACCCGCGCGGAAATCGAGTACGCGCTCCAGCAGGGCATCTACTCCTTCAATGTCGAGAGCGAGGAAGAGCTGCGCTACCTCAATGAGGTCGCCGCCGACCTCGGCGTGATCGCTCCCGCCGCCGTGCGCGTGAACCCGAACGTGGACGCCAAGACCCACAAGTACATCTCCACCGGCAAGTCAGAGAACAAGTTCGGCGTCGATTTCGATGCCATCCCCGACCTCTACGCCCGCGCCGCCAAGGAGCTCGCCCACGTGAAGCTCCGCGGCCTGCAAATGCACATCGGCTCGCAGCTCACCTCCATCGATCCCTTCATCGAGGCCGTCGAAAAGGTCGCGCCGCTGGCCACCCACCTCAAGGTCACCCACGGCATCGAGTTCTGGTCCATCGGCGGCGGCATCGGCATCGTCTATCATGACTCGCTCGACTCCGGCGGCAGCGGCTGGTGGGAAGGCAAGCCCGAGGGCGAGCGCCCGCTGACCATCGCGCAATACGGCGAAGCCCTCTTCCCGCGCCTCGAACACCTCGGCCTCAAGATCCTGCTCGAGCCCGGCCGCCTCATCGTCGGCAATGCCGGCGTGCTGCTCACCAAGTGCCTCTTCGAAAAGCGCGGCAAGGCCAAGACCTTCAAGGTCGTCGACGCCGGCATGAATGACCTCATCCGCCCCGCCCTCTACGAAGGCCACCACGAGATCGCCCCGCTCAAGCAACCGACCGGCGAGACCCGCAAGGTCGATGTCGTCGGCCCCATCTGTGAAAGCGGTGACTTCTTCTGCCAGGACCGCGAGCTCCCCGACTTCCAGCCCGGCGAGACCGTCGCCCTGCTCAGCGCCGGCGCCTACGGCTTCGTCATGGCCTCGAACTACAACACCCGCCCGCTCCCCGCCGAGATCCTCGTCGATGGAGACACGGCCCGCGTCGTTCGCAAGCGCCAGACCCTCGACGACCTCATCGCCGGCGAATCGTGACCACCTGAGATCTATCGAATTTCGCCAGGAAGGTGGGGGACTTCATCTCCCTCGCCGCTTCACTTCTGGCTCTCCGTCAGGTTTGCTCACCCCGAGTGGTCTGGTTCGGACAGGATCTCACGGGTGCTGGCCGTTCAGAAAAGGCGGAGCCCTTCTCCTATAAGGAGCCGGGACCTTACTGTCCCGTCCATTCCCGTACACACTTCCCCGCCAAGACGTTCGGGCAGGATCTCATGGGTGCTGGCCGTCAGAAAAAGCGGATCTCTTCTCCTATAAGAAGCCGGGACCTTACTGTCCCGTCCATTCCCGTACACACTTCCCCGCCAAGACGCTCGGACAGGATCTCACGGGTGCTGGCCGTTCAGAAAAGGCGGAGCCCTTCTCCTATAAGGACCGGGACCTTACTGTCCCGTCCATTCCCGTACACACTTCCCCGCCAAGACGTCTTGAGGCGAGACGAAGAGGCCGGTCTGTCCAAAGCGACAGTAAGGTCGCCGCTACTTACTCTAGGAACGACGGGCAAATCTGGCGGAGAGCCATATTTCTCAGACAGCTTCTTAGAAGATTCCCCCGCCTTTTCACTTCCTCGGCCCTGATCTCCAAGGTATCTGCCATGGGGCTCCCATCATCTTCCGATCCCGCCACCACCATCCTTCATTCACCCCCCAATCCACAACAACACATGAGCGTGACGGACCGATCCCGCAAGATGACCACCGACCCCAAGGTGCTCGCGGAGAAATTTGACATCCTCGCCGCGCTCGTCGCCGCGGCGGGTGGCGAGGTCAGGATTCCACCCGACCAGATGGGCGGACATGAGCGCCTCGAGTTCTTCTTCGACAACTCGACCAACGAGCACGTCGTCAAGCTGGGCCCAGCCGTCGAAACGGTCTATGTCAGCCAGGTTCCGCAATCCCTGGCGGATCCAGAGACGGCCTGGAGAGTCACCATGCCCAGTGCCTGGCGCACGATCGTCAGCCGCATCGCGAACGAATTGCTCGCCATGCAACCCGGCTCGGACCTGAACATCGCCGGCTGGCTGGATACCGGCGAGCACTTCGTCCTCTGCACTGACCAAGGCCTCTGCGGCCGCGCCTTCGAACTCTCCGGCCAGAACTTCGCCGTCATCGAAACCGAGATCTCCGGCAGCGCCGCCCCCTACCGCCGCCTCTCAAAAATCATCGTCCGGCGGCACCCCTAAGCACTCCCTGCAAGCCAGGCGAAACCGTCGCCCCTCTCTGCGCCGGTGCCTACCGCTCGTCGCGTCGTGGCCACGGACGACACCCCCGGCCGTTGCCCGCCGGGGTTCTGGTCGATGGAAGTACGGCACGCATAGTAATCAAGCGCTCGATCTCCGACGATCTCAGCGCCCGCCTAGCGGGACCGAGTGCCGTCATGGGATCGTCACCGCAAGTTGGTAGAAACGCGCCGGATCGACGGTGACCGGGAGCGTAACGACCACTTCTTCCACGCTGCCGAGATCGACGGTCTGGATCGACAGCGTGTTCTCGGCGAGCGTCTGCCAGTTCCCGAGAGTGGTCGAGGCACGAAGTTGCACGGTAAAGCCGCCGATGTTCTTCGCTCGGCGATAGACTAGCTTCAGTATCCCGCCATCCCGCGAGAAGACCGGCCCCGCTGGACGCGAAGCCTCTTGGAGCGGGTGGGTGCCGTGGTAAAACTCCAGCAGGTTCGCCGAACCGTCGCGATCCGGGTCGTCGTCCGCGTCGGACATGCCCGCTACAAAGGGAAATATTCCCACCCATTGAGAAAAGGACACCGTGACCGGCGGCGGCTGGATCGAGTTGATCAATGCCTGCGCCTCGGCGGCGTTGCTCGCGGTGAAGGCGTTCTGGTTGATCACGATCTCGCGGAAGCCGTGCGTGGCGGAGGCGCGGACCAGGTTCATTACCACCACCCGGCGGCGGTCGTTGCCCCAGTCGTAGAGGTTGCTGGAGTTCACGCCGTTCGGGTAGCCACCACGGTAGTAACCGAGCAGCACGCGCGGGGTCTGGCGCTGGATATTCGCGTCGAGGCCCCACTTCTCGTATCCGTTGGCAGTGGCGAAGGAGGAATTCGTGCTGTCCCACTGCGCCGCGGGTTCGGTCGAGAGCAGCAGGCTGTCGATCTCGATGCCGTGGTTGTTCCTACCGCGCAGGGCCCCTCGTGACGCAGCATTGAAGTGGTCGAGCACTCCGTCACCCACTGCGCTGGCGTTGCTTTGGCAAAACGGACACCACGGGGTCATCATCATCAGCACGAGGATCCTGCCCTCGTAGGCGTCGAGGCTGGAGCTGGAGAATTGGTTGCCGTTGCGCACGGCGAAGGACTGGTTTGCGGAGATGGTGTCCGGCGGCAGCTCCATGGCGGAAGCTGCGAGCGCGGTGGTAAGCAGGAGGGCCGGGGATTTCATGGTAATGACTGTTAGAAGCGGTAGGATCCCGCGAGGCGAAAGGTCCACCATTCGCGGTCGCGATAGAGGTTGCCGAAGAAGCGATTGTCGGCAGAGAGGGCCTCGTAGTCGGCGTCGAGGAAGCCGACGCCGCCGCCGATCGCGAGGTCGCCGCGGTCCCACCGCAGGCCGACGAAAATCTCGGACGATTCGAGCGCGGGTGCCTGGGCGTTGAAGCCGGAGGCCTCGATCTCCCCGGTGTCCTCGTATATCCGGTAGCCGGCGCTCGCGGTCCATTGCGGGAGGAAATCCCACTCGATCAGGGCGGTGCCGTAGAAGGCCTCGAAGGCGGGCGATTCCTCGCTGTAGCCGCCGCCAAGTCGGAAGCCGACCGGCCCGGCGGTGGCCGCCCACGAATGGCGGATGCTGAATCGCGGCTGGCGGTCGGAGGTCTGGCGCGCGGTCAGGGCAGCCTCGGTCTTCAGCCAGCCGTTGAGGGACTGCTCGACCCTCAGGCTACCCCCGGTGGTGTCGAGCGTCTCCCGGTCTGCGACCGGCTGGCCCAGCTCGGGATTGAAGCTCCAGCCGGGCGCGATGTCGTCCCGCCCCGTCTCCAACGAGAACTCCGCCTTGCCCGAGCCGGGAAGGTAGTTCCAGACCGCCATGCCGCCGAATGAGAAGCCTTTCGGATCCGGATCGCGGTAGCCGCTGAATGCCCCGAAGAACTGACGGTAGAACTCGGAGATCCAGATCGAGCGATAGTCCGAGAATCCGTCGTAGGCCCGGAAACGCAGCGAGCCCGCCCACTCCTTGCCAAACTCGCGGGTCACGGCGAGATCGGCCTGCAGCGTGCCCCTGTCGATGCGCTCGGTGGTGCCGAAGAGCACCGGCTGGTAGTCGAGCGAGTATTCGTTCCATCCCACGCCCAGATCGACGGTCCACGGCCCCTCCTCACCCGTGTAGGATAGGCGATACCCCTGCACCGTGATATCGCTGGCCGCAAGCACCTCGCCGGTGGCCTCGATCTCCTGCGGACCGGATAACCACAGGTCGCTGCCGACCGCCGCGGAAGGTGCCGCCGCCAGTATCCAAAAGATCGCTTTCATGGCAGTCATCTGCAAGAGGCGCATCCGCCGGCGGAAACGGTCGCGCTGGTGCGGCCGGTTTCGAGCTGGCTCGAAAGCCCGCACTCCATCGAGCGAGGGCCGGTGGAGGCAAAATCGAAGACGGGCCGGCTGAGGCCCGGCTGGTCTGCCAGGGTAACCGGCCTGCACGACACGAGCAGGCCCAGGAAAAAAGGAAGAGCGAGGGGTTTCATTGCGATGAGGGTATTCAGGAGGCAACTGCAAGGGTCCTGACTCATCCACGAACGGGACGCGGATTTGATTGCAGGGAAATTTCCAAAGGCGGTGAGATTGCCGAAAGTCTCGCCTTTCGCCCCGCGTCCCTCAGCGTCCGCGGGTCCGACACACCCGTGAAACACTACCTCCAGCTCCATCTCCTCGTCCTCCTCCTCGCCACCACGGCGATCCTTGGCGAGCTGATCTCGTTGCCGGCGGCGGGGCTGGTCATCTGGCGCACCTTGTTCGCGGCCCTCGGGGCGGCGGTGTGGGTCGGACTGGTGCGGCGGCGTCCGCTGTGGCCGGGCAAGCGCGCGGCGCTGGCGTTCCTGGGCATCGGCTTTGTCGTCGGGCTTCACTGGATCTGCTTCTTCGGCGCGGTGAAGCTGGCGAATATCTCCGTCTGCCTCGCCGGCATGGCGACGATCTCGCTGTTCACCGCGTTCACCGAGCCCTTGCTGGAAAAGCGCCGCGTGCGCCCCTTCGAAGTCCTGCTCGGCCTGCTGGTCGTCGCCGGCATCGGGCTGGTCGCCGGCTTCGTGCCCCGCGAGCATCTGCTAGGACTGGGGGTCGCCCTGCTGAGCGCCTTCCTCGCCGCGATTTTCCCGGTGCTGAACCGCAAGCTGGTCACCGGTGGCAGCGATCCGCTGACAATGGTTGCCTGGGAAATGGTGGGAGCCCTTACCGCGGCCTTGCTGCTGTTCCCCTTCGTCGGCGGTGGTGTGTCACTGCTCGCGTGGCAAGGCCTCGACTGGCTGTGGCTCCTGCTGCTCGCCCTGGTGTGCACCGTCTTCGCCCACGGCTTCCACATCGGCCTGCTGAAGCACCTCAGCGCCTACACCATGAACCTCGCGTTCAATTTCGAGCCGCTCTACGGCATCCTCGCCGCCGCCCTGTTCTTCGGCGAGCACAAGCAACTCCACCCGCTCTTCTACGCCGGCCTCGCGACCATCCTGTTAGCCAACGTCCTGCATCCACTGGTCCAGCATCGGCTCCAGAAATCGCGCGGCGTGGCACTTGCCGCTAGTGAGAAGCCCTCGCCTCCACGATCGCCGCCATCATTACACGAGTGAATCCCACCGACGCCGTATCGCGCGACCCATCGTCGACGCGATCCCGGGCCGACAAGAATGGCGTCAGTTGTTCCATCGGATTCGCCGTGGCCAGCGTGTAGATTGTCTCGCCCTTCGTCCACGAGGCGAAGCTCCAGCCATCAAGCTCACGCACCACCGCTTGCGCCGATCCCGGCTGATCGCGGAAATCCTCGGTGCGGGCGACCAGCAGATGGACAAGGTCTCCCGGCCCTCGGTCCGCCTTGCTCACCCGCCAGTAGCAGGAGAGATAGGCATTGCGACCCTTCACATCGACCACCTGACAGGCAGCACTTTCCAACGACTGGAGCTTGGCGGGGATCTCCATATCGGCCGGTGCCCCTTGGGAGACCAGCCAGGTGCGTAGTTCCGATTTGTCCTGCAAGGGCGGCAGCAGTTCGGATTTCTCCTTGAAGAACTCGATCACCCGTGGCGGAAGCGCCGCGTACGATACAGCCCCTACATCGCGGGTGGCCCACCATCCCCCCGTCATCGCAAGCGCGACCGCCGCAGCGACCGCGCCAATGAAGCGAACCCAGCGTTTCCGCCCAGGGAATGCCACGGTCTTCTCCCCGCCGGCAGCAGCCTCACGACCGCGCGCAAGGATCGCTTCCAGCTTCTCGGCTGGCAGCGACTGCTTGTCGTAGTGATCGCGAACTTGTTTGCGGAAGTCGGACATCGGCGTGGGCTATCTAGCGGGAAAGAAATATCGTCAATGTAATGAGCACAACGAACAAGAGCAGGAGTTGATTGCGGGAAACCGCTTCCGCGGCGACCTCTCCAAGCTTGCGTAGTTTTGCAAGCGAGCGGTGGATCAGGCTCAGCACCGTGCCGCGGCTCTGGCCATTGAGCTGGCAGATCTCCTCCGCCGTGTGGCCTTGGTAGTAGTGCAGGAAGATGACTTCACGCTCGGTCGGCTTCAGGCGGCCGAGTAGATCCGCCAGTTCGCCCCTTACACAAGGCTCGTCCACCGGGATCTCCGCCACCTCCGGCATACCCTCATCGTCGAGCGAATCGAAGTGTACCAGCTTCCTCCGTCGGCATTGGTCGATGTGGAGATTCCGCAGCGCCGTGAAGAGCACCGCGCGGTTCTCCACCTTGCCGTAGCGGCGGCACAGGTTCAGCCAACTCTCCTGCACCAGATCCTCCGCCTCCTCCCGGTGGTGGGTCAGCGCCAGCGCATAGCGGAAACCTGCCTGGAGCAATTCGGCTTCGCTGGGTTCGGGGCGTTGGTCGGATGTGTCCAAATTGATCGAACGGGGCACTGGCAATCGCCTCGCCATGGCTAGTGCCCTCTCGGCCTTCACGCAAATCCCAAATCCCCGCAGAGGCGGATCGCCAGGTGCCCCACGAAAAAAATACGAATCACGCAATCAAACTCCGCCCTCCTTCGTCGCCCCCGATAGATGAAGGCATCTTCCATTCTCACCGCCGCCCGCAGCGCGCATGAAAAACTCATCGCCGGCGCGGACCTAGCCAAGTCGCCGCTGCTGCTCGCCGTGCGCCTCTACTGGGGCTGGCAGTTCTTCACCGCCGGCAAGGGCAAGCTCATGGACCTCCCGGCCACCGCTAGCTTCTTCAAGGAACTCGGCATCCCGCTGCCCATGTTCAATGCAGTGGTGGCCTCCTGCACCGAGTGCTTCGGCGGCTTGCTGCTCCTAATGGGCCTTGCCTCCCGCCTGACCGCGATCCCGCTGCTCGTCACCATGATCGTCGCCTACCTCACGGCGGACATGGAAGTGGTGAAGGGCATCTTCAGCGATCCCGATGCCTTTGTCACCGCGGCACCCTTCCTCTTTCTCCTCTCCTCGCTGCTGGTCCTCGTTTTCGGACCCGGCGTGGTCTCAATCGACCACCTTCTCGCGCGGAAATTCCGCGCCTCACCTTCCGCCACGCTCGTGGAGGCCTGACGCCCTTTCAACCGCGGGGCATCGCCACTGACGGCACCCTCCGTGGAAGAACCATCCCGGCATCCGCCGGACCAACAACAAGCAACAAACAAACAACCAAGAACATGAAGACCAACAACACCATCATCGCCGGCGCCGCCCTCGCGGGAATCCTCACCGGTGGCTTCGCATTCGGAAAGAACACCACCTCCTCGTCTTCTGACGACAGCAGCATGAGCGCTGGCATCCAGGCCGCCGACGAGAAGGGCGAGACCCACGATTGCAAGGGCAAGAACTCCTGCAAGGGCAAGGGCGGCTGCAAGGGCGGTGACAACGGCTGCGCCGGCAAGAACTCCTGCAAGGGCAAGGGTGGCTGCGCCATGAAGGACGGCAAGCCCGTCAAAAAGGACAAGTAATCCGCGACCACCCGAAAGCTCCGGCCATCCGTTGGCCGGAGCTGTTCCCTTTTCCATCCACGGCCATGAAAGGTTCTCGCTTCACTCAATTCGAAGACTACGGCGTCGGCATCGGCCTGCGCATTCCTCACTACCAGCACATCCTCGAAAAGAAGCCGGTGGTCGATTGGTTCGAAATCATCTCCGAGAACTACATGGCCGATGGCGGCAGGCCGCTCGCCGTGCTCGATCAAATCCTGGAGCAATATCGCGTGGTCCAGCATGGTGTCTCGATGTACTTCGGTAACAGCTCACGGCCGAACCGGAGCCACCTGAAGAAACTGAAGGCGCTCACCAAGCGCACCAAGACCCCGTGGGTCAGCGATCACCTCTGCTGGGGCAGTGTCGATGGCCGCTTCACCCACGATCTACTACCCATGCCGTACACGTGGGAAGCAGTGAAGACCACCGCCCGCAATATCCGCGAGGTGCAGGATTTCCTCGAGCTGCCGGTGGCGGTCGAGAACGTCAGCAGCTATGCCGAATTCCATCTTTCGGAAATGACCGAGTGGGAGTTCCTCAATGAAGTCGTGGAAGCCGCCGACTGCGGAATCCTCCTCGACGTGAACAACATCTACGTCTCCTCACGGAATCACAGCTTCGACCCGCGCGACTACGTCGATGCCGTGCCGCCAGAACGCGTCGCCCAAATCCATCTCGCCGGTCACACCGAGTTCAAGAAATACATCCTGGATACCCACGATCACCCCGTGATTGACCCGGTGTGGGACCTCTACGAGCGTGCCATCGGACGCTGCGGCCGGGTGGCCACCTTGCTCGAATGGGACGACAAGATACCAAGCTTCGAGGAAGTCCACCGCGAAGCCCTCAAAGCCAACCGTTTCCTACCCGATGCCGCGTGACCGCAAAGCCGGCGATCTCGCCCGTTTCCAGGCATCGCTCGCCCGCGCCATCATGATGCCGCTGGGCCCCGGCGATGCGATGCGACGCGAGAGCCGGAGCACGGCCGACGAGTTCGTAAAGCCGAACGACCGGCTCGTCGCCGCGGACCGCCTTCAAATCTACAACCAGCAGTACTGGTGGCGGCTGCTCGGATCCCTGGGCGAGGATTTCCGCGGCCTGCGTGCCGTCCTCGGCGAACGACGATTCCACCGTCTTGCAGTGGCTTACCTCGGCACATGCGGCTCCACCTCGTGGAACCTGCGCGACCTCGGCTCCAAGCTCGGAGCTTATCTTATCGATCATCCCGGGACCATAGCTCCCTTTGATTGCCTTGCACTCGACATGGCAAGCGTTGAATGGGCCAGGGTCGTGGCCTTCGATGGTGAGCAGAAGCCATCGATCGACCCGCATGAATTTGCAGCGCGGAGCCCGGAGCGAATGACGCTCGGCCTGCAGCCCTACCTCTCACTGCTCGAACTGCGGTATCCGGTGGACCACTTGCTGAAGCGGCTCAAGCACGCGGAGAACCATGCTGCCAGCAACACCTTATCCGGAGATGCCGCATCACGACCCGTGCGGCTGAAGGCAAAGGCAGCCGCCGCGCCAATCCAACTGGTGGTGCACCGGTCGGAACTCATCGTTTACTACAAGCGCATCGAGCCGGAAGCCTTCCGCTTGTTGCAGTCGCTTCGCCAAGGCATGCCGTTGGACAAAGCCTGCGACGTGGCATTCTCCGGCACCGCGGAAGCAGCCGAAGCCGTCGCAGGGAAAGTCCGCACATGGTTCACCTGCTGGATGTCATTCGGCTGGTTGTGCGCGAAATGAGGCTAGAAGCAGTCCCCCATCCGCCCGCACGGACATTCACCGCAGCGGCCGCCCCATCATCTCCTGCTGCCAACGCTGTTGCTCGCCCATCCGCTTCTCCATCTCCTCTCTCATTTCCTTCTGCATCCGCTCCCGGAGCTCCTTGCTCATTTCCTTGCCGGGGTTTTCCAGCCGTTCGAGCAAGGCATCGAGCTGGGTGCGCTGGCCTTCGTCGAAATCATTCCGGCGCTCGGTGGCGTAGGCCTTCACTCCCTCGACATACGGTCCTGGAACCCGGGTGGTGTAGCGGGTCCAGTCGAGAAACATCGCCGGCTCCAGGCGGGCCCGCACCTGCGGATCCTTCAGAATGGAAAGCATCATGCCCATCTGGCTCATCGACACCGACGGACGCTCGATGATTTTCATGAGCTCTGCGGAGCAGGGATGCAGCAAGCCGACCCGGAACATGAACGGAAGTGTTGAGTCGAAGTGCATGCGCATGCCGTCGCGATCGGACAGCCGGCCGGGAGCGACGCCGTCCAGCTTGCAGCTTTCCAGGCCGGCTTTCAGCGAGGCCGCATCACTGGCGGCGAGGTGGACCAGCAGCGAAGCCTCGGCGCGAATTTCCGGATCCTCGCGAGTGGCCAGCGCCGCAGCGAAGGAGCGGACCGCAACAGCGGAGGCCTCGGGGAGCTTGGCATCGTGCCGGTCGGCCGCATACCAGAAGCAGATCGTGGTGATGGACAGCCATCGCCGCACGAACTGATCCATCTCGGCCCCCGCGGGAGCCTGGCGGATCGCCAGAGCCATGGCCTCGATCCCGGAGGAGTCGCCAGCGTGGAAGCGGGACTTCACCGCGGCCGCGCACACGTTCGCAGTGACCGGATTGCGGGGTTGGCCGCTGAAAACGGCGCGGAATTCCTTCGCCGCCATCTCACCGGCGAACTCGTCAAGAGCCGGCACATGTTCGCGATTGGCCTTGCTGGTCAATTGAAGATCGTTACACAGCGCCATGCGATCGGTGAGCGAAAACGCGGCGCTCCGCTTCTCGAATTCACCGGCCAGCCGCTTGATGCGGTCGACGCGGGATTCCACAGGGGCGTCGGCTTCCCGGGCATCGTTCATCATCGAAATCATCACCCGCAGGCGAAAGGCCTCCGGGGAATCCAGTGCGGCCAGCTTGCCGGCGAGTTCCTCCATCTCCTTCGAGTATGCCGGCGACCCGCTGTAGCTCGATAGGCCGCTCTGACTGGGCGGCGGCAAGAACGCGAGGGCCTCTTTGATCCGACCTTTCTTCAGGCAATGAAGGATCATCTGATAATCGCCCGAGAATCGCTCGCTGGCGGCAGCCACCCAGCGGTCGATCAACTCGTCGTCATCCAAAACGACCAGCACCGAACTGACCTGGCCGCTGGAGAAGTGCCGGTTGAGCTTCCCACCCGGCACCTTCGCCAGGACGAACTTGAGGAAGGCCGCCGTCTCGGCGGGATGGACGGCCGTGCGCCAGCGGTCCTCCCCTTTCGCTTGGCCGGACTCCTGCATCTGCAATTGCACGCGTCCCCATAGCTTGAAGACGCCTTCCAGCATCTCGCCCGCCGTATTCTGGGGCAGCTCCTTGATACCCGCGAGCAAGCCGGGAGTGCGCTCCATGAGGTCCGCCGCATTGTCGAGCTGGGCGAGCCGCTTGAAGATTTCCTCCATGAGTATCGTCAGCTCCCCGGGAGTGGCCCCCGCAGCTTTCATGGCCTCCAACAGGCCGAGCGGTGCGATCCCTGTGCTGCGAAACTTCCCGTGATCCTCCAGCTGGTCCATCTCGACAAACCAGCCGAGGGCATGGTGCGTCAGGGCATCGCCCTTGGCAGCCTCCTTCGACGCTTTCAGCCAATCATTGTCATTGATGTCCTCGGCGCGGAAATGCGTGTGCGCCCCGAGCAGCAGCCGCACCTGCATGCGCGGCGACAGCTTGGCGAAGCGCGGCCAGACATCCGGATTCGGCAGCCGCCCCCATGATATCAAGCCCCAGGCCGTGGAGAACGGATCCTCGCCACTGGCAGTCCACGCGGGAACACCATCCGCCCACAGCCGGTCGATCATGCGCAGCCGGAGAAACACCTCGCCAGCGTCCTTGCCGCAGTCGCTGAAAAGCCCGAGGGCAAAGGCATTGAAGTTCTGGTCGGTGACTTTCGGCTGCTTCGAGCGCCAGAAGGTCACGATCTCCTCGGCGAGTTCCGGAGCTTCCAAGGCGACCTCGCCAGCGAGCCGGCCGGCCTCGCTGGCTCCGCCCAGAAGGCCCCCCGCGCCTTTCAGCGCCTCGAAGCGCGCGCGGGTTTTCTTCACCTTTGCTTCGCTCTGATCCTTGAGCCGGGCGCGCAACCGGTTCGCGACCGGCTTCGGGAGATCATCCGCATCCACGAGACCGAGATCGGAGGTGAGCCTGTCGATAACGCCCTCGCGAATCCCGTCCGGGAGTTTTTCCAGCTCCGGCAGCGCAAGCTTGAGCGCGCGCTTTCCGAACGCCTTGTCGCTCGTGATCGCTTCCGCCCGCATCAGGTCGAGGAAGGATGCCTTCGGGTTGTTAGAGACTTCCCTCGCGAAGGTCTGGAGATCCAGCCCCGGCATCTGGCTCGTCACCGAGCGGATGGAATCCTGGAAGGTCCACTGGTAGATCATCTGCGGTTTGCCATCTTTCACCACGGCGCTCCGCCGCCAGAAGCCTGTGAGCAGAGCCTCGCGCAGCCGCGTGCCGGGAAGATCCTCCCACTTCGCGCGACGCGGCGCTCGCAGATCGCCCCCCCACAGCACCGCCAGCGATTCACTCGGGTCGGCCCATTGGTGCTTCAGTTGCCACAGGGAGAAGGAATTCAAGACCCCGACGAAGACGCCGCTGTCCGAATTCTGGACCGAGCGAACGATCATCCCGGTAGCGGTCGTCAGCTTCTCGTTCGAGTCATTCCATTCCTTGCGCGGCCCCGCGCTCGCCTCCAGCAGGATGAGCAAGCGCTTCTCCAGAGTCTTCTCTTTGGCGGCGGCCCGCAGGCTTTCGCGAATGACATGGGTCACATTTCCCGAGACCGTTTGCAGCCGGTTCTCGCGGAAGAGTTTTTCTAACAAATCCTCCCGGCCGGCGAGATGGATCGCTCGCAGCATCGCGGCCTCGTGCCTCGCGAGCGCCAGGCCTCCGCGGGCAGCGGAACCCATGACGGTGACATCCCCGATCAGGTCGGGCAACTCGGTGGCCCGCTGGGTGGCGAGCAGCTTGCCGATCCAAGCCTCAAGGTCAGGATCAACCGCCTTCAGCCGCCCGCGCAAGTCGTCCGAAAAGAGGACATCGTCGCCCTTCTCCTTCGCGACAATGACCAGCCATTCCAGCGCAGCCGGAGCCTCGGGAAGCTGGACCAGGGTCAGCCCGCCCAGGCCTAGGTCAGTCAGCGTGTAGGCTCCGCTGAGCAGCGCTTGCCACGCGGCGTCCTCCACCGCGGCCGGGTCCTTCCCGCGAGTGGTCGAGTAGAGGGAGCGGAAGGCCATCTCCGCGCTCCGCGGGTCGGTCAGCGCCAGCTTGGCGAAGCGCTGGTAAAGCTCGCTCCACTCCTTCGCCTGGGCTTTATCGTTGGTCCTCGACTTGGTGCCCAGTGCGATGGTCGCGGAACCCAGCCACGACCGGTCCGCCTGCGGCCGCTCCATCCAGTCGGCAAGTCGTCCATACTCGACCATGCCGGGGCCGTCCGATCCGCCACGGCCGAAGAATTCCTCGAGCAACTTGCGGGCGAAGTCCGGGCGGCCCGCCACTTCATCCAACAAGCGAATGGCCTCTTCCCGCTCATCAGTGAGCAGGGCGAGCTCCACCGCCCAGCGGGTATCCCACGGCCGCATCCGGTGAATGCCAGCGACGATCGACCGCGCATCCGCTTTCTTTTCCGCGGCCTCCATCAGCACCAGCATTGCCATCCGGCGGGACAGGCCGGCGTCCTCCGGCAGTTGCACTTTCGCGAGCGCCTCGTCCAGCAGGCCCGCCTTGCGGAAGGCCGCCACCGGCTCCCGCAGCATGCCCAGCTCTTCCATCGAGCCCCGGGCAATGCTCTCGAGAAGGTCGGCCGCCTCGCGCGAGGCGACCTGCCGGTCCTCCAGCGCAACGATGCGGCGGATGAGCACCGTGCTGTTCCTCGAATTACCATATCCATAGTAGGTCAGTCCGGACGATCGACCACCCCAGCGCGTCGCCGGGCGAGAGGCTGCGGGCTGCCTTTGCCCGAACATCTGGGCCAACTCCTGCGCGTAGGGGCGGTCGGACTCATTGGAAGCCATCACCCGCTTCGCCATGACTTCGAGACGCCGCCGGTCTTCAGGTGAAGGGCCATCCCCCGCTTGCACCCCCGGACGAGTGGACATGAGTTGGGCAAACGCTTCCAACGCCAGCCGCGGGTCCGATTCAACGTCGGCCGCGGCTTGCAGCATTTTCTCAAATCCTTGCGGGTCGGTCTTGCGGTCCTGGTACTGCCACCGCAAGCGGATCAGTTCGCGCCGGACCTCGCGAGGCGAGTCCGCAGGGAGAGCGGCGAGTTCTTTCTCGACCCGATGCCGGACCGTCTCCTTCTCGTCCCGCCCGGCGAGTCCCGCAAGGCATCGCAGGACAGGCGACGGAAGGCGATCTACCAGCGACTCGAATGCGGCCTCGCCCTTGGAGGTCTTCCAGCGCGTGAGCGCCGGCGTGAGATTCATGGACATCTCCTGGCCTCTCCGCATCTCCATCGGTTCCGGAGCAGCGGCAGCAGTCGCATCCAGCGCCTGCTGCACGGCAGCGAGGAATGCTTCCGCATCCCCCGCGAGCAGTGCCTGCCGGGCTCGCAAGAGGTGAAGCTGCCGCGCCATCCGCTCTCCTAGGTCCGCCTTCGCCAGCACCGCCATCAGGCGCTCGAGCTTCGCCCGCGTTTCCGGATTGTCCTCCGCCGCTTGCTCCACTGTCGTGAGCAGCCGCTGGGTGCATGCCAACAATTGCCTTGCCGCGAAGTCATCCCGCCATGCTCCTGGATCCACCTTCTGCAACCACTCCAGCGTCTGCGGCGCAATCTCCCGCTTCACCAGTTGCAACGAAAGCGCAAGCCGCAGCGGCACCGGCGGGGTGCGCTTCAGCAGCTCGGCCACTTGCTCGGGCGTGCAGGCGCTATACTGCTGGCTCTCGAAAAGCAGCTCCGGGCCCAAGGGATTTTCCGGGAAGCGACGGATGAAGTCCCACCACTGGATCTGATGCGCACCGTTCCCTAGGCCGGCGAAGTCCTTCAGCTCACGCCATTGCTCCGGGGTGGTGGATTTCAGCTCCGGCAGCACGGCGGCCGCCCGTTTCCAGGCATCGCCTCCGGCGAGCATCGCCAGTTGCAGGATCCGCGCCGGCAGCATCATCTTTGCCTCCTGCAGGCTGCCGGGCACCGGGATCTGCTGGAATGGTGACGACGAGGAATCGTCACGACTTGAGAGCAGCATCATGAGATTCCGGCCCTCTCGTCCGGATCCATAGCGCCGACCCTCCGCCGGGTCGTCCGGTTCCGTCATCACCTTGAGGTAGTGATCGAGCGCCTTCGCTTCCGAGCCATCGGCCTCTAACAACCTCCCCAGCATGAAGTGGAGCCGGGCATCGACCAGTGCGGGATCCAGCGAGCTGAGCAGTTCGATCCCCTCCTCGACATAACCGCGGGCGGCCATCTCGAATACGCTCTGCTCCAGCGCCCGGATGTCGATCCCTTGATCACCGGCCAGCGCCTGCAAGTCGCGCATGCCCCCGGCGATGTCACCGCAGCGGAGCTTCGCCTGGGCAAGCTGGCGGGCCGATTCCGCTCCCGGCACCAGTCGTGCCAGCTCGGCAAAGCGTTCCAGCGCGCGGTCGCGCCGGCCCATCTGTTCCTCCAGCGCGGCGAGACGGGACACCACGGCCACATCCCGCGGCGCGGAGGTCGCCGCTTTCGTCACGAGCTGGAGTTCTTCATCGGTGTTGCCCTTTGCCTTCGCCAGATCTGCCAGCGCCAGCAGCGGCCCCGGCGAAGCCGGATCGCGGCGGACCCGTTCCTCGAGGCGTTCGCGCAGATCTTCCAAGCGTCCGCCGTCCTTCGAAATGCGCAGGATGTCCCGCAGCCAGCCGGCCTTTCCCGAAGCATCCGCCGCCTCGTCGTGGCACTGCCACGCGAAGGCAAGCGCCGCCGCGGCATCGCGGTTCTTTTCCAGCACCGCAAACAAGGCCCGCGCCACATTCTCGTCCGACTCGAAGCGCGCGGCGGCTCGCCGCAATAGCGCTTCCGCCGCCGCGAGCTCGCCGCCGTCTGCCAAAAGATCCGCCTCCTTCAACCACGGCCCCGGCTGGTCCGGAGTCCGCTCCCGCCATGCCCGCGCCGCGACGAGCGAGCCTGCCGTGTCGCCGGCCAGGAATTTCGCATCGCAGAGTTCACTGAGAAACAGCGGCCCGCTCCCTCCCGATGCTTCTAACATCTCCACCACCTCCGGCCACTTGCCGTGCTCACGCAGCAAGCCTAGCCGCACCCCTCGCTCCAATTCATCTCCCGCGGCCAGCGCCGGCAATGGCTTGCCCGACTCCGCCAGCAGCGCCGCACGCAGGCATCGATCCCCCGTGCCCTCGCCCAGATCCTTCGCCGCCGCTTCCAGTTCGCCTTCCGCCGCACGGAGCCAGCCTTTCACGGCGATCTGCATCTCGTCCGGCCGCTTGGCCCGTGCCGCCAGCTCGCGGAAGATCGCCCGCGCGTCCAGCCGCCGCTCTTGCATGATGGCCAGCTCCGCTCTCGCCTCTTCATAGGCGGCCTCGGCGGAAAACCGTGCGCGCCCCTCTTCTAACAGCTTGCTCGCCGCCTCCTTCTCGCCCGCCGCAGCCAGCGCATGGGCAGCGTCGATCCGGTCTTGGAAAAGATCTCGCCGGCCGATCTCCTTCCACACTTCCAGCGCCTCCTTGTCGCGGCCTTCCGTCCGCAGATACTTCGCGAGATCCCGCAAGGCCTGCCCGCCCGACTCACCACCGGCCAGCGCACGCCATTGCTTCTCCGACTCCGCCGGCAAGCCGTAGCGCGCATAGAGCCCGGCAAGGCCGACTCGCTTGGCGGGATCGGCCGCCGCGATCACCGCGTCGAGCGCCTTCCTCACCTCGTCCTTCTTCTCCAGCCGGAACGCGAGCTCCGCCAGTCGCAGCCCGGCCTCCTCCGACTTCTCTTCCGCCACCAGCGCCGCGCATTCGTCGAAGGCCTGCTGCACCTTCAAGTCCCGCTCTAACAACGCAATCCTCTGCCACCGCGCCTCGCGATCCCCCGGCGTTCGCTTCAACACATCGCCTAACACCTCAAGCGCCTCGCCCGGCTTGCCCGCCGTGGCGAGCGCCTGGGCCTGGGCACGACGAAAGTTCAGCCGCACCGGATTCGCATTCGCCCACGTCGTGATTTGCTTCACCCAGCCGGTTGCGTCGCTGCGCCGCTGATACGTCTGCTCTGCCCGGGCCAGCGCCTCGCGCTCCAGCCAGGAGCCATCGCCGGCCACCTTCAATACCTCGCCAAGTTCAGTCATCGCTTCCTCGACCCTCTGCGAAGCGAGCAGCAGCTCGGAGCGCTTCAAGGTCGCCATCGCCTTGCCGTACGCATCCTCGGTCGCGTCCCGCCACTTCACACAGAAATCCAGCGCCAGATCATGCCGGCCCTCGCGACGGGTCAACTCGGTGAGATCTTCCAGCAGTCCCTTGTCGCCCGGTGCGGTATCGACCGCCTTTTTCCAATGCGCGAGTGCCTCCTCCACCCGCTCACCTCGCAGGAAGGCGAGACCGGCCAGCTTGAGCGCCTCCGGCCGCAGCTTGTCGCCCTCCGGCACCGCTAGCGCGTCCTTCTCCGCCGCCGCAAAGTCCTTCTTTGCCAGGAGCATCTTCGCCCGCGCCAGCCGCAGCCACGCCGCCGCCGGCTCCGCCTCGATCGCCTTGCCGAAAGCCACCAGCGCCTCGTCATCCTTCCCCGCCGCCAGCCGCTCGCGGCCGAGGATCCCCCACGCCCCCGGCTCGCCGGCCTCAGCACGCGACAGCAACTCGGCCTCCAGGTCCGCGGACGGCTTTTCCTCCAACCACGCGTCGCGGAAACGCTGGAACAGCGTCTCGCTCTCCGGCCGCTTGCGCAGCGCCTCATGATAGCCCTCCGCCTTTTCCGGCATCTCACCGGCCATCGCCGGCATCAGTCCGCAAAGCAGGAAAGCCCATGTCCGAGTCATGATCCCTTCATACGTCTGACCCGCGGTGCCCACACGTGAATTTCCTGTAAAGCGAAGAAGAAGATTGGGTCCGTCAAAGCCCGTCTGGCAACGATCCTTGCCTCCAAGCCCAAAGGAGCCGCCATCCCTCTCTTCGCCTCCAACCCCGATGGGACGCCATCCCTCTCCTTGCCTCCAAGCCCCAACGGGGCGCAATCCCTCAGCCCCGCCCAACGGGCGGGGTTCGCCGTGGGCGATGATTGGGAGGGCTGAAGGCCCGATATATTGGGAGAGGATAGAAGCAGCACAAAGGCCCCACCTCATGCCACCGGCTCGCCGAAGTGCCCCGCCCGTTGGGCGAGCTTGAGGAATTGCCCCCTTCGGAGTTCCCAAAGGCTGCCCTACTCCCTCCCGAAAATCTCCACCTCGCCGATCCGCCCCGTGCTATCCGCACCCGCATCGTCGATCGTCACCTTGAAATAGCGCGCCCTCACCGGCGTCAAATCGACATCATTCACGTTATGCCGGTTGCCGGTCACCTTGTGGACTCGTTTCCACGTTTTCCCATCAAGACTCGCCTGCACCGTAAAGCCCGCGGTGTTCTGGCTACGATCCGCCCCACCGTCACCCGCATGGCGGATCACATAGCGCCGGACCTCCTTCGGCGCACCGAAGTCAAAACCCAGCCAGCGCTTGCCCTCCGCCGCCGAGGACCACTGCGTCGATGGCGTTCCGTCCATCGCCGCCTCGGCCGCGCCATCGCCCGCCTTCACCGTCGTCGCCGGTGCCATGCACAAGTTGTAAGGCACCCCGCTCGCCTCGTTCTGCAGGTTGAAATAGTGATCCGCCCGCACGAAGCTCACCTTGCCCGGGAAGTCCTTCGCGAGCTGCTCTTGCAGGGCCAGGATCCGGTCCGGCCGCATCTTCCAAGCCTCCACCTGATAGCTCAGGAACAGCGGCGACTTCCCGTCCCAATCGCGGATCTTCTCCGTCATCGACCCATGCAGATGCTCGAACGTGCCGCCATACGGGATGACCAGCTTGTCGAAGCGCAGCCGCCCGTTCGTCACGCCGCCCGCTACCGCCGGCACGTCCTTGAAGTTCTGCACGGTCGCCCCGTAGAGGTTCCGGCAATGCTTTTCATAAGACGCGCGCTGCATCGGTGTCATGTCGTCCCAAATCGTCGCCACCCGCAGCCCGGAGCGCTGGAGATACGTCTCCGTCATCCGCGAATAGCCATCCATCCGCACGGGATCGGTCAGCTTGTCCCCCACCGGCGCTCCCGGCTCGGTAAGCGTGTTGTAAGGCATCAGGTAGCCCATGCCCGATGGCCCCGTCACGAAGCAGTCCTGCGCCGTGGCACTAGAGTAGTAGTAGTTCATCATCCCCGGTGCGATGTCCACCAGCCCCGGCGCGATGGTCCAGTTCAGCGGCACCTTCCCACGCACGTTCGCCGAGCCTTCCCAGGCCTGGCGCATCGCGTGTTGGACGTACTGGATGTTGTCGCCATCGCTGATCATCACCGCGACATAGACCTTGTTTTCCAGCGAGGGCATCTTCGGGACCGGCGGCACTTGGATCTTCGGGCTGGTGCCCGCGAAAACACTGCCACTGACGAAGAAATCCGCCGGCAAGGTGCCGATGCCAAACTCCGAAGCCAGAGGAATGCCCGTGCGCTCCGTGGCATACCAGCCCAGCGCAATCGCGTCCCCCGCCTTCATGTCGCGGAAGAAGGATCTCAGCATCTCCCGCTGCCGGTCATTCCGCGTGTCCAGCCACACCACTGCGGCTCCGGCCGCCGCCGCGATGTCGCGGGTGTGGTGGTAGTCGCCACCACCGCGATCATCGTGCGGCTTGGCACTCACGATCACGCGCTTGTCGCACTTCGGCCAATAGCGCTCCCGCAGGTGCCCGTAAATTTCCAGCGGATCCGTGAAGGCGAGCCCGGTCAAATCTTCCACCACCTTCAGCTCGATCCCCTGGGCCTTCATGTCGGCCATCACCTGCGGCGTCACCGGCAGCGCACGCTGAATTCCCGCCGCGGTCCCCGCGACGTTCCGGTAGTGCGGGCTCTTCACTGTATCGTAGAGAACCACGCCCGATACCTCGCCCGCATACTTCTTCAGCAGCTCCCACTTCGTCTCGCGGGTGAACGGCTCGGCGACACCGAGCTTCAAAGTCCGCGCCCAAGTATCCCGCCCCTCGCCCGCCCGCGCATCCACGAGCAATATCCGCGGCTGCTTGCGGTTCACCTGCCCCTGCAATGCCGAAAACGTCAGCTGCTCGTCCTTCGACAAATCCTGCACCGCGATGGAATCCAGCATCGCCGCCGGAGCCGCAAAAATCGGCAGCGCCTGCCCCTTCGGCCACGAAATCCCCTCCGCAGGCTGCTCCGCGGCTGGATACGCCACATAGCGATCCACCTGCGCGCTCCCCCCTCCCGGCAGCAGCGCCAGGCTTCCCATCAGTAGTCGTCCGATTGTTCGCATGTCGAGAGGCAAGGCGGCACCGGAGCACCCGGATGCTGCGGGGTGGGCGGGCCACCATGGCCCACCAACTACCGCCTGCCTTGCCAAATTGTTTCACTGGCGGCCCCCGTTTGTAAAATTACCCTGCTGCGGCGTGGCTGCGGGCCGCTCCGGGAATCTCCGGCCCGACACAAAGAAAATCCGGCCGGCGAGCCAAGCTCACCGGCCGGGACGAATGACCGTTTCTTTCGGGCTCCTTATTCCACTTCCACCACGCGGTAGAACATTCGCGGTTCGGTTATCGGAAGACGCACCCCGATCTGGCCGGCCACCGGGTCGTGGAAGCTCTGGGTCGTCCATGATTCCGGAGTGAGGTCCGGCGAGGACTCAAGCTCGTAATTCACCTCGCCGTCGGCATTCCACACAATGTCGAGGACCGGCACGCCGGCCGGACCTGCGGAGTAGTCACGGCGGTAATTCACCTTCACCAATCCGAAGGGTGGCAGGGCCGAGAAGTCGCCGTACGCCATCTTCCAGTCGGTGATGTCATTGTTTTGGACATAGCCACCGGTGCGGGCCGAAAAGCCCACGAAGGCATCGCCGTTCGCATCCACCGCACCGATCTCCGCCAGGTCCACGTCAAGGTTCTGCACGATCGCGATCCCATTGAAGTAAATGTCCAGGTGTCCCGGGGTACCGGCTATATAGACAATGCGAATCTGATACGGAGCCTTGCCCGCTGGGCTGCCCAGCGTGTAGGGGTACGGATCGCCCTCCACTCCCGCAGGCAAGCCATGAAGCATGGTCCCGGGGGTCAGGTCGATCGAGCGGGTCTGCAGGATCGTGGTTCCCGCGAGTACCTGAAGCTGCGACGCTTCAAAGGGATCAAACCCGAAGCTCTTGAACTTGATGTTCAGCGCATTCGTGGCCACGCCATTTTCCCCGTTGCTACTCGAGTCGCTGCCGGCCGGAGAGTTCTGGATGACGAAGGCAAGTCCATCCGCACTCACGTTTCCATCCGGCGCATCCTGGTTCATGCTCATGCCGAAGGTGGCCTCGAAGCCATCCGCCACCGGCTGGCGCAGGCGGAACCAGGCCTCGCCCATCTGACCGCCCTCGTCGGGGGTAAGCCGCAGGACATCGCCAGAGATGCTGGTGCTGCCGCGCAAGCTGAGCTCGTCGCCTGCGCTAATAAAGTCATCGTAGGCGATGGTGGTGGTCGCCGGCATGGGGATCACATTGACCGTGAAAGTCTCAGTGACGGTGCCGCCCAGGGAAGAGGCGGTGAGGGTATAGGTTGTGTCCCCGAGCGCGGGGGCAGGTGTCACCACGATCGAACCCTCCCCAGGGCTCACCGGACCCACGCCCTGGTCAATCTCGATGGTCGCTGCCGCATCGACCGACCACGAGAGCACCAGCGGCTCGCCCTGAAGCAAGGTCTGGCTGCTGCCTGTAAAGGAATTCAGCCGTGCGACCAGCGAGGGACCCGGCAGGGGAATGTCCCTCGTGCTGACATTCCGCGGAGGCGTGGGGTAGTCGAAGTTGACATCCTCGATCCGGGTCCAGTTCGTTTCGTCATTGCTGCCCTCGAGGGTCCATTGGATCGGATCGCGATCCGGCAGGTCATTGGCCGTGTAGAAGGAGTAACCGTCGAAGGTCTTCGCTTCGCCGAAATCAAAGATCACCGGGGCATTCTCGAAATCGAGCCACTTGTTTGCAACGCCGTCACCGTCGATGAGGTTCTCCACTCCTTCACCGTCATTCGAGTCTCCCCCGGGATTCGACACCGAGGAAACCGACACCGGCGACCCATCGTTTACGAAGCTGAATTCGGCAAGCTGGACAAAGCCGTCCGGGGTGCCGTTACCGAGTTTCGTCGCCGTGAAGCGCACGAACTGGTAGGTCGCCTCACCGCCGACTACGGTCCGCACATTCACGGTGGAGTTGGCCGTTTCCGTCACACCGGTGCGACCCGCGGTCAGCGTATACTCCACGGTGGAGTTTGCGGGCGGGTTGACCGTCACACCAAGGCTGGACGTATCGACATTACCGGGTGCCGGAGAGATTGAAACCTCATCCGAGGAAACAGTCTCCCATTCCAGACCGACCGGGCTCCCGTTGAGGACGATTCCCGCGCTGGTGTCGGTGTCGATACGAAAGTGGAGAATCGCCGGATCAAACTCATCCCGGACGTTGAATCCAGCCTGGTAGGTCAGATCGGCGTTCTGGATCGGGTAATCGAAGCGAACATCGAGCACATCCCAAGTGAGCCCGTCGCTGCTGCCTTCGAACCGCCAGGAAACCGGGCTGCGCGAATAGTCAACGCTGTCGTTCCCGGAGCCCCAGTTGTATGAATCGATGGTCACCGGCGACTCAAACTCGAAGGTCAGGGCCTCCGCTTCCCCGAAAGGCAAATATTTCAGCCACTTCGTCTCGAGATCCCCGTCACTCACCTCCGCAGGGCCCTCGAATCCCTCGGGGTCCTGTTCTCCCGAGGTGATGGTTACGGGCACGACATTGACGTTGTTTGCGTTGCGGTCGTTCGTGTTCAACACGGTCCCGTTCAAGGAGAAGGTAAACTCCCCCAGTTGAATCGTGTCGTTGTCATTCTTCATCCCGATGGTCACAAAACGGTAGAAGCGGTAGGTCTTCTCCAGCGCCTCGGCGGAGGTGGCCGCAAGGCAGAGGGTGATGGTGGCGATCGCGGTCAAACGACCGAATCCATAACGAGGTATAGGGAATTTCTTTCGGTTCATGAGGTCTGGTCCTGGTTGGAGCCTTCAGGCATGAGAGGCCCGCTTCAAAAGCCCGCGGGTACGACCCGTGATCAACTTAAGCCACGTTCGGCAGGAGGTGCTGCGTTTAGTCGGCGTGGAAAGTTCGCCCGACTTTTATGCGTTGCCTTGGGAATCACTCGAACCGGGCAAAATCCAACAGCGTGTGCCCGCGAAGGCGAAAGTTCAGAAGCCCTACATCGGAGAGGCTTGCCCCGAGCAGGAACGGCCCGTGCCCGGTCGCCCATGCGGGCTCTGCATGCTCAGGCTTCGCAGAGGCTATTTCCCGCCCTGCCGGATTTCTGTCACGCTCCGTCCCGTTATCCCAAAATCAAGACCGTCATGACCAAGCTCCTCGTCCTCTACTACTCCACCTACGGCCACATCGAAACCATGGCGAATGCCGTCGCCGAAGGCGCGCGCTCCGTCGATGGCCTGGAAGTCACGCTCAAGCGCGTGCCGGAAACCATGCCGCCCGAAGTCGCCGCCGCCTACGGCGCAAAGCTCGACCAAGCCGCCCCGGTCGCCGATCACAAGGAACTCGCCAACTACGACGCGATCATCTTCGGCACGCCCACCCGCTTCGGCAACATGGCCGCGCAGATGCGCAACTTCCTCGACCAGACCGGCAAGCTCTGGATGGAAGGCGCGCTCATCGGCAAGGTCAGCAGCGTCTTCACCAGCACCGGCACCGGCGGCGGCAATGAATCCACCATCCTCACCTTCATCCCTACCCTGCTGCACCACGGCATGATCTACGTCGGCCTGCCCTACTCGGCCCCGGAACTCACCGACATCAGCGAAGTCCGCGGCGGCAGCCCCTACGGCGCGGCCACCATCGCAGGAGCCGACGGCTCGCGGCAGCCGAGCGAGAAGGAACTCTCGCTCGCCCGCTTCCAAGGCAAGCACGTCGCCGGCATCGCCGCGAAAATGAAATCCTAAGGGGTGTCGACGTTCCGTCGACACGGGTAGACGGAACGTCCAACCTCATTAACAGGCATGCAACTCCTCCCCGTCATCCTCTTCGCCCTCGCCGTGGCCGCCTGTGCCCCGGCGAGGTTGGAGCGCATTTCGGAGAGACCACGCCGTGCCGCCGCTTCCACCAGCAACGATCTGCATCGGGCCTTCGATGGGGCCAGCGATCCCGCCGCCACGCGCGCGCTCGGCCGCTGGCTGGAAAGCGCGCCCGGATCGGAAAGCGCGATCGACGGCTACCTCATCCGCTTCCATCCCGGCGGTGTGGGCATCTTCCCACGGAACTATTTCGACAAGCTTGAACCCGCCTCGCGCTACGAGGTCACGGGACTGAATCACCACCGCGTCGAGGGCATCGGCGTCCCGCTCATCGGCCACCGGGAAAACCGTCACCTGCAACCGGTCGAGAAATGGTATCCGCCCGAAGGCATCACCCGGACGGTCACTGCCGTGGCCGTGCCGGGGCCAGTGAAAAACGGCCAGCGCAGCGTCGAAATCCGGCTCTACGACCGGCTGAAAACCCAAACCGCGACGATCGCCGGCAAGCCTCATGCGCTCGCCGGCGACTTCACCGTGCCGTGGGCCGCACTGCTGGAGAATGCCCGGCCGCTCGCCCGATCCGGAATCACGGCGGTGCTTCGCAAGCAGTCGTCACGCGAGCCCGGCTTCGCGCTGGTGGAGGAGTACGATCCGCGTCGTACTCCGCTCATCTGCATCCACGGGCTCTTTTCCACCCCGCTCGCCTGGGCCGAACTCACCAACGAACTGTGGGCCGATCCCGCCGTCCGCAAGCGCTACCAGATCTGGCACTATCTCTACCCGACCAATGCCCCGGCCCTCTACTCGGCCCGCGTGATGCGCGGCCAACTCGATGAGCTGAGGAAATTCCTCGATCCCGGGGGCGACGATCCCGCGATGCAGCGCAGCGTGGTGATCGCCCATAGCAATGGCGGCCTGCTCGCCAAATCGCTGGCCGTCGACCCGCGCGAAGCCTTCTGGGATGCCGTCTTCACCCGGCCGCTGTCGTCACTCGACGTCACCCGCCAGGAACGCCGGACGCTGGACGAGGCCTTCTACTGGAAACCTCGTACTCACGTGGACCGCATCATTTTCTGCTCCGTCCCTTTCCGCGGCAGCAATTGGGCGAACTCGTGGCTCGGCCGCTTCGGCCAGCGGCTGGCCGCGCAGGACGACCGCTTCCAGGACTTCTTCCGCGGGATCGAGAAGAAGAACCCCGGCATGCTCCAGCCCGACTACCAACAGCTCACCCGCGGCAAGATCACCAGCATCGGCGCGCTTTCCCCGAAGCAGCGTTCGATGGAGATCTTCGATGCGCTCCCTCTCGTTCGCGGCACCGCCGGCCACGTCATCAGCGGATCGCGCGACCTGTTCGTGGCCCCATCCAGCTCCAGCCTGCCCGGTGCCGAATCCTCCCTCGAAGTCCCGGCCGGCCACGGTTCCTTCCATCACCCGCAGGCCATCGCAGAGATCAAGCGCATCCTCGCGCTGCCGCCAGCGAAGTGAGCGGCTTTTTTCCCCCACGTAGCTGAACGGATGCGCCGTTCAGGCTGGGCGAGCGTCTCCGGAAATGGCCGCGTCGCAGCCCATGCGGTCCGCCCCCCGCCGGAACGACGAAGTCGTTCCGCTACTCCGCAAAACTCACCCCACCATTTACACGAGCCACAAAGCGTGCTCGTATGTTAGTGGTGAAAAGCGATCTCCCGCCAACCCCGATGCGCCGCTCCGGCGCGTTGGTCATTTTGGCGGGGATCTTCGTGCTGCTCGGCACCTCGTGGCTGGTGATGGGGAAGGGAGACCTGAATACCCGGATCGCGGCGAGTGCCGTGGTGCTGCTGGCCACCGGCCTGCTGATCGGCCGCCTGCGCACCATCCCGGAAGCGACCAGCGCCTCCGACCGGCTCGCCGGGATCAACCTCCGGCTTGAGGAAGAACTCGACCGGACCCGCGAACAGCACCGCCAGCTCGACCACTACTTCGAGATGCTGATGGCGAATGTGCCGGCCAATATCTACTTCAAGGACCGCGAGTCCCGCTTCCTGCGCGTGAACCAAAGCATGGCGGCCTACGTAAAGAAGGGCCACCCGCGCGACCTCATCGGCAAGACCGACCACGACCTCTTCGGCCGCGAGCACGCCGATCCGGCCCGCGCTGACGAAGTCCGGATCATCGACACCGGAATCGCCATCACCGGCCTCCTGGAACGCGAGGTATTTCCCGACGGCAAGACCGGCTGGGTCCTCACCAACAAGATGCCTTTCCGCGACAACGAGGGAAACATCATCGGCACCTTCGGCATGTCCAGCGACGTCAGCGAACTCGTCAATGCCAAGCAAGAACTGGAACGCGAGCGCTACCTGCTGCGATCCCTCATCGACGCCTTCCCCGACAAGATCTTCGCCCGCGATTTGGAGCGCCGCTATCTGGTCGTGAACCGCTCGATGGCGGAGTGGGTCGGCGTGGACTCCCCCGAGGAAATGATCGGCAAGACTCCGGCCGACTATTTCCCGGAAGTGGTCGTGAAGGCGGGGAAAGCGGAAGACCTCCGCATCATCGAAAACCGCGCGGGTGTGATCAACCGCGAGTGGGACCTCGAATGGAAGCCCGGCGACCTCCATCACTTCATCACCACCAAGGTCCCGCTCTTCGACGCGGACGGCAAGATGTGGGGCATCGTCGGCATGGACCGTGACGTGACCGAGCAGCGCCGTGCCCAGGATCTGGTGCTGCAAGCCGAGCAGCGGATGCAGGCGATGATCGACAACAGCCCGGCCGTCATCTCGATGAAGGACGTCAGTGGCCGCTACCTCATGGTCAACCGCGGCTTCGAGGATCTCTTCGGCCTGCCGCGCAAGGACGTGCTCGGCTTCACCGACCACCAGCTCATCGCCGACAAGGCCGCTGCCGACAAATTCCGCAAGCATGACCTGCTCGTGGCCGAGCAAGGCGACGCGCTCCAAATGGATGAAGAGCTCTACGTCGATAACGAGCCGCGCACCTACGTTTCGGTGAAATTCCCGCTGCGCGACCTCAATGGCAAGATCCAGTCGATCGGCACGATTTCCACCGACATCACCGACCGCAAGGCCGCGGAGCAATCGATGCATATCCTCAACCAAGACCTGCTCCAGGCCAACGAAGACCTCAAGCGCGCCCAGGAACAGCTCATCCAGGCGGAAAAGATGGAATCGATCGGACGCCTCGCCGCGGGCGTCGCGCACGAGGTGAAGAACCCGCTCGCCATGATCGGCATGGGCATCGAATTGCTCGCCCGCCGCGTGCCAACCGAAGACGCCCAAGGCCAGGAAACCATCGAGCGGATGAAACGCGGCATCGACCGCGCGAAGAAGATCGTGAAGGGCTTGGTCGATTACTCCTCGGCACGCCAGCTCTCGATGGAGCCGAAGGACATCTCCGAAGTCATTGGCGACTCGCTGGCCTTGGTCGAATATCCGCTGCGCCAAGCCCGGGTGAAACTCTTCAAGGAAGTCGAGGCCGATCTCCCCCACGTGAGCGTGGATTCCACCAAGATGGAGCAGGTGCTGGTCAACCTCATGATCAATGCCATGCACGCCATGCCGGGAGGCGGCTCCCTCACGGTGCGGGCCTTTGCCCGCGTGCTCAGCGGCGTGCGGCGGGACGAAGGCGTGCGCACCGCCAGCCACCTGCGCGAAGGCGATCATGTCCTCCGCATCGAGGTCGATGACACTGGCACCGGCATCGACGAAGCGATCATGTCGAAGATCTTCGATCCGTTTTTCACCACCAAGGCCACCGGCCAAGGCACCGGCCTGGGTCTCGCGGTGTGCCGCAAGATTGTCGAGCTGCACAATGGAATCCTCGAACTCGAAAACCGCCCCGAGGGCGGCGTCCGCGCCTCGGTAACCCTTAAGGTCGGATGAATTGGCACCGGGATTGCGTCAGCATCTCGCCAGTTCTTGATCCTCTCTGAACTTTACGATACCACTGCAATCATGGAGACCACCAAAATTTTGATCATCGACGACGAGCCTGATTTCACCGCGCTGCTGCGCGCAAATCTGGAGGAAGTTGGGAATTTCGAGGTCCAAGACATCAATGACTCCTCGCGCGCGCTAAGGACCGCGAAGGAGTTCATGCCCGACCTGTGCATCATCGACGTGGTCATGCCCGGGCTCGATGGCGGCGACGTGGTCGCGCAATTCCGCGCCGATCCCGAATTGCGGAGTATCCCCGTGCTGATGCTAACTGCACTGGTTGAGGAGAATCCCGACACGCCCGATGGCGAGACCCAGACCGGCGGCCTGCCCTTTGTCAGCAAGACCTCCGAGTTCGGCACCATCCTCAGTTGCATCGAAAAGCATCTGGAGGAAGCCCGCGCCGGCACCCCCGCCGAGGAGCCCCCCCTGGCCGAACCTTGGGAACTCGGCTGAGCCGGGAATTCCTTTGCGAAGGGGGCGGGTCTGCTAGAACCGGCGTCCATGACCCCCGACGTCGAGCAGTTTCTGGATCTGGCGACGCGACCGCTCGAAGCCACTCCCGGCGAGCGGGAGGAGGCGAAGGGCGAACTGATGTCGCGCATCGCCCACGCTGGCGTGCCGTATGAAATGCTCGATCTGGCGGAGCCGCTGGAGCGCTTGCAGAAGGCAAAGCCGGCCAAGCACGGGCTGCGGCGCGCGGCATTGATCGCGGGCGCGCTTTTGATCACCGGGGGAGCGGCAGTCGCTTCGAGGACGCTGGCGCACGAGCTACTCATGATGAGCCAGGCGGGCATGATGTCGGTCCAAATACGCTTTGGGGGATTCGGCAGTGAAGCGGTTCCTCCCGAGCCTCTCTTGCATCACGTCCGCTCGCGTGCGCCGGGTCTGCCGCTCGGGCTCCATCCGCAGGCAGGCGCGGCAGAGGAAACCGCGTCGGCGCTTCAGAAAAATCCGGACGACCTGCCGATGTGGCAGGAGCATGTGACACGCCAGGTTCGCGAGTCGTCATGGAGCGGACTGGCCCAGGAGGAAAGCGATGCAATTGCCCGGCTCGATGCCGACAATGCACTGTGGCCGCTAATCCAAGTGACACCCCACATGGAGAAGGTGAAGCAGACGAGCACCTTCTCTCTGCCAGGCGGGGTCGCAATCATGGAACCGGAGTTTCAGAGCGCCCTGCAACGCTTCTCCGAAGCCGCTGCCAAGTCGGTGTATCGCGATCACTCGCGTGCCTTGAAACGACGCCAACTCGATGCCTTTCCGCCCGACCAGTCGCTTTCCGACAGTGTCGTTTCGACCGGGTTCGCTGATTTGGCATCATCACCAACCGGAACGATTTCCGACGGCTTCGAATCACTTGCAAAAACCCACTGCGAACGCCTGGTAGCGGCGGGAGACAAGGCGGGACTGTTGAAATTCTTCGAGGAGTGGAAACTGGTGCTTCATCTGATCCTGCGTTCCGAGGCTCCCGGCGCACTCGACTACTCGGGCGTCCTTTCCCAAGTGACCAGGATGGAGACCACGATTTCCGGCGCTTTCGTTGAACTGGGCATGACGGCCGAAGCAGGCGAAGCGGAGCACCTCGTCAAGGGCATCTCAAATGTGATTTATTCGGGAGGATCCGGCGCCATCCCCCCGGAGCTTGAAGGCGTGGCGGGAGCCCGGATCGATGCCGAGTCCTTGATCCCGCTCGGACTTACAGCCGAGGAACTGCGGCCATCCCGCTCGGCAGAACTTTGCTATTTCGATCGCATCCTCGGTACGATACTCGTCGTACTTTCCCTGGTGTTTACCGGCTTGGTCGCACTCGAAACTTGCCGGCGGTCGAAGGTCGTGAAGGCGATGGCACGCGGCCTGACGCCCCTCCTCCACCCGCGGGACCAGTGGTGGATCGGCGGACTCGGCCTGGCTCTGCCTTGGCTGTGGTGGTGGGCGATCGTCAGGATGAGCCCGCTGGGCATGCGCGACGCCAAGTTCGAGGAATGGACGGCTCTGGTATGGCTATTGCAACCCGTGGCGGGAGTCGCCTTCGGCATGGTAATGCTGCTGCAAGCGACGCGCTGGCGCTGGGGCGTGCGTGGAGGCTTCATCGGTCTCGGCGTCTCACTCCCCTGGACCGGCTGGGGAGCGGCCGCCCTGACAGGTTCGGCGATACCCTCCGCCGGAGCGATCCGCTACCTTCCTCTCAATGACGACGAAACCGCCGCCTGGTTGCTTGGAGTGGCAGGCATGGCGGCGTGCGGTGTGTTGTGGTTTCTCTGGCAGGGCATTATGAATCTCTTCACCCCGCGCTCCGGCGCTCTGAGGCCGAACTTGACGATGCGCGCGGCGTTGCCGTGGGCGATCGCTGGTGTGGCCACCTTGCTGGCGAGCGTGGCGGTCGTGACCGCCATGGAGCGCTACTGGTTTGCGAAGGACCCGCTCTTCCCCTCGTGGACCAGCAAAACCCACATAAACGCGATCGAGGAACGCGCGGACCGGGAAATTCAAGAGGCGTTGCGTGGCTTGTAAACGACTCACCGCACCGGCACGTCCAACATCTGCCTCAGGGCTGAGAGAAGCGCCGCCGTCGTGTAAGGCTTCGGCAGGAATCGCACCGCCTCGTTTTCCTCATCCAAGGGCGGAGTCGCTGATACCCCGCTGACACCGATGACCGGCACGGCGGGATCGATCCGGTGCAGCTCGCGGATCAACGCGTGACCATCCAGACGTGGCATCGCCATATCCGTCAGCACCACATCGATCTCGAAGCGCCGGGCGATGAACAGGGCGATTCCCTCCGCCCCATCAGCGGCATCCAGGACCTCATACCCATAGGCCTCCAGGGTCTGGCGGGTGATATGGCGAATCGACGCCTCGTCATCGACGACCAGCACCGTCTCGCCGCGGCCGCGCGGCAGTCCGGGACTTACCTTGGCGACCGGCCGTGCACCGGCATGTCCCAGTGCCGGGAGGTGCATCGTGAAGACGGTCCCTTTTCCAAGCTCGCTGGCGACTTCCAGCGCCCCCCCGTGGCCACGGACGATCGCAAGCGCAGTGGAGAGGCCAAGGCCGGTGCCCTTGCCCGGTTCCTTGCTCGTGAAAAACGGGTCGAAGATCTTTCCTAACAAACCCGCGGGAATCCCCGTGCCGGTGTCTTCCACCTCGATGCGGACGCGCGGCTCGCCATGGTTGGAATTGGAGGAGCGCAGACAGAGCAGACCGCCCTCCGGCATCGCGTCGCGGGCATTCACGCAGAGGTTGAGAAGCACCTGGTGTAGTTGGGTCGGGTCGGCATGCACCGGGTGCAGACCAGCCTCCATCTCCAGCTCGACGCGGATCGACTTGGGAAACGTATCGCCGATGATGCGCACGATCTCCTGGAGGATGCGGCAGACCTCCACCTCCACCCGGCGGCCTTCCATGCCGCGGGCAAACGAGAGGATCTGTTGCACCATGTCGGCACCCCGGCGGGCGCTCGCGCCGACGATCTCGAGGATCTCGCGATCGGAGGGATCCGCCAGGCGGTGCTTCAGCAAGTCCACGGCCATGATGACCGGGGCGAGGACATTGTTCAGGTCGTGGGCGATGCCTCCGGCCAATGTCCCGATGCTCTCCATCCGCTGGGCCCGCAGGAACTGTTGTTCGAGCTGCTTGCGACCGGTGATGTCGGTGTTGATCGAAAGAATCGACCGCGGCTTGCCATCGGGGTCGAGCAACAAGGTCCAGCGGCCGTCCACGGTCACGGCCTGGCCGGTCCGGGTGAACTGGCCGATCTCGCCGGCCCATTCGCCTTGCTCAAGCACCGTCTGGGTGGCGGAGAGAAAGGCCGCGTCGTCCTGATAGAGAAGCTCGCGCACCGAGCGCCCGGAGACCTCAGCGCCGGTCCAGCCAAAGAGCAGTTCCGCCCCATGGTTCCAGTAGAGCACCTGGTGATCCAAGCCGAGAACGATGATCGCATCGCGAGCCTTCTCAAGCAGGGCCGCCTGCTCGGCGAGCTGCCCTTCGGCGAGCTTCGCCGCGGTGATGTCACGCATGGTCCCCACGATCCGCTCCACCCCTCCCGCACCATCGAGGATGGGCACCGCTTGCTCGCTGAGCCAGCGGACCTCGCCATCCGGCCTCCGGATGCGGAAGTCCACCTGCGTCTTCTCGCCGGCGAGCTGGCGACGGAATGCCTCTTCCGCAGCGGGCAGATCTTCCGGCATGACGTCCTTCAGGTAGGAAGTCGGCTCGGCATAGACACCATCACGGCGGCGACCCCAGATGCCTTCATACGCCGGGCTCGCATAGAGGAGGCGATCCTGAATGGGATCGTAGCTGAAGAAGATCTCGCCGATGTTCTCCGCCATCTCCCGGAAGCGGGTCTCGCTTTCGCGCAGTGCCTGCTCGGCGGCTTGGCGGGCGGTGACATCCCGGCAGGTGCCTAACAGGCGCAACGGCTTGCCCGCATCATCCCGGAAAATCTTCCAGCGCATTTCCACGTGCTTCACCCGGCCATCCGTCAGCAGGATCGGGTGATCGATGGCATCGGGCGCATGGCCCGCCAGCGATTCCGCGAAGATCCGCTCCACCCGGCCACGCTCGTCATCTGGCAGCCGCTGGAGGACCCTCTCGAAACTTGGGACGAAGCTCGCCGGATCGGTCTCGAAGATCCGGTGCATCTCATCCGACCACACCAGTTCCTCGGTGCCCAGGTCGGCCTCCCACCAGCCGATCGCCGCAACCCGTTGCGCTTCTACCAGACGGGACCGCTCCACGTCCAGTTGGCCGGCCGATGCGCGTTGCTCGCTTTCACTCGCACTCAGCGATTGGTACCCGGCTGCAATCTTCGCGTAGGACCGATGCACCAGGAACCACAGCAGCAGCGAGGTCAGCGCCACAAAGGTCAGTCCCTTCGCCACGCTCCATTGCAGGATCAACTCCGGCCGGGGCAGCAGCGGCGTCAACGCGCGATCCGAAAGCAAGATCCACAGGGTCGCGAAGGTCCAATAGACCGCGACGGTTCTCCAAGCGCGATGGCGCGCCATGTCCTTTGGAAGGCTGGGGAGTGGTGGATTCATCACCCTGACTCGGGAACCGGCGGCGATGGCGCTCGAATCATCTCGATGAGATGAAACAGGTATTCGGAACCATGAATCACGGATTCAAGCAAGCAACCATTGGTGACGGGGCACGAGTTATTTCAGCGGAGTATTTCAGCAATCGCCCTTCCGCGATGGCGTGATACCATGCTGCCAGCCTTCCCTCAGACTGTCGGCAAATGGCTATCACTCAGCTCGCAAAGGAAACCGCCCGAATCCTCCTGGTGGACGATGAGCCCGCAGTTTTGCAAGTCCTCCGGCAAGCCTTGCTGGCGGAAGGCTTCGAGGTGGAAATCGCGGCAAATGGCCGCGAGGCGGTGGAGCGCGTGAAGGAGCGGCTCTTCGATCTGGTGCTCACCGATCTGATCATGCCGGAGATGGATGGCATCCAGACCATCCTGGCACTCCGCGCCGTCGATCCCTTCCTCCGGGTCATCGCAATGTCCGGCGGGATCATGTCGGGCGAGGGCGACTTTCTCCCGCTTGCCCGGCAACTCGGAGCTCAGGCGGTACTCAGCAAACCCTTCGAATACGGGACTTTCATGGAGTCCGTGCGAGGTGCCCTCTGCGTGGCGGCGTGAGCCGTGTTCCGTTCGTGACACCCGCCGCGATCCGTCGATGCTCGCGGGGTGCCGTTTTTCACGATTTCTGCCTTGAAGGAACAAGCCGGCGAGCAGCCCCTCGCTGCGGCGGTGGACTGCGAGTTGCAGTCGCGCAGCCAGCGTCAGACCAAGGGCGGCAAGCCCTACCTCGTTCTCGTTTTCGCCGACGCCACCGGCAGCTTCAATCTCAACGCCTGGTCGGACGCGCCGCTCTTCGAAGCCGCGCAAGGCATGCCGGATGGCACCGTGGTGCGCCTCGACGCCGAGTGGACGCAGAACCAGTATGGCCTCAACGCCTCCAGCATTGCCTGGGAGCGCCTCACCGGTGACGCGCTCGAGGCCTTCTACGCCGGCGACGCCGCCACCGCGGAGAAGCAACGCCGCGACTGGGACACCATCACGACCTTCGCAGCTTCGCTGAAGGACCCGCGCCTGCACGCCTTGGCCAAGCGCTTCATCGATGACTTGGGCGCGAAATTCCGTCGCGCCGCCGCCGCGCGCAAAAACCACCACGCCCGCCGCGGCGGCCTCGTCGAGCACGTCGCCCAGATGATGCGCACCGCCGATCTGGTCTGCTCCGCCTACCCGCAACTCAATCGCGATCTGCTACTTACCGGCGTGATATTTCACGACTGCGGGAAGTTGTGGGAAAACCAATACGCCGAGAAAGGCTTCGCCCAGGGCTACTCGCTGCACGGGGAAATGTTAGGCCACATCCCGCTGGGCATCGAACTGGTCAACAAGCTGTGGCGCGACGTGGCAGAAAGCCCGGCCGCCAAGGGCTGGCTTGCCTTGGAACCGGCGACCGAGAGCGTGCGCCTGCACCTGCTCCACCTGATCGCCAGCCATCACGGCGAATATCAATTCGGCTCGCCCACCCTGCCACGGACCCCGGAGGCGATCGCGCTCCATCACGTCGACAACCTCGATGCCAAGCTCGAGATGATGAAAGACGCCTATGCACAGGCAAGCGAACTGGCCGACGGCATTTACGAGAAGCAGTTCCCACTGCCCGCCAACCTGGTCGCGCCGCTACCGGCCTTCGATGTGCCGCCATTGATCGCCGGCCAAGGGCAGAAAGCAGATCTCTTCTAAGAATCCCCACCCCTACCCTGCCCATGGAGCAAGAAATGATCCTCTGTATTCCCGGGCCCTGGGCTAGCCGCTCGGAGTTCTTGGGAGCCATCATCACGACCGAACCTTCCGGCGAGTTCATCTTCGCAGGCGGCATCCTCACCCACGCCCGGGAGAAAGATTTCGTCCTTCTCACCTATGAGGATTCCGATCCGAGGATGTCCGAGGCGTTTCGCGTGGCAGGGCAGGGCAAGATTTCTGAAGCCACGCTCCAAGAAATCGATTCACACGCCGGCGTCGCGTATCTTCATTTTCCAATCGATCTTCCCGGGCAACGGGAACGAGTCATCAAGTTCACGGACGTGGTGCGGCGTGCCGGCGGGATCGCGATCAAGGTCGAGTCCTCAGGCGTCGCCCACCAGTGGGATCGCTGGTCCTACCTGCTCACGGGTGAGGAGTTTGATCTCTACTGCAGCGTGTGCCTCCTGGTCGGGGATGAAACGCATTTCTATTCCTGCGGGATGCACCACTTCGGCGCTCCCGAGTGCAGCGTACCGAGTCAAATGGATGTCCACAGCGCTGCCGATCTGATCAATCAATTCAACCTTTTCCAGATCGTCGATCGGCCACGGTTGGCAACAGGTCACACCTTCAGCACTGACAGCGATTCGCCCAGCTTCCGTCTGGCGCTGGAAGAGGATCAACGACATGAGCCGGACGACCTTTTCCACAACCCGCACGGGCTCTGGGTTTTGACCCCACGCGAATGAATTTCCTAACGATCACGACCTCCCGATTCCGCCGCGAATGCGGTTCCCGTGAAACGAATGCCGGATTCCGGGGTTAAGTGATAGCGACCATGGAGCACTGCCACGGCACCCTGATCCGGCTGACCAAGCTCACCGACACGAGCTGGATCGTCCATTGGTTCACGGCCGGCCACGGGCTGATCAAGACCGTGGCCAAGGGTGCCCGCAGCCCGAAAAGCCCCTTTGCCGGCAAGCTCGACCTCTTCTTCGACGCCGAAATCAGTTGGGCCAGAGCGCGTTCCGGCGAATTGCACGGATTGAGGGAAGTTTCGGTAACCTGCACCCGCGAGCCGATCCGATGTGATTACAATGCAATGCTTTTGTCAGGCTACTGGTGCCGCCTGCTGGAACTCCTGATCGAGCGCGACCACCCGGAGCCGGAATTGGCGGCTCTGCTAGGGCGGGGTCTCGACCACGTCGCCGAGCGCGGGGCGTCGGTGCGGGCGATGCAGCATTTCGAGCAGGAACTTGCGCGAAATCTGGGCATTATGCGCGAGCGAAAACAGGCCGCCGGAGCGCTCCGGGATGCCCTCGGCAGCCTCCCCCCCCAACGGGCCCAATTGTTGGAACGACTTTCGCCCGGACGGGATTTCCCCGTTGCGGAAACCGAAACCGGTGATTTAAAGTAAATACAAGCCATGGACTCACCAACAGCTACCCTCATTCAAATCCTCCGCGGTCGTGTCGACGAGCTCGTCGCCGTGGGCGACCTCGACGAAGCCGTCCACGCCGCCACCGCTGCCGTCCTCAAGGCGCAGCAGATGCTCAGCAGCGACCCCGAGAGCGTCGACGAATTCGCCAGTTCGCTGGAAGTCCGCGGCGATGTCTATCGCCAGCTCGGCCGGCTTGAGGAAGCACGCGACGATTACAAGCAGGCGATCGACCAGCTCGACAACCGGCCCGACCGTGCGGATCAGCTCGGCCGCCTCTACGCAGGCTACGGCGCGGTGCACGACCAGCTCGGCAACAGCGACCGCGCCTCCGAACTGTGGCAGCAGGCCATTCACCACTTCGAGAACGCCGAACCACCGGCGCTCCTGGACATCGCCTCGATGGCCAACAACATCGCCTACCTCAAGAAGGCTGGCGGCGACGTCGAAGGAGCGGAGGCGCACTTCCTCCGTGCCTTGGAAATCCTTCACCGGGAGCTCGGCCCCGATCACGAGGAAACGGCTTCCGTCTCCAACAACATCGGCGCGCTCTATCAGTCCGCCGGTTATTTCGAGCAGGCCCGCGAGATGCACCTGATGGCGCTCGACGCCCGACGCAAGCTCTTCGGCGAGACCCATCACGATACTGCCCAGTCGCACAACAACCTGGCGCTGGCGCTGCTCGCGACCGGTGACAAGGCGTGGGCGCAGCGGCACTTCGAGAAATCCATCGCCGGCTTCAAGGATCTGGGCATCGAGTATGTCGACGATCTCGCCGCCGTGGCCGAGAACTACTGTGCCTTCCTGCGTGAAGAAGGACTCTTCACCCGTGCCGACGAAATCGCTGCCGAACTCAACGGCTCGGTCGCTGGCGTGGCCTGAAGAGTAAGGAGCAGCGACCTTAATGTCGCTTTGGACAGACCGGCCTCTTCGTCTCATCCTGTCCGAACCAGACGACACGGCGGCAGCAAGCCCGACAGAGAGCCAAAAAATCAGTTTATCTGGCAATGCAAAGGGCGCCGGTGAGTCATCACCGGCGCTTTGCCGATGCCGTCGCGGTGGGGCTTTCCTTCACCGCGATTTTTTCTGCCCGCAGCCAGCGTAGTAATACGGCGCGGTCACCCGTGAGCAGGCCATGCACGCGGTAGTTCGAGCGGCGTAGTACTTCCGCGTCCTCGCGTCCTTCATCGACCACGCACCACGGCTTGGAGCCGGAGGAATGGATGAAGCGGAATCCGTCCGGCTTAGTCACCAGAAAGGCGACGTGGCTGTCCAATCCGATGATCCGCACGCCGGGTTCGGCACCGGCGACCTCACCGGCGAAGTTCTCGTAGGGGACTCCCACACGCAGGTTCAACGACTCCGCCGGCAGGAAGCTGCGGATGATGTTCTGCGATGGCTGGCGCGCCAGCTTGTAGCGGTCCACCCGGAAACCGGCGTCGCGCAACACCGTGGAGACGAAGTAGCCGCAGGCGATCTTGCCCTTGCCCGGCGTCTCGGCCGTGCCGTGGAAATCCCATGAGGTGCCGAGCCAACAGCGCATCATTTCCGGCAGCAGCGTCTCGAGGAAGCTCCGGGTTTCGGCGAGCACCTTGTCCTTCTCCTCCTTGGTACGGGCCTTGGCGTACTTGGCGGACAGATCCTTGCGCCAGCGTTCCGCCTCATCCTTCAGCCCCGCGTAGCGCTCCGCATCGGGGGCAGGTTTCGTCACCAGCGGCTCGGCCACCGAGCGCCACACGGGCGACAGACGGTCGCGGAAATGCCAGCAGACAGCGCAAACAATTCCTGCCGTGGCTAAGATTGTTAGGAGGATCCTCTTCAACTTGGTGCCGTGAATTCAATCGGTTACGCGGCCACTTGCGAAGGAATTTCCGGGAGAGTTGCAGTCGCTCCGGGAAATCCCACGCTTTCGCCCGTGAGCCCCAAGCAGTCCGAGCTGTCCGCGCTGTCCGAAGACCAATCGCAGGTGATGACCCTGTCGCTGGTCGTGGCCGTGGTACTGCTGGTCGCGAAGGTCGTGGCAGCCGCCATCACCGGATCGTCGGCCATTTACTCCGACGCCGCGGAATCGGTGACCCACGTGCTGGCCGTCGCCTTCGCCGCCTGGGCCCTGCGGCTGGCCTACAAGCCGTCCGATGAAACCCACCACTTCGGCCACGACAAGGTGGCGTTCATCTCGTCCGGCTTCGAGGGCGCGATGATCAGCGCAGCCGCCCTGCTTATCGTCTATGATGCGGGTCGTCAGGCGCTGGCCAGCACCGCCATCGAAAGCATGGGCATCGGCATGATCCTGACCGGTGCCGCCGCCGCCGTGAATCTGGTGCTCGGCACCTCACTCCTGCGAGTGGGCAAGAAGCGCAACTCCCCCGTCCTGCGCGCGAACGGCCAGCACGTCCTCGCCGATGTCTGGACCAGCATCGCCGTGCTGGTCGCCCTGGCGCTGGTGCATTTCACCGGCTGGCGAGGCTGGGATCCGGTCTGCGCGGTGCTGGCCGGTGGCAAGCTGCTGTGGACCGGCTGGCGACTCATGCGAGAGAGCTTCGGCGGCCTGATGGACGAGGCCGACCTCACGGTGGAAAAGGAGCTGCGCGACCTTCTCGACGCCGGCTGCGCCCCCCACGGCCTCTCCTACCACAATCTCCGCCACCGCCACTCCGGCCGGACGCATTGGGTCGAATTCCACCTCGTCTTTCCCGACGAAACCGACCTCGGCGAAGCCCACGAAATCGCCACCGCCCTGGAAGGCCGCGTCGCCAACCTGCTCGGCAACGACGTGCGGGTCATCTCCCACCTCGAACCCCGCTCCGCCGAACACCGCGAGGAGCCATGGGAGCTCCGGTAGTCTCAATGTAGCGCGGTGGTGACACCGCGGAAGCGATCGGAAACGCCGGCCTCTGAGAGCGCGGGCGTTTTCGCCCCTACCAAGGAAAAAGCGGCCGCTCTCCTATAAGCCGGATTCTGTCCCTCCCACCTGCGTGGGGCTGGACGGTCATTTCTCTGTCCGCCGGAGCGGGCTCCCGCTTGCGCGGGATGCGACTAATACCCGGGGATACGACGGGCGGGCAACCCTTCCCCTGTTCTGTCTTGCACCACGCGGGGTTTACCGTGCCGCGCCGGTTGCCCGGACACGCGGTGGGCTCTTACCCCACCCTTTCACCCTTACCTGATCCCTTGCGGGCCATCGGCGGTTTACTCTCTGCTGCACTGTCCGTCCAAGCGCCTTGAAGCGCCCGTCCCCCTCTTTCGAGAGGCGCGTTGCCCTGCGGTGTCCGGACTTTCCTCGACCCTGCAAGCAGGACCGCGACCGTCCGGAGAGCGGCGGGGGACCCTAGGCGTGGCCAAACGGCGAAGAAAGCGCTAAATTCCAGCTTGGAGACCGCCGACATAAAGCGTTCACTGCGCGGCATCTTCCCCCCCGGAGTTCTTGTTTGTTCCTACCATGACAGCGCCTTGCCATGACCATGGCAAACGGCCCGCGCTTTGGTCATTGCGGATGCCCGCGGCTTGCCTCGGCGCCATCCTCGGCGGCTTGCTGACCGGTCGTTCGGCGGCCGATGGCCCCGGTCTCGGGAATGTCGCCTTCGCACCGCAGGAACATTTGTCCACGCTAGCCCGCTTCGAGAGCACCACCGGCGCTCCGCACGGCCACGGCTTCGTGGCGATGCACAAGGGCTATCTGGTGGTCCCCTTCTCCCTCGATGGCGGCGGCGGCCTCGACGAAAGCGGCTTCGCGTTCTACAACGTGTCCGATCCGCGGGCGGTGCAGCTCACCTTCACCACGGAGGGAAATCCCGCCTACGCCCTCGGCAGCCCGAACAATCCCGGCGATCTGGGCGAACCGCATGGCTACTCCTTCACGCGCTTCGGCGGCAGGGACTACGTCTGTTTCACCCAGAATATCCGTCAGCCGAATCGATCTGGCCTCCAGGTCTGGGATTTCACGGAGATGGATGTGCCCGCGCCGGCGAAGGTCAGCCAGATCGGCCTGCCCGGCCTGAATGGCGGCGACTACGCGCCGCGGGCGTGGTGGGTCTTCTGGCAAGGCGGCCGCTACGCCTACGTGGCGGGCACCAGCTCCGGCCTGTTCGTCGTGGACCTGACCGATCCCGCGAATCCGACCTTGGTGAGCCAACGCACGACCACCCAGCTCGGCTTTGGGAATCATGCGACCAACGTGGTATTCGCCGTGGGCAACTTGCTCGTCCTCACCGGCTCCCAGCCGCTGAACTCGGAAACCAAGACCGGCCTCGCCACCTACGACATCAGCGATCCCGCCAACCCGGTGCTGCTCGACCACGTGACTGAACTGGCCGGTTACAGCAGCATGGTGAATGGAAACCGGATCTACGGCGCGCGCGCCAAGGCCTACGTCTGGGACATTTCCAATCCCGCCGATATCGTGCTTGAAGACACCGGCCCCGCCAATCCCTCCAAGGGCGGCTACGGCACCGTGCAGGACGACTTCTTCCTCTACGGCTCGTCCACCCGCTACATGAAGCTGGATGTGGGCACCCTTCCCTTCACCTCGGTCCACACCCACGCGCCCACCGGCTTCATCCAAGCCGATTGGGACTTCGCGGTGGCGCTCGGAAACCTTGCGTTCCTCGGCAACGACCACTCCGGCAGCGCCATGGTCGTCCATCAAACGGAGCCCGACACCACGGGGCCCGTGGTAAACATGGTCAATCCCGCGCCGGACTCGCTGAACCTCGCACTGACCAGCCGCGTCGGCCTGACCTTCACCGATGCCATCGACCTGCGCAGCGTGGATGCCAGCACCGTGACCATCCGCCCGGTCGGTGGCGCGCCCTTGGCCGGACGCTACAGCCACCAGACGGGCATCGTGAATTTCTGGCCGGACCAACCGCTGCAGCCGGACACCAGCTATCAAATCCACCTGCCCGCGGGCGGGGTGAAAGACTACGCCGGGAACGGCCTCGCCACCGCCCACACCAGCCTCTTTTCCACCGGGAGCTCCCTGGAAACCTTGCTCGTCGCAGCGGAAGCGTCCGGCCCAGTGACGACCGGCCAACCGGCGAGCTTCAGCGCCACCGCCGTGGGAGTCGGCACGATTGAGTATTCCTGGAACTTCGGCGACGGCTCGCCGCCCACGCCTTTCTCCACCGAGTCGTCCATCAGCCACAGCTACAGCGCGCCGGGCCACTACGCGGTCACGGTGCAGATCACGAATGGCTCGCTGAACAAAGCCGCCTCGCTGGTGCAGACCGTCCACCGCCCGCTGGCCACCACGGCACCGGTCGCTTCATCGACCATCCTCCATGCCGCCGACACCCAGCGAGTATGGTGCGTGAATCCGGACGCCGACTCGGTCACGGCCATCGATGCCGTCACCTTGACGAAGCTTTTCGAAACGCCCGTCGGCCGTCACCCGCGCACTCTCGCGCGCGCTCCGGACGGCGGGATCTGGGTGGTGAATCAGGAAGACGCCACGGTTTCCGTGGTGGATCCGTCCGGTGCAGTGAGCCGGGAAATCCCCCTGCCACGCGCATGCCGTCCCTACGGAATCGCCTTCAGCCCCGATGGCTCCGCCGTCTGGGTGACCACCGAAGGCACCGGCCAACTCCTCAAGCTCGACCCCACCAGCGGCGCGATGCTCGGCGCGGCAACTCCCGGCGGCCCCCTGCGCGGCATCGCCATCGGCGGCGATCCGGCGCGACTGTTCGTCACCCGCTTTCTTTCCGCGGATGCGGGTGGCGAGGTGCATGAAATCGACCCCGCGACCTTGACGCTGGTGCGCACCGTCCCACTCGCACCAGATGCCGGACCCGACACCGAAGCCAGCGGACGCGGCATCCCGAATTACCTCAGCGCCGCCACCATCTCGCCGGACGGCCATTCGCTGTGGCTGCCCTCGAAGAAGGACAACATCGCCCGCGGTCTCGCGCGCGATGGCTTGCCGCTGACCTTCGAGAACACCGTCCGCACCATCGTCTCGCGCATCGATCTCGCGACCAACACCGAAGCCCCCTCCGCACGGATCGATTTCAACGACCGCGACATGGCCAACGCCATCGCCTTCAGCCCGCGCGGCGACTACGCCTTCGTCGCACTGCAAGGGTCGAACTCGGTCGACGTCATCGACGCCTACTCGGGCGACCTGATCTCCGCCATCGAGAATGTCGGCCGCGCTCCGCAGGGCGTGGTGATCGATCCGGCCGGAGGAAAGCTCTTCGTCCAGAACTTCATGGACCGCACCGTCGCCGTGCATGATGTGTCCGCTCTAACAACCTCGGTTTCCAATGCCGCGCCGCTGCTTGCGATCATCCCCACCGTGACCGCCGAGCCACTGTCGCCCCAGGTCTTGCTAGGGAAGCGAATCTTCTACGATGCCACCGACCGCCGGATGAATCACGACGGCTACATCAGTTGCGCAGGCTGTCACTTGGACGGCGGCCACGACGGTCGCACCTGGGACTTCACCGACCGCGGCGAGGGCTTGCGAAATACCACCACTCTGCATGGCCGCGCCGGCACCGCTCACGGGCGGGTGCACTGGACCGCGAATTTCGACGAGATCCAGGACTTCGAGCACGACATCCGCAATGCCTTCGGCGGCTCGGGATTCCTGACCGCCGCCCAGTTTCAAGCCGGCACCGTGTCGCAGCCACTCGGCGATCCGAAGGCAGGCTTGAGCCCGGATCTGGACGCTCTCGCGGCATACGTCACCTCCCTCGATACGATTCACCCAAGCCCCCATCGCTCGACGGATGGAGCCCTGACGAATGCGGCGGTCGCCGGCAAAAAGCACTTCGACGAAATCGGCTGCTACGCCTGCCACACCGGCGGACTCTTCACCGACAGCCCCGCCGGACTGCTCCACAAGACAGCCACCGCCAGCAGCCGCGACACCCCCACGCTAAAGGGCATCTGGGAAACGCCGCCCTACCTCCACGACGGCTCGGCGCACTCACTCACCGATGTCTTCTCCGGCAGCGGCATCCACGGCGCGGTCCAACAGCTCTCCGCACAGCAGCGCCAGGAACTCATGGCCTACCTGCTACAGCTCGATGACTCGGACAGCAGCCATGACTTCGGCCCGCTAACAGCAATGACCGAGCCGGTGTCCGGCGCGCTCTACACGGTCGGCGGATCCATCCCGCTGGCGGTGCACACGGCGGACTTCCTCGGACCAGTCGATCGGGTCGAGTTCTTCCGCGGTGCCGAAAAGATCGGCGAGGATGAGGCCGCCCCGTTCGCCTGGACCCGCGATGGGACCGAGGCCGGCGAGCATGAATTCCACGCCATCGTCCACTTCACCACGGGGCTGAAAACGACGACCGCGCCGGTGCGGGTGAAGGCCACCGCCCTGACTCCGCTGCCGAGCATCCACGTGAATTTCCAGCCGGCGGATTCAGCGGTTCCGGAGGGCTATCTGGTCGATTCGGGCGAGGTCTTCGGCGATCGCGGCAATGGCCGGTCCTATGGTTGGAACGCACTCACGCCGACCGCTCGCGAACGCAACGTCGCGCCGGACCAACGCTACGACACCCTCAACCACTTGCAAAACAGCGCCAACCCGGACGCGATCTGGGAGATGGCCCTGCCCAACGGCACCTATCAGGTCCACATCGTCTCCGGCGATGCCATCAACACCTCCGGCAACTTCTTCACCAAGGCCGAGAGCGTGCTGGTGGTAAACGGCGTTGCCACCTCAGCCCAACGCTGGGTCGAGGGCACCCAAACCGTGACCGTGGCAGACGGCCGCCTGACCGTGCGCAGCGCACCCGGTGCCTCGAACAACAAGATCTGCTTCATCGACATCGAGCCGGCCGACCCATCGTCGTCGATCATTTCTTCCGTCGCGCTCGAAGCCCTCGTTCCCGCCACCGCCGAAGGCTCGGAAAGCCCGGGAGTGATCCGGCTCTCCCGCGAGGGAAGCCTCACCGAGGGTCTAACGGTCCACCTCGCCACGAGCGGCACCGCGCACGCCGGCACCGACTTCCCCGCCGTGCCAACCGAGGCCACCATCCCGGTCGGCTCCGCCTATCTCGATCTAACAGTCACCGCCTCGGCCGATTCCATCGCGGAGGGAGAGGAAAGCGTCACCCTCTCGTTGCTCGGTGGCTCCGGCTACATCGCGGGCGAAAGCTCGACCGCCACCGTCACCATCACCGACCCGCCCTTCGACGCCTGGCGCTTCTCGCAATTCCGGGCCTTGGACCGGGCCGACGACTTCGTCAGTGGCTTCGAGTCCGTCCCCTTCCCCGGCGGCATCCCGAATGGCATGGCCTACGCCCTCGGCCTCGATCCGGAAGCTCCCTTTGCCGGAATGCCACACGGAACCGAGAGTGACGGCCGCTTCGCGCTCACCTTCACCCGCCCCAGCGGCCTCGGCGGTGTCGCCTATCAGATCGAGTCGAGCACCACCCTCTCCCCCCCGTGGGGCATCATTCCACAGGAGGATTGGATCATTCAACCGAACGACGACGGCACCGAAACGATCATCGCCCGCGACCCGCTGCCACCGGGGGAAAACCCCAGTCTGTTCCTACGCCTGAAAGTCACACCCGAATAGCGACTGGAGGGAAACAGGGAACGCGGAATTCATTCCGCCCGAGTCGTCCACTCTGCGACTCCGCATCCAACTCCACCAGTTCCGGAAAAGATCTTCCCTGCCTTTGGATTTCGCGTTTTTTCGCGTTTTTTCGCGGTTCACTTCAAACCTCGATCACTCCTTCGCAAACGGCTTCCCGAGAATCGCCGAACCCCGATCCCTCACCCCGATCTTCCGGTAAAGATTCCCCACATGCGTCTCCACCGTCCGCGGCGCACAACCGAGAATCACCGCGATCTCCGGCGTCGTCTTGCCGCGGCGGATCCACTCCCACACTTCCGACTCACGCTTCGTCAGAGGAACGGCCAGCGTCCCCATCGAAGTAGCAGCTTCTCTATCAGACCACAGGCAGACGGACTCCCCGCTCAAATCCACACGAGTGCCCGGCACCCGGCCTAACAGCTCAACCAAGGCGGGCCACTGATCCGGCACCTCGCCCAAGCGTTCCAGGAATCCCTTCGCGTGCTCACCAAGCCACAAGGAGCCATCGCCTCGTGCGATGGCGACGTACCATCCGGCCGCATCCAGCAGGCCGGCCCATGCCATCACCCGTTGCTGCCGGCGGTGATTGCCGGCCGCCAGCTTCCGATCGAGCAGGCGCTGGAATTCCTCCATTCCCTCCGCTCCAGCCCCGCCTCCATGCGTCGGGCCCCGGCTCATCGATCCATCCCGCGGGATCGCTTGAGTTCAGCCAGGGCGCTCAGCAGTTGACGATGATTCTCCAGCCCCAGTCGTTCGCGGATCACCCCGAGCTGCTTGTCTACGGAGTCCCGCCGGATGCCGCTCTCGCGGGCGATCACTCCCACCGTGCGACCTTTCATGAGTTTCGCCAGCAGGCCGGCATCGCGCGCTCCAAGCGACCGCACCGTATTCGTGTGCAGGCGCGAATCCACGAGCCCGCACAGCACCTGCCAGGCCCGGTCGAGCCGCTGCCGCTCCTCGACGCGGCGACTGACCATGCCCAGCCGCAGTCCCATGAAGTGGAAGATCTGGCGGTCGCGCTCGGAGAAATCCAAGGCCCGCCGGTTCCAAGTCAGCAGGATCTTCCGGTCGCTGAGAGAACTGGCCGTGAAACAGACTTGGAAGTGGGAATCCAAATGCCGGTATATGTCACGATACAATGGGTTGTCTCGGAAGCTTGCCGCGCTTTGGAAATCCGACATCCGCAGGACCTCTTCGGCGCTCCGCTGAAAGTGCCCCGCCGCGATCACCGGATGGTGGCCCACGACTTGGCCGAAGAGCTCCAGGCGTCCGGTGAGCCAGTCGGCATAGCCGTCGTTGGTTCGGAACGAGATCACCCCGCTCCAGTCTGGCCGCCAGTTGTTCCAGCACAGGCAGTCCGCCGGCAAAAGCTTGCCTGCCTCCGCGAGGAACCGTCCTTCCAACTCCTCGATCGACTCGCACTCCGCCAGCCCGAGCATCACCCGGTCAATCCGGTTCGCCGTCCCCTCGCTGATGTCCCCATAGCCTTGCATGAGTCATTGCAAGCAATCGGCTCCTTCCGCCGCAGGATCGCGGCCACATCCTTCATGGGGGGAAACCATCAGTGTGTCTCTAACAAAGGCGACCGCCTTCTGTTGGTCAAGCTTCCCACCTAACAGCCCATCGAGCAATTTGCCCTGTCTGCCGCAGTCCTCTGCGTAGTTTCGGGGCTACCATGAAAACCACGGATTCGTGAAGTATCCCTGCGAAACCGCCGGTTTCCGAGGGTGTCCGAGCCCCCACTCCTTTTAATCCTTAACGACTCCACGGCAGCGTGGATGCAGCCGTCGCGGCATCCTTTTCCTCCCCCGTCCCCCGCAGCGGAATCGGGCTCACCCCTCGCCACCCACGCCGGGTGGCTGCCATGACCCGAGGGGACAGCCCGTTTCGCCTGCGGGCGGTCGCGGCAGGGAAATGACTCTCCGTTCGCATCGACACCTTCCGCCCTTTTCCCCACCCCACCCCACCCAAAGTTGAAATCCGCCCCCATTTCCTCGCGCTCGGTGCGGCATGACCCTCCGGTCGATGCCACGACCGCGCAGGTGGAGGTCACAGTCCCGATCACCGCAGCAAGGGCTTCGTCCGCTGAAGGCGCGCGGCTGATTCCAGACCCACTCTCTCCTCCCATCCCACTCTCCCATCCCAAGCCATGATCCCGCCCTCCCAGCTCTCCCGCTCTCAAAAAACGCACCGTGTCTCAATCCTCAGGCACCATACGAAGCCATCCCTCCGTCCCGGCCCGCTTCTCCAACTGTTGTTGATGACGATGATCGCGTGCGGCTTCCCGGCCGCGAACGCGCAGAGCGACTACACCACACCCTACGCCATCACCACCTTCGCGGGATCCGGAACCCAAGCACAGGGTAGCGCGGATGGCACCGGCGGAACCGCCACTTTCAACCGGCCGAAAGGAATCGCCTTGGACTCCAGCGGCAACCTTTTTGTTGCGGACCGTTACAACCACAAGATCCGCAAGATCACCCCCGCGGGAGTGGTCACCACCTTCGCCGGGTCCGGCAGCATCGGAAGCGCGAATGGCACGGGCGCCGCCGCGAGCTTCAGGGAGCCACACGCGATCGCCGTGGACCCCAACGACAACCTTTTCGTCGCGGACACGTGGAATAGCAAGATCCGCAAGATCACCCCGGCGGGCGTAGTCACGACCTTCGCCGGATCGGGCAGCCAGGGAACCACGAATGGAACAGGCACGGCGGCGACCTTTGGAAACCCCGAAGGCATCGCCGTGGATGGTAGCGGGAATGTCTTCGTGGCTGACACCCAGCATCATCTCATCCGGAAGATCACCCCCGCAGGAGTGGTCACCACCTTCGCCGGCAGTTCAGGAGCCACGGGCAGCGGGGACGGCACCGGCACGGCGGCGCGCTTCTCCTACCCCAGGGGCCTTGCGGTGGACTCCGCTGGCAACCTCATCGTCGCGGACTCTAACAACTATAAGATCCGCAAGATCACCCCGGCGGGCGTCGTCACGACCGTGGCAGGATCTGCTTTCCCCTACGGTGGCGGGCCTGATGGACCCGCCGATGCGGCAGGCTTCCAAGGTCCTACAGCCCTCGCCGTGGATACTGCAGGAAATGTATTTGTCACCGACTACTCCTTCGCCAGGCACCACGCGATCCGGAAGATCACCCCGGAAGGTATGGTGAGTACGGTCGCCGGGTCGGATGACTGGGGCTCGACAAATGGCAATGGCTCGGCGGCATCCTTCTGGGCGCCGGACGGCTTGGCGGTGGACGCGACCGGCAATCTCCTCGTCGCGGACACAGCGAACAACATGATCCGCAAGGGTGTGCCCAGCGGCCTCTGGCACCAGCGGATCGACTTCGCCCCCCTTCTGGCCAGATCCTCGTCCGACGCTCCCTTTGCGATCCATGCCAGCGCGAGCAGCGGCTTGCCCGTGATCTTCGATATCCTGAGCGGACCTGCCACCGTCAGCGGGGAAACCGTCACCCTGACCGGGCAGGGCACCGTGGTCAGCCGCGCGACCCAGCCCGGCAACCCGTCGTTCGATGCGGCCGCTCCGGTTTACCAGAGCTTCGATGTCTCGGCCGGCACCCGACCGTCCTATCACCTCCACGACTTCACCACCCTGGTGGACCCGCTCGGAAGCCCCATGATCACGCTGGATGCCAGCGGCAATCTGTACGTCGGCGGATCCAACACGGTCCCGATCCAGAAAATCACTCCCGCCGGAGCGACCAGCACCTTCGCAAGCACGACGGGAATCAACTCCCGCCGCAATCTGGCAGTGGACTCCGCCGGCAATGTCTATCTTGCCGCGATGGTCAGGATCTACAAGATCACACCAGCGGGAGTGGCGTCGGTGCTCGCAGGGTCCGGCTCTCAAGGAACATCCAACGGCACCGGCACTGCGGCAAGTTTCTGGGATGCCACGGATGTCGCCGTGGACTCCGCCGGCAACGTCTTCGTGGTGGATCGATACAACTGCAACATCCGAAAGATCACCCCGGAAGGCGTGGTCTCCACTTTCGCCGGCTCCGGCAATCAGGGAAGCGCGGACGGCACCGGCCTCGCTGCGAGTTTCAGGAATCCTCTGGGACTGGCGATCGACAGTGCAAACACCCTTTACGTCGGGGACAACGGCAACCACAAGATCCGCAAGATCTCCCCGGCGGGGGTCGTCACCACGCTCGCAGGCTCCCGGACCCAAGGCAGCGCGGATGGGACCGGAGCCGCCGCCACCTTCTACGGGCCTAGCGGTCTGGCGGTGGATTCAAACGGCAACGTATTCGTCGCGGATTCGGGTAACCACATGATCCGCAAGATCACCCCCTGGGGTGAGGTCTCAACCGTGGCCGGCCTGCTCACTGCCGGAAGCACCAACGGAATGGGTCGGGTCGTGAGCTTCCATAACCCCACCGGGGTGGAAGTGGACGCAAATGGCATCCTCTACGTTGCCGAGTCAGGCAACACCGGCAAGATCCGGAAAGGAGTTCCTGTCACTGGCGACATCCTTGCCCAGACAATCACCTTCAATCCCCTGCAGGACAAGACCACGGATGATGTCTTCATTGCCCTCAATGCCAGTGTTCCCAGCGGCCTGCCGGTGGAATTTTCCGTGGTAAGTGGTCCCGTCACCGTCTCGGGCAATGTGATCACCACCAACGGCCCGGGCAGTGTGACGATCCGCGCCAACCAAGCGGGCAATGAATTCTACTCCGCCGCTCCACCGGTCGAACGCAGCTTCAACATCTCCGAGGGAACGACCCAGCCAGCGCCGTCGATCTACACGGTTTCCTCGATGGCAGGTTCAGGGGTCGAGCTTGCCGGCTACGCGGAGGGCATCGGCGATGCAGCCCGCTTCAGTTCTCCCTACGGCGTCGCTGTGGACGCGAGCGGCAATCTCTTCGTCGCAGACCGGGACAACCATAGGATCCGCAAGATCACCCCGCAAGGCGTGGTCACCACCTTGGCGGGTTCCGGGACTCAGGGCACTGCGGATGGCACCGGCAGCGCGGCGGGTTTCCGCTATCCCATCGCCCTGGCTCTGGACCCGGGTGGCAATCTGTTCGTCTCGGATTGGGGCAACCATACGATCCGCAAGATCACGCCCGCCGGTGTGGTCACCACCTTTGCCGGTTCCGGATTGATTGGCAATTTGGACGGTGCCGGAACGGCAGCCAGGTTCAATGCACCGACCGGTTTGGCAGTGGACGCAAGTGGCAATGTTTACGTGGCCGATAGCACCAACAACAAGATCCGGAAGATCACCCCGGCGGGCGTGGTTTCATCGTTCGCGGGCTCCGGGTCCACAGGCACCACTGATGGAGGACCCACGGCAGCCCGGTTCAATTACCCCACTGGCGTGGCATTGGACGCGAGCGGCAACCTGTTCGTCGCGGATCAATACAATAACAAGATCCGCAAGGTCACCTCCGCGGGGGTCGTCACGACTCTCGCCGGCTCTGGTGGCCAAGGCAGTGCGGACGGCACCGGAACCGCGGCCACCTTCAATTATCCTCACGGCCTAACGGTGGATTCCGCTGGCAACCTGATTGTTGCGGATCGCTACAACCACAGGATCCGCAGAGTTACCCAGACCGGCGTGGTCACCACTTTCGCCGGCTCCACGGCCAGCTATTGGGATGGATCCGGAACGGGAGCGGGCTTCTACGAGCCAACCGGCGTGTCCGTGGATGCGGGTGGCAATGTCTACGTCGCGGATAGTTTCAACCACAAGATCCGCAAGATCACCTCGGCCGGCGTGGTCACGACGGTCGCCGGAACGAACATGGCAAAGGATGGCAGCGGGACGTCCGCGAGCTTCAACAAACCCGAAGGCGTCGCAATCGACGCGGACGGCAATGTCTTCGTCGCGGATGCCTCCAACAACAAAATCCGCAAGATCACCGGCGCGGGCGTGGTCACGACTTTCGCCGGCTCCGGAAACCCAGGCAGCGCGGATGGCGTAGGCACCGCCGCGAGCTTCAATCAGCCCAAGGGCGTGGCAGTGGACGCGAGCGGCAATGTCTATGTTGCCGACAGCGCCAACCACAAGATCCGCAAGATCACCGCGGCGGGTGTGGTCACGACCCTGGCCGGCTCGGCGTCCCCCAGCAACATGGATGGGACCGGCACGGCGGCCGGCTTTGGTTTCCCGAGCGGCGTGGCCGTGGATGCGAGCGGCAATGTTTTCGTCGCGGACTACAACAACCGCAAGATCCGCAAGATCACCCCGGCAGGTGTGGTCACGACTTTCGCGGGATCCGGGAACCAGGGCAGCACGAATGGCACCGGCCTCGCCGCGAGTTTCAGAAATCCTGCCGGTATCGCGGTGGATCTGAGCGGCAATGTCTTCGTCGCGGACCGGGAGGACCACAAGATCCGCAAGATCACCGCCGCGGGCGTGGTCACGACCCTTGCGGGCTCCGGCAACCTTGGCAGCGCGGACGGCACCGGTGCGGCCGCGACCTTCAGGTATCCTGGTGGCGTGGCGGTGGATACGAAAGGGGTGGTATTCGTCGCAGACACCCAGAACCACAAGATCCGGAGGATCACGCGGGCCGGCGAGGTCACCACGGTCGCAGGCTCGGCATCTTACGGCAGCGCCGACGGCATCGGCGCTGCGGCAGGTTTCTTCTTCCCCTCGGGCGTCGCAGTGGACGCCAGCGGGAATCCTGTCGTCGCGGATAGCTGGAACCACAGGATCCGCAGGGCACAGTCCGGCTTCGAACAAACGATCACCTTCGGGCCTCTGCCGGACCAGGAAGTGGGCGACCCACCCCTCGAACTCAGCGCGACTGCCAGCAGTGGCCTGCCGGTGGCGTTCTCGATCCTCAGCGGTCCGGCCACCCTCTCAGGCAGCACGCTGACGCTCACCGGCCCCGGCACCGTCGTGGTGCGCGCCACCCAACCGGGCAATGTCTCCTACGCGGCCGCACCACCGGTCACCCAGAGCTTCATCGTCACCGGCAGCAATCCTCCAGATATCGCCCTCAACAACTGGGCCACCACCGCCGGCCTCAGCGGGGAAGATGCCGAACCCGACGCAACCCCCTTCGACGACGGCGTGCCGAACCTCCTCAAGTTCGCCTTCAACATGAACGCAGCGGGTCCCGACAGCAGCGTACTGGGCGCGGGCGGCAACTCGGGCCTGCCCCAGATCACCATCGATCAGTCCGATCCCGAAGCCCCCCCGGTCCTGAAAGTCGAATTCCTCCGCAGAAAAGGCAGCGGCTTGATCTACACCCCCCAGCGTTCCGACACCCTGGACGGCTTCGTTTCGATGACCGGCACCCAGGTGATCACCCGAATCGACGACCAATGGGAACGCGTCAGCGTCGAGGAAACCACTCCCCCCACCACCACGACCGCCACCAGCGGCTTCGCCCGAGTGCAGGTCACCTTGCCACAGTGACCTCCCTCACCCACGTTCTCTGACGGCTTCAGCCAAAATGAGATCTGGAAAACAAATTTGTTGCGCAACGATTTTGATGCGCTACAAATCTGTTGTCCAAGATCTCCGCCATGAAACTCAAGATCGGCTCGCCCGTCTCCGGCGACAACTTCTTCCCCAGACCTGACGTCACGGCCCGCCTTCGCCGGGCCTTGGAACGCGACCACATCTCCTTTCTCGCTCCCCGCCGCACGGGAAAGACGAGCGTGCTGATCCATCTTGAGGACACCGCACCGGAAGATCACCCCCATTTCCGGATCAACCTCGAAACCTGCACCTCACCCTCCGAGATGATGGCGGCCTTGATGTCCGCGCTTTCCGAGGAAAAGCCGCGTTGGCGTCAGGCGCTCGGCAAGGTGAAGGACTCGGCCCTCTCAGCCATCCGCGGCATCGAGACCGTTTCCATCGCCGGCAACGAAATCCGGCTGGCAAAAGGAAGCGACTGGAAGAAGCCCGCCGAGGCATTCCTGAAACAGCTTACCCAGCATGACGGCCGGATCACCTTCCTGCTCGACGAGTTTCCCATTCTGGTCGATGCCGCCGCCAAGCAGGATCGCGACGATTGCGAGGCCATGCTCCGCTGGTTCCGCGAATGGCGGCAGCGCACCGCCGACAGCGGCATCCGCTTCCTGGTCACAGGCTCCATCGGCCTCGCGAATGTCGTCCGCAGGCACAACTTCGCCGACACCGTCAATGACTTCGACTCCCTCGACCTCCCTCCACTCACGGAGACCGACGCCTTGAAACTCATCGCCGCCTCGCGGAGGGAGAGAAGATTCCCCTGAATCAGGAGCACGGCAAACGCATCATCTCCCTGACGGGAAATGCCTACCCGTATTTCCTCCAGATCTTCGTCGCAGAAGTCGGCGACTATCTGGCCTCTAAGCCCGGCACCGAACTGACCGCCGCATCCTTGGATGCCATCTATCGCGACCGGATCGTCGCCGGGCCGAAGAACCAGTACCTTCCGCACATGTGGGACCGTCTCGATACGGTCCTCAAGCCCGAGGAAGCGAGAATCGGCAAGGGCATCCTGCGCGCGGTGGCCAAGCAAAAGAGCGGCCTCTCCAGCGATCAGCTTTCCGAAGCGGCGAGGGCCTCCCTGCCAGACTCCGGGACCCTCGAATCCTCCACGCTCTCCTACGTTATCGAGGTGCTGAAGCACGATGGCTATCTCTTGCAGAACCCCGCCCCACCGCACCGCACCCGCTTTTTCTCAAACCTCCTTCGCGACTACTGGACCCGCCGTCATGCCTGACCACTCGGAAATCGATGCCTCGCTCGGCATCTACAATCCCGCCTCACTCCCGCCCGATGTCTTGCTCGATGAATTCATCGCGCGCCGGTCACTCCTCGAGCGCGCCCTCGGCATCGTCCGCGACAACCATCGCGGCCAACCCCAGCAGCACCTGCTGCTGCTCGGGCCGCGCGGCATGGGCAAGACCACCTTCCTGCTGGCCCTGGCCTACTCCATCCAGCGGGATGCGAAACTGGCCCGCGAGTGGCTACCCGTCATCTTCCCGGAGGAAACCTACGGCATCGGCGACCTTGCCGACTTCTGGCTCCAAGCCACCGAGCAACTTCTGCACGCCGCCGGAAACGAAGGTGCCCGCACGGAAGTGGAGACCCTTCGCGAAGCCAATCCCGACGACATTGAGGAGCGCGCCAAAGACCTCTTTCTCCGTCACGGCGCCGCCACCGGAAAACGCATCCTACTCGGCGTCGAGAACCTCAACGACTTCTTCGATGCCGTCTCCGATGAGGCCCAGCAGCACCGCCTCCGCGCCTTCCTGATGGAGGACGACCGGGTGATGCTCGCCGCCAGCTCCACCTCCTACTTCGATGCCACCGGCTCGATCGATCTGCCGTTCTATGACTTCTTCCGCACTATCCGGCTGGAGCGACTCACCGTAGAGGAGAGCGTCGAAGTCCTGACCCGCCTCGCCGAACTCCGCGGTGATTCCGAGGTGCTCACCGTCGTCCGCAAACAACCCGAGCGCATCCACAGCCTGCACGTCCTCACCGGTGGGAATCCGCGGCTGATCAAGATGATCTATCGCCTGCTCAAAGAGGGCATCGATGGCGACGCGCGTCGTGACCTCAATCGCCTGCTGGAAGACTGCACGCCCTACTTCAAGAGCCGCATCGAGGAAATCAGCACCGAGGAGCGTCGGGTCTTCGATCACGTCGCCCGCCACTGGGATCCCATCGCGGTCGGCGACATCCAAGCCGCACTCCGGCGTCCCTCGAACAAGATCAGCACCTACCTCCGCCGCCTCGTCGAAGGCGGTTTCCTCGAAGAAGCACCCGGCTCGACCCAGAAGCGCAAGGTCTATCAAGTAGCGGAACGCTTCTACAACATCTACTACCTCATGCGCTTCACCCGCTCCTCGCGCCGTCGGCTCGAGTGGCTCGTCCAAGCGATGCGAGTCATCTACTCGCCCGACGATTTCAAAAGCTGGACAGAGAAAACCCTCGCAGCCTGGAAAAAGGACGGAGGCAAGTCCGCAACCGGAGAACGGGAGGCGTTCCTCCACGCGCTCACGGTCGCGTCGGACACTCCAGAACTCCGCAAGGAATTGATCGGAAAGACTCTTGAAGCCGCTTGGAGCCACGACCAACTCGAATGCCTCGACCGTCTGCTGGATCGCGAACTTGCGAAGCAAACCCTTGGTGAAGATTTTGACTTGATCGACTTGTTCGCAAATTTGCCAGCGAAAGAAAAAAATCGGCTAGGATACGACCCCAGGAACAACGCATGGTGGTATAACTTAACCGATTCCCTCGAAGAATCTGGCCGCTACATTGAAGCCGAACAGGCTTATCGGAAGGCCATTGAAATCGCTCCGGACTACGCACCTCCGTGGAACGGGCTCGGAATACTATTGGCGAGCAAGCTCCGTCGCAACGATGAAGCCGAAGCGGCCTTTCGCGAGGCTATCAAAATCGATCCGGCTTACGCGCCTCCTTGGCATGGCCTCGGCAATATACTGCACGATCTCGGCTGCTCCAAGGAGGCTGAGCAGGCCTTTCGCAGGGCCATCGAGATCAGTCCGAATTCCGCCCAACCATGGTCCGGACTTGGCAGGGTATTGCGCAATATCGGGCGTCTTGGGGAGGCCGAACAGGCCTATCGCAAGTCTATCGAAGCCGATCCGAACTACGCATACCCATGGAATGGGCTTGGTAACCTATTTCTTAATTTGTTGAATTTCAAGGAAGCCGAACAGGCCTATCGAAAAGCTAGCGAAATCGACCCAAACTTCGCCAATGCATGGAATGGTCTTGGCAATACACTTGCCGATCTCGGCCGGTTCGATGAAGCCGAACAGGCATATCTCAAAGCGATCGAAATCGATCCTAAACATGCGTATTCTCATGCCGGGCTTTCCGATCTTCTTGATCGACTTTCCCAAGTCGAAAGATCCCGCCAGCACGCCTTTCAAGCCGGACTTCTCAATCCATTGGTCCCTTGGGCGCGAAGCCAGTTTCTCAAAATCTGCGGCAAAGACAGGGATTCTTGGCTTCAAGTGCTCCCCAAGCTCCTCGATGTGCTCAATTCCCCGCCCATCGACCCGGAAGTCACCGAAATGACGCTTCGAGGCCTCCAATTCGTCCTCTCCAACCAAGCCCTCAGCCCCCGCGACGCGATCGCCATGATCGAAGCCGCCGGCAACCCGGAACCGCTGGCCGACATCGTCCTCGCCCTGCGCTCCATCGAGGAACCCGGCCTGCTCGACAAGGTCAGCCCCGAGGTCCGCACCGTGGCCAAGGACTTCATCAAGCGAATCCAAGCCGCGCCCTGATCCACGTTCGGCAGTCACCGCTTCACCCCACCCAAAAGCAGTCGATGAAGAACCAGGCGATCATCACGATCCCGATCGCCAGCTTCATCCCCATCCCCGCCACGGTGCCGACTACCGAGCCGACGCCGGAGACGGCGGCGGGCTTGAGTTCCTGCTTCGCCCCCCATTTTTCCATAGCAAAGGCTCCGATCAGCGGTCCGAGAATCAGGCCGAGGGGAAAGAAGAACATCCCGACGATGCCGCCGGCCAGCGCACCCCACGCACCCCATTTGGTGCCGCCGAACCATTTGGTGCCAGCCGCCCCCGCCGCGAACTCAAGCGCCTGCGAAATCGTCATCAACACGGTGAGGATCAGAAAGGTCCACCATTCCATGCCGGAGCCCTCGCGGCCCAGCATCAGGCGGTGGGCGATGGCGGCCATCAGTAGGATCAGGTGACCCGGGAGGATCGGAATGATGCAGCCGACCAGCCCCGCGAGCAGCAGACACGAGGTGACGACCCACGCCAATCCGGTTCCGGCCGTGCCCCAGCCGCCCCACTGAATGATTGCGTCCCACATCGCGGCGGGACCATAGTGCTGAAAGCCGGACGGTCGAGGATTTCCCCCGAATCGCGCTGGCGCACCGAATTCTTGTCAAACACGTTTGAAAACCGACGTATGGGGTGCTGGCACGGCAACCCGGGGCGGCTTGAGCAAACTTTGATGGCTTTCCGTGCCATGCCCGTAAACCCCGCCCGCACCCACGACGTAATTTCACACTCATGCGCCCGTTCCACATCGCACCGATCGTCCTCGCCGCAGCCGCCGCCCTGCCCGCCCATGCCGCCAATTGGTGGGAGGAAATGCAAATCGGCCCCGCCTGGGCCAATTCCTTCGCCGGCACCTTCGACGGTCAGGAGCAAGTCGCTGCCGTCAAGGGCGTGCTCGTGGACCTGGGCGACGGCACCCGCGCCCTCTTCGACACTGAGACGCTGCGCGTCGTGACCGTTTACAAGGGCGGCGTCCACTGGGGCGGCACGCCATGGACCGGTTCCCACGGGCAATTGGTCAAGACCGCCAACGAAAAGGACTTCATTTTCAACACCATCCCCGGCCCCGGCTGGGCGAATGAAAGCGGCAGCTTCGAGGACAAGCGGACGAGCATGTCGTTCACGCTCTACACTGCAAAGCGCGACGCGAGCCAGGTAACCGCCGCCTGCGGCAATATCCCGGACGCCCAGTACAAGGGCTTCTACCGCCACGGCAGCCGCATCGTCTTCGAATACACCATCAACGGCACCCGCGTGCTGGAGCACCTCCAGTCCGGCCCAGACGGCTTGGTCCGCCACTTCGAGGTGGCCCCCCACTCCAAGCCGCTGGCGCTGCTCGCCGCGGATGACAGCTCCGCCTTCACCGCGGACAAGGGCGCTGCCAAGTCCGGCTCCGGCCTCTCCGTCGCCACCGGCGGCAAGGGCGCCGTGCTGGCTCCGGCCGCGGACAAGGCGACCCGCCTCGTCGCCACCCTCGCTCCTTCCGAAGAACCCACCACCTTCACCATCTCCTACGCTCGCGGCGGCACGGCCAAGTCCGTGGCTCCCTTCAATGTGACCGGCGCCACCAAGGGCGGCGAAGGCCTCTGGAAGGACGTCATCACCACCAAGGGCCAAGTTTCAAACGACAAGAAGGCCGCCTGGGTCACCGACACCGTCACCCTCCCCAGCGAGAATCCCTGGAAGTCGAACATCCGCTTCGCCGGCTTCGACTTTATCGATGAGGACAGCGCCGCGATTTCCTCGTGGAACGGCGACGTCTGGATCGTGAAAGGCCTCAAGAGCGACTGGAGCAAGCTCTCTTGGAAGCGCTTCGCCGCCGGTCTCTTCGAGCCGCTCGGCGTGAAGGTGGTGGACGGTGCGATCTACGTCCACGGCCGCGACCAAATCTCCAAGCTCCAAGACCTCAACAAGGACGGCGAAGCCGACCGCTTCGAGTGCTTCTTCAATGGCGTGGCGGTCTCGCCGAACTTCCACGAGTTCGCCTTCGACCTGCAGACCGACTCGAATGGCGACTTCTACTTCTCGAAGGCCGCTCCGGTCCGCCCCGGCGGCCGCGGCTTCGACACCATCTTCCCACACCACGGCACCGTGATGCGCCTGTCAAAGGACGCCTCAAGCTTCGAGGTGGTCGCCACCGGCCTGCGCGCACCCGGCGGTGTCGGCGTCGGTCCGAATGGTGAAATCACCACCGGCGAAAACGAGGGCACCTGGCAGCCCTGCTGCAAGATCAACTACATGACGAAGGACCAGCGCCCGCTGTTCTTCGGCACCGAGTCCAGCCGCCAAGGCCTGAAGGACGCGTCCTACACCGAGCCACTCTGCTACCTGCCAATGGATGTGGACAATTCCGGCGGCTCCCAGACCTGGGTGCCGAAGGGTGCGAAATTCGGCCTCCATGAAGGCGAGCTGATCCACCTTTCCTACGGCACCTCCTCGATCTACCGCGTGCTGCTCGCCAGTGTCGGCGATACGCTGCAAGGCGGCGTGGTCAAGCTCCCGGTCAAGCTCGGCTCCTCCGCAATGCGCGCCCGTTTCCACAAGGACGGCTCCATGTATGTCGCCGGTTTCCGCGGCTGGCAGACGAATGCCGCCAGCGAGAGCGCCTTCCAGCGCGTCCGCTACACCGGTGCCACCGTCACCATCCCGGACAAGCTTGAGATCACCGAAAAGGGCGTGCGCCTGCACTTCGAAACCGCGCTCGATGAAGAGCTCGCGGCCGATCCGGAAAGCTACACCGCCCAGCGTTGGGACTACGTCCGCGGCCCGCAATACGGCTCCGGCGAGTTCTCGGTGGACAATGTCGATACCCAGGCCCGCGAGATCGCCCTCCAAAAGGAATCCAAGGAGCATCACAAGCGCGACACCGTGAAGGTCAGCGCTGCCCGCCTGCTGAAGGATGGCAAGACCGTCGAAATCGACCTGGAAGGCCACAAGCCCTCGATGTCGCTCAAGGTCGAGTGGGACCTCGAGGATGCCGAAGGCGAGGTCGTCAAAGGCGACATCCATTGCACCGTCCGCAAGATGGGCAAGTAAGCCGGGACAATTGAAATTGGAGACTTGAGTCGGCTCGGGCTATGGTCCGAACCTCTCCCCTTTGCTGCCATGAGATCGGTCCCATTCGTCGTATCCGTCCTATCCGCCACCACCTTGGCGGCCGACATCGCCCGCGCCGAACTCGCCGCCGCCTTCGAGTCCGGCAGTGAAAAGGACACCCGCGCCGACCGCCTGCCGGCCTTGCTCGTCAAGGCCGGCGAGTCCCCCACCCCGTTCCTGCCCGCAGGCGAGTTCAAGGTGACGTGGACCGGCAAGCTGGTGCTCGCCGAGCGCCAGCGGCTGGCCTTCTCCTTCGAGGGCGAGGGCAAGGCGACGCTGACGATTGATGGCGAGGAGGTTCACACCGAGGACGGCACCCTCGGCTCCACCGCCTCGAAAAGCACCCGCTTCAACAAGGGCGAGCACGACGTCTCCATCACCTACCAATCGAAGCCCGATGGCTCCGGCCGTTTCCGGCTGTTCTGGGAAGAGCGCACGTTCCCGAAGCAGAGCGTGCCGCCGACGGCCTTCACGGCCGAGGTCGCCGCGGATCCCGCCCGCCAGGGCCGCCTGCTCTTCGCGGAGAATCATTGCTCCAAGTGCCACATGGGCGCCGCCGGCATGACCGAGCTGAGCGAGTTCGGCCCGCTGCTCCTCGCCACCGGCTCGCGCCTCAATGAGGCATGGATCGCCCAGTGGCTCGCCAATCCCTCCGCCTTCCGTCCGGACACCCGGATGCCCGATCTGATCGACGAATCGACGGCCGACGGGAAGCAACAGGCCGCCGACCTCGCCGCTTGGCTGATGACTCAGAAGGTGGGCGAAACTCCCGCCGCACCCGACAAGGCGCTCGCTCAAAAAGGCGGCGAGCATTTCCACCGCCTCGGCTGCGTCGCCTGTCACACCCAGGCCGGCGGCGATGCCGACCCGACGCGCGTTCCGCTGGAGAATGTCGCGTTCAAGTTCCAACCCGGAGCACTCGCCGGCTTCCTGAAAAAGCCGGATGCCTGGTATGCCCACATCGGCATGCCGGACTTCGCGCTCAGCGATGCCGAAGCCAACGAAATCGCCGCCTTCCTTCTCGATGCGTCCGGCAAGGCCGAGCGCAAGCCTTCCGACTTCCCCAAGGGCGATGCCGCCAAGGGCATGGAGATCGCCAGCGCCCTGAATTGCGGCAACTGCCACGCCGGCACCGGTGCCATGAACGTCACCCTGGCCACCACCGACGCGATTTTCGCCAAGGACTGGGCCGCCACCGGCTGCGTCTCCGGAAAGCCGGGCGCCAAGACCCCGAAGCTGGCACTGGCCGATGACGAGCGCGCCGCTCTCGTTGCCTTCTCGAAGAAAGGCACCGCCCCGCTGACCCGCAACGTCCTCGCGGAAGCTGCCGCCGCGAAGCTGAAGTCGCTTCACTGCACGAGTTGCCACGGCATGGACGGCCAGGCCTCACGGCTCGATACCACCCACGTCGAGTCGAAGTCGTTGGTCGCCCACGTCCAGGGCGAGAATGAGAAACTCGAGCAATCCCGCCCGCACCTGACCTACATCGGCGAGATGCTGCACGCCTCCTTCATGGAGGGCATCATCAATGGCGCACCTCCGGGGGGTCGCCCGCGCCCGTGGCTCGATATGCGGATGCCGGCCTTCCACGCCCATGCGAATGGCCTCGCCGTCGGCCTCGCCCGTCTCCACGGCGTCGAGCCCGGCAAGCCGGAGGCCCCGCAGGTGGATGCCGCCCTTGCCGAGATCGGCAAGAAGATCATCGGTGCGGACGGCTTCGGCTGCACTACCTGCCACGGCGTCGGCCCGGTGAAACCCACCGCCGCCTTCGAGGTGGAGGGTATTAATTTCGCTCTCGCCCACGAGCGGCTGCGCAAGGAATGGTTCATGCGCTGGATGGACAATCCTGCCGCCGTCACGCCCGGCACCAAGATGCCGCGCTACAGCGAGGAAGGGAAATCCCAGCGGCCGGAGCTGGATGGCGACGCCGCGAAGCAGTTCGACGCGATCTGGAACTACCTCCAGAAACCCTGATCATCCTGAAATCGCAATCGAGGCGCGCAAATTCACCAGTCGCGACCCGGTAAACGGTATGATTTGGAACACCGGCTGCTATTTCCCCGCGAAATGGCAGTCCACTTGATCAAACCGGCCCTCGTCGCCCTCGGTGCCGGCACCCTGTTCGCGACCAGTTATTACCTCTCTACCCAGGTGGGTCTTCAGTCCGAAGGTTGGCACGAAGTCACCGTCGAGATGCCTCGCAATCCCGGCTACGCCGCCGTGGGGCAGAGTTACTTCACCCCTGACGGCAGCAAGGTGCTGGTCACCGCGGCCACCCGTCAGGACGGCAAGCACCAGCTCCATGCCAAGGTCCAAGGCACCCACCGCTACGCCGTCGCGCTGTTTCCCGTCCGCTTGGAGCATTCCTTCGCGATGGATACTCCTTCGCTGGAGTGGACGCTGCGCCAAGCCAGCGGCCAGACTCCCGCCCAATGGATTGCGCCGGCCGGCCGACAGTGGCACGTGTTGAATTGAACGCCGGGGATCCGGCGGTAAATTCTCCCCGCCATGATGGGAGGCATTGGAGCCACGGTCATCAGCATCATCGCGATCATTGCGCTGCTGGCCCTCGCGCGTCTATTGACGAATTGGATCGCCGATTGGTGGGAGTAGTGAGGAACGGCGACGGTGAAACGGCAACCTGCGGGCTTTTCCTGCCCGTCACTTGCGTCTTGAATCGTCCCGTCTTTGCTTTCGTCATTCCTTCCATGCTCGAACTCCCCCGCTCCAGCACCGACCTCCGGATCGCCGTCCCTTGCCACTCCTGCAACATGCTGGGCAAGATCGCGGGCAGCTCCTGCGACTACTGCGGCGGCACCGGCTGGAACCTCAAAAATCCCGACCGCCTCTCCCCCACCGAACTCGACCGCCTCCGCAAGAAATTCCCGGCCCCACCGGCTGAGCCTTAAGCAAGCCAGCCGACTTCCCCGCAGTTCGCACACGTAGAGGCGCGTCTCTCCTTATGTAGCGGCGCGTCTATGACCGTCGCTGACTAGCGGCCACAAGCCGCATCGTGAGACCCTGTCTCCGGCATCACAAATCAGGGTTCTCCCACCAGCCCCAACGGGGCGAAATCCCTCAGCCCAGGGCAAGCGCAGCGTCGCCCTTGGGTTTCCCCACGCCAGACACGGCGGCCTGAAGGGCCGCGAGACGGGTACGGTGCGCATTACCATCGCGCGTACCTCCACCGCAAGGAGACGTTCCAACAGGAATACCTCATCTTCGTCCCATCGGCACGGGCCCCTCTTCGTCCCAACGGGACGGCTCATAAGAGCCTGGCACGAAGTGCCAGGTGGGAGTTGCCAGCGCATCGTGTCCCAACGGGACACCTCATGCGTCTGGCGGCCATCTGTTAGACGGGGCGGGAAGCCTTGGCTTGAGGGCCTTCCGCCGCGACCTCGCACGGCGTGGGCACTTGCCCTGTCTTGCACTCTTGCGCCGTGACGTGGCCTACCCACCTTGCCGATACCCCGACTTCACCCCGCATGACGCATCACGTTGTGACGCCATCCGTTTGTCACGCCCACCCGGCACTTCGTGCCGGGCTATGATGAATCGTCCCGTTGGGACGGGAGACCCAATAGCCCCATCAAATTTCGCCATTTTCGCTCGTTTCGTTGTTCCCCCCTTCTCCCGAACTCCGAGCGCCCGCCCCTAAAACTCCCCAAACAAATCCAACTGCGGCGCATTCGCCGCCGGCATCCCATCCTGATCCTGACCTTGCTTCATGTTCTTCGCCTTCGGTCCCTGCTTCTTCGCATCGGGCTTCGCCGAGTTCAGCTCAAGATGCGACAAAATCGACTTCGCCCGCTCGATGATCGGCTTCGGCAAGCCGGCCAAACGCGCCACCTGAATCCCGTAGCTCTTGTCCGCCGCGCCCGGCAGGATCTTGCGCAGGAAGATGATCTCATCGTTCCACTCGCGCACCGCCACATTGAAATTCGCCACCGCAGCGCGCGTGTTCGCGAGATCGGTCAGCTCATGGTAGTGCGTCGCGAATAGCGTTCGGCAGCCGATCACATCGTGCAAATGCTCGGCCACCGCCCAAGCGATCGACAGCCCGTCGAAGGTCGCCGTGCCACGCCCGATCTCATCAAGGATCACCAGCGAGCGATCGGTCGCGTGGTTCAAAATCAGCGCGGTCTCGTTCATCTCCACCATGAAGGTCGATTGCCCGCGCGAGAGATCATCCGAAGCACCCACGCGGCAGAAAATCCGGTCCACCATCCCCACCACCGCATTCTCCGCGGGCACGAAAGCCCCCGTCTGGGCCATCAGCGTGATCAATGCGACCTGACGGATGTAGGTCGATTTACCCGCCATGTTAGGTCCTGTTAGAATCTGCAACAGCGAGTCGGCAGGATCGAAGGTCGTGTCATTGGGAACGAACTTCTCCTCCACCAGGGTCTGCTCCAGCACCGGATGCCGGCCATTGGTGATCACGAGATGCCGCGAGTCTTCCAAGACCGGACGGACATGGCCGTGGGTCTGCGCGGTCTCCGCGAGCCCGCAGAGCACATCGATCTCCGCAATCGCCGCAGCCGTGTGCTGGAGCGCTTCCAGCTCCTTGCAGACTTCCAGGCGGAGCTGGAGGAATAGCTCATACTCAAGCTGCTTGGCACGTTCCTCGGCGCCCAGCACCTTGTTCTCCATCTCCTTGAGCGCCGGGGTGATGTAGCGCTCGCAGTTCGCCATCGTCTGCTTGCGCGTGTAGTCGTCCGGCACCTTGGCGAGCTTCGATGAGGTGATCTCGATGAAGTAGCCGAAGACGTTGTTGAACTTCACCTTCAGCGAGTCGATGCCCGTGCGCTTGCGCTCATCCTCCTGCAACTTGGCGATCCACGACTTGCCATCGCGCGACAGCGAGCGGAGTTCATCGAGTTCCGGCGAATGGCCATCGCGGATCATCCCGCCGTCCTTGAGATTGGCCGGCGGCTCTTCGGCCAGCGAGACCTGCAAATGATCGACCAGATCGGGAAAGGCCCGCAGCCCCTTTGCATGCGGAACGCCGAGGCAGCCGAGATCTTCCTGCAGCGCCGGGATATGACCCAGCGAAATGGCCAGCGCCTGAAGGTCGCGCGCATTCCCCGCTCCCTGCGAAAGGCGCCCGACGGTGCGCTCGATGTCGCGAATGCCCTGCAGCGATTCCCGGCACTTCGAAAGGATGAACGGCTGTTCTAACAACGCCGCAATGAAATCATGGCGCTTGTCCAGAGGCTCGCGATCCCGCAGCGGGTGGAGGATCCAGTCACGCAGCAAGCGCGCACCCATCGGCGTCTTGGTACGGTCGAGCACGCCGAGCAGCGTGTGCTTCTTCCCCGAGCGCGAGTCGATCAAGTCCAGGTTGCGCTGCGACGCCGCATCGATCAGCACGTGCCGGCCATTCTCCCGCATCTTCAGCGAGCGCAAATGATCGCACGGGCGGCGGAGCTGATGGACCAGATAATGAAGGATCGCCCCCGCAGCCGCCACCGCCGAGGGCGCATCGGCGCAGCCGAAGCCATCCAGCGAGTGCACGCTGAAGTGGTCGCATAGCATTTGCCGCGCGGGATCCGGCAGGAAGGCGTAGCCATCATAGGGCTGCGCCGCGGGCAGATGGCCGAAGCCTGAAAGCTGCTCATCCGAAATCAACAGCTCGGACGGCGTCAGACGCGCGAGTTCGTCATCGAGCTGGGCTTGGTCGGCGAACTCCGCGACCGTGAACTCGCCGGTCGAGTGATCGACGCACGCCAGACCCCGCGACTTCCCGAGAAGAAACACCGCCGCGAGATAGTTCGGCCGCTGGTCATCCAGCAGGTGGCTCTCGATGATCGAGCCGGCCGAAATGATCCGCGCGATCTCCCGCTGGACGATCTTCCCCGGGGACGGCTCGCTGGTCTGCTCGGCGATGGCCACCCGCTTGCCGGCCCTCACCAACTTGGCGATGTAGGCATCGGCCGCGTGATACGGCACGCCGCACATCGGCACCGCGTTGCGCTTGGTGAGGGCCACGTTGAGGATCGGCGCGGCGGTCTTCGCGTCGTCGAAGAACATCTCGTAGAAATCGCCCAGCCGGTAGAGCAGCAGCACGTCATCCGGCAGCGAGCGGCGCATGGCTTGGTACTGCGCCATCATCGGGGTGAGCGTCGGTGCGGACATCTGCGGCGATTTGAGCCGCCGGATCGCAGCGGGTGAAGCGGAAAGCTCCCCCTTTCGGCCCCTTGACAGGTTGCGGCGGGATGGGCTGTATGCCGTCGCGTATGAAGAAACTGATTTTTCCCGCCCTGCTACTGGCTTCCGCCCTGATGCTGCCGACCCCGCTGCGTGCCGATGAGGACACCCCGCTTGCCAAGGAAATGGAAAAGGTGGACGAAGCCTTCAAGGGCTTCCGCCGCGAGACCGACCCCGTGAAGGGAGCCAAGGCTGCCCGCGAGGCGCAGGACGCCGTGCTCAAGACCGTCGCGCTCGTCCCCGCGATGATCGAAAAGATGCCGGCCGGTGAGGCCAAGGACAAGGCCATCGCCGCCTACCGCACCCAGATGGGCCAGCTCTTCGTCATCTTCTGCGAAGTCGAGTCCGCCTTCATCGCCAAGGACCTCCCCGCCGTGACCAAGCTGGTCGAGTCCGTGAAGGGCTCCAAGAAGAAGGGCCACGACGAGTTCATGGAAGAAGAGGAGGAGTAATCCCGCGAATTTCACGAAACGAAAAAGCCCCGTTCGCTCACGCGGATGGGGCTTTTTTAGGTTCTCCGTCTGGTCCCAACGGGACAAGGACCACCTTTCCCGCTCCGCCTCAGCAGTCGGAGACCCGGACTGCGTGCAGCCCTGCTGCCGCCCGATGCCAGCAGCCCTGCTGCGGGGAAGCACCCGGGCGCCCTCCCCTCAGGCCTACAAAAGTCCGCGTCGTGTGTTCGGGCAGCGAGGGACCATTCAGGCCGGTCTGAAGACCGGCGCTCCCGGGCAAAGCCACCGTTCAATCCTCCACCACCGACACCGGGGATCCGACCCTCACCTTGCCGTAAACGATCGGCATCACGGCACTCGGCCCGCGGATACAGGCATGCGAAGCCGCCCGCCGCGAGCGAGGAAGCGGCCCGATATGATGGCCCACACCGTCCCACGTCAGCCGCATCCAGTAATTCATCGGCGCCCCCACGAACTTGCCGCCTTCCGGCACATCCTTCGGGGTTTCGCCGTCCACCTGGTTGCCTTCGGCGTCGAAAACCTTGCCGTAGGCGTTGGAAGACTTGTCCACGATCTTCTCGAGGATCTTGTAATCTCCCGGAGGCGTCGGCCGCGATGGAACGCCGCTGGAAATCGGATAATCGATCACCACCTCTTCCCCATTCATGAGAAATCCGCGTTGCAGCGGCAGCGAGATCACGACCCGCGAGTTGCTGTCGTTTGTCTTGGAAAGGAGCGGCTCGTTCTTCCAGACCTTCATCGTCTTCGGGTAGTCGGGCTCCGCCTTGAAGTGGTCGTAGGTGCCGGGCGGGAAGGGATTGGTCGGCTTGCCTTGCGAGTCGATCGGCTTGCCATCGGGACCGAGGGTCACGGACTTGTTGGCACAACTGGCCAAAATCAGCGCCAAAACGCTGGCGAGCACGCTCAAAAGGGACGTCGAATAGTTCATGAGGCTGGCTGGGGCGCGGGTCTATACCTTAGCCGCCCCGATCCCGCAACCCCTTAACCCTAACGAGGATCGAGCCCGTCCGCCCGCTGCAACAGAGCCTTGGCCGCCTCCTCGTTGCGCTTTTCCCCCTGCCAGATCCCGGCCAGCCGGCGCAAGGCCACGGCGGTTTCCTTCTTCCGCTCCGGCGGGTAGCCGCGAATGGCAGTGCGCAGGCGATCCTCCGCAGCCTTGGTCTGGCCGCTCTCCAACAGGCATTCGGCGAACTCGGTGAGGAAGACCGGGTCGGTCGTCGGCCCCTTTTCGCCCGAAAGGCTCTCCGCCTCGCGGAACAGCCGCGAAGCCCGCTCGCGCGACTCCGGATCCCGGCGCGTCGCCACCGCCAGCTTCACTGCCACGTCGGCGTCCTGAGGGTGATAAAACATCGCCTTCTCCAAGAGCAGCCGCGCGTCGCGAGGCAGGTCCGCGTCGAGAAACTCGTCCGCCAATTCGACAAACTCGGAAACCCCGCCACCCTTGACCTTGAGCGCCTGCGCGGCATGCAGCCGGGCCTCGGCGGCGCGCTCCTGCTTGCGGTAAAGTTTGGCCAGTGACTGGTGCGCCAGGCCTTGGTTCGCGTCGATCGCGATGACTGCCAGCAGCGTCCCCTCGCCTTCTTCCAACCGCTCGGCGGCGAGCTGCAGGATGCCGAGCCGCGTCCGCAGCGCCAGCGACGACGGCACCGCCTCGACGTGCTTGGCCAGGATTTCGACCGCTTCCGGCAGTCGGCCGGTGGTGCGGAAATGCTCGCTCGCCGCCCGGGCCAGCACCGGGTCCTGCGGCACGCGCAGACAAGCCCCTTTAAGCAATTCATCGACCCGGGCACGAGCCTTCAGGTCATCCTTTGGGAACAAGGTGCGCGCCATGTTTGCCGCTTCGAATACCTCGGCCGGGCCGGGCTCAGACGAGGCGATGGCCTCGAACATCGCCAGCGAGCGGTCGCGTTGCTCCAGCGCTTCATAGACGCGGAACAGCCGCCGCTGGATGGACAGGTCACCGGGGAAACGATCGAGCGACTTCTCCAAGGTATCCCGCGCGAGCTTCGCGGCGAAGTCATCATCGGGCGAGGCCTCGCGCAGGAAGTCAGCGTAGGCGAGCTGGGCCTCGATCCGCTCCGGCTGCCCCGCCGCAAACTCGCGGTAAAGCGTCGACGCGCCCTCCAGATCGCCATCCGCGCGACGCTGTTCCGCCACGCGGCTCACCAGCGGATACGCCGCCGGGTCGGCCACACGAGCTTTCTCAATCGCCTCTGCCGCCGCTTTCCGCTCCCCCCGCTGCTCGGCCAGGATGCCGAAAGCGAAGTCGAGCTGCGGCGACGCCGCCAAAGGCGACGACATCACAGCAAGCCATAGCAGCGCGGCGGGTTTCATGGGATGCACGTAGCCAAGCCGAATCCCCACCGCAGGTCAAACCACTGGGAACCCAAAGCCACTGGGAACGCGGAATTCATTCCGCCCGAATGGTCCAACAACGCTTTCGCACTCAGAAGCTCCAGTCGTGCGTCCCGAATGCGCACACGCACGACCGCGGCAGCCCCTTGGACTGCGGTGACTCGTCACCGCACTCCAACGAAGCCCCTATCAGAAGCTCCAATCCCCCTTGTCCAGCTCACACACGCAGGCAACCAGCAAATCGATCGACGCCTGAAGGTCCTTCCGATGCACCGTCTCGATCGTCTGGTGAATGTGGCGCGTCGGCACGGAAACGGCACCTGCGATCGAGCCGCCGGGAACCATCCGCTGCAACCCCGCGGTATCCGTCCCACCGGCCGCCAGGATCTCCGGCTGCCACTTGATCTTGTGCTTGTCGGCGGTCTTCTTCATGTAGGCCACCATCCGGTAATCGCAGATCACCGAGCTATCCATGATCTTGATCCCCGCGCCTTCACCCAGCGAGGTGCAGCGCTCGTGCGGCGTCGAGCCGGGCACGTCGTAGGCGATGGTGGTGTCGAGGCCGAAGCCGAAGTCCGGCTTGATCTCCAGCGCGGAAACATTCGCGCCGCGCAGGCCGACTTCCTCCTGCACGGTGAAGACGGCGTAAAAGTCGTAGGCCGGCTTCTTGCGGGACTTCGTGAGCACCCGCAGCGCCTCGATCAGCAGGAAGACGCACACGCGGTTGTCGAGCGACTTCACGTTCACGCACTCGCCCATCTCGAGCAACGGGCTCCAGCGCGTGACCGGGTTGCCGACTTCGACATATTTCGCGACCTCCTTTTTCGGCAGGCCGGTATCGATGAAGTAGTCGGTGATCTTCGCCGGCTTGTTGCGATCCTCCGGCTGCATGATGTGCGTCGGCTTCGCGCCCATCACGCCGATGATGTCCTTCTTGCCGTGCACGATCACCCGCTGCGAGGTCAGCGCCTTCGCGTCGAAACCGCCGAGCGGATTGAAGCGGATGAAGCCCTTGTCATCCACATGGGTGACGATGAAGCCGATCTCGTCCATGTGCGCCGCGGCCATCGAGCGCTTGGCGGAAGAGCGGCCCTTCTTCAAGGCGACCACGTTGCCCATGTTATCCACGCGGATCTCGTCGGCCAGGCCTTGGATTTCCTTGAGCACCAGCTCGCGGATCAACTTCTCAAATCCCGGTGCACCGGGGGCTTCACAAATACGGGAAAGCAGCGCGACATCAATGGCCATGGCGCGCACGCTAGAGAGCCGATCCCGGCGGTGAAAACCAGAAAACCACCGGATTAGCGCGATTTGTTGCTATTTCCCGCCGCCGCGAGTTCGGGAAAGTCCTTTGTCAAATCGAGCAGGTCGCCGCTTTCCCGCTGGATCTCCAGCAGCCGCTGGAAAAGCAGCACGGCCAGCGCCTTACCTTCCGGGGTGTCGATGAGATCCCTCATCTCATCCGGGTCCGCCTTGAGGTCGAAGACCCGGGCCACCTTGGCTTTCGGATAGAGGATCAGCTTTTTGCCATCCCGCTCGATCATCCGCTGGAGATTCATATACGCGCCGATTGCCGCATCGCGAGGGGTGCCGGTGCCTTCCCAATGCGGGCGTAGATCCTGGAAATCGATCTCCGCTTCCACCGGCGCACCGGCCAGCTTGAGCACCGTCGGCATCGCATCCTGAAGATACACGGGAGCGTCGATCTTCTTGCCAGCCGGCACGCCCGGCCCGGTGACGAGGAAGGGCACCCGCACGCTGGCGTCGTAGAGGTTCTGCTTTCCCATCAGGCCATGCTCGCCGCAGGAAAGCCCGTGGTCGGCAGTGAAGAAGACGTAGGTATTCGCCGCCGCCGGACTTTTCTCCAGCGTGTCGAGAATCCGGCCGATCTGAGCATCGAGGTGCGTGATCGCGGCGTAGTATTCGCGCCGGTGGGTTTGTACGGCGAATGTCGTACGAGGGAAGGGCGCGAGGTTTTCATCGCGCAGCCCCTTCGCCGCGCCCATCGCCTCACGGTGCGGATACAGCGGCAGGAAATTCGCCGGCACTTTCACCCGCGACAGCGGATAGCGGTCGAGCACCTCGGCCGGCGCCTGACGCGGATCATGCGGGGCATTGAACGCGAGATACATGAACCACGGCCGCTCGTCCTTCTCCCCGACGAAGCCCGCGAAGTCATCCGCCACCACCTCGCTCCAGTGCTTGCCACCGGTCCAGAAGCCTCCCTCCTTCGGGTCGCTCGGGCTCCAGGTGTCCGGCTGTCCCTCGATCGGCCGGAAATACGCGTTCTTTCCGTCCGCAGCCATCCCTCCGGCGCGAAAGTGGCGAATCTCGCCGAAGACCTTCTTGTGGTTCGCCTGAACGTGCCACTTGCCGGAGAAGCAGGTGCGATACCCCTGCGCCGCCAGCCGTTGCGGCCACAGCTTGCCCGCCGCCACGTAGTCCTGATTCAGCCGCGGCTCCGCATCGCGCGCCTTCCAGAGCTGCTTGCCGGTCATCAGCATGGTGCGGCTCGCCACACAGATCGCGCCGTGCCAACCGCCGGGATTGTAGGCATGGGTGAAGGTGGTCCCCCGCGCCGCGAGCCGGTCCAGGTTCGGCGTGTCGATGTCCTCCGTTCCAAGCGCATGCACCCCCTTCCACGTCAGGTCATCGGCGAAGAGAAACAGCACATTGGGCTTCTCCGCCGCCCCCAGACTGCCCAGGAACACCACCATCAAGGCAAAACGCATCAAAACGGACATGCCTGAAATACCCTCATCCCGGTCCCGCGCTGTCAGCCTCCGAAGGACAAAATCCCCATTCAATTGCCCACGGATGGATATTCCTCGCCGGATTCATCCCGAAAAGCGCTTTGAATCCTCAGTTCTCCCGGCGCTTCCCTTCAATTCATGTCGTTCTATTGTTAAAACGCGGTTGAAACTTGGTCGGATTCCAGTTCGCCTCTACACAATCTCCATGCCCGCCTCTCACCAGCCCTTTCGCCTTGATGGCCGCGTCGCTTGGGTCACCGGATCCAGCCGCGGCCTTGGCCGGGTGATCGCCGAGACGCTCGCCGCCGCCGGGGCCAAGACCGTCGTCAATTGCTTCGCCAATCGTGGCCAAGGCGAAGCGGTGGTGGCTGGCATCCGCGCCAAGGGCAGCGAGGCCATGCTCGTCGCCGGCAATGCGATGGATGAAGGCGAGATCGACCGCATGGCCGGCGAGATCGAAGCCCACTTCGGACCGGTGGACATCGTCATCGCCAATGCCACCCCCTCCCAGCCCATGAAGCACTTGGAGGACTACACCTGGGAAGAACACCAGTCGATGGTGGACGCCTTCATCAAGAGCCCCTTCCTGCTCGCCAAGCGGTTGCTCCCCTCGATGAAGGATCGCCAGAACGGCCGCATCATCAACATCACCAGCGAGGTCTATCACGCCGGCATGCCGAAGTTCAGCGCCTACGTCGCCGCCAAGGGTGGCCAGATCGGCTGGAGCCGATCAATGGCCAACGAGCTCGCCCCGCACGGCATCACCGTCAACACCGTCGCCCCCGGCTGGATCCCGGTCGAGCGGCACGACGATGTGCCGGAATGCGACAAGGCCACCTACCTCGCCACGGTGCCGATGGCGCGCTGGGGCAAGCCTTGCGACATCGCCCACGCGGTTACTTTCTTCGCCTCTGACGAAGCCTCGTTCCTCACCGGCCAGACCCTTCTGGTGAACGGCGGACGGACGCTCTGGTGAGGAAATGAAAAACCCGCCGAACAATGCCGGATTTTCCCTTGCCAAAGGCGGGGACGCTCCCTAGTTGTCCGTCCCCGCCGATACAAATGGGTAGGTGCCCGAGTGGCTAAAGGGGGCAGACTGTAAATCTGCTAGCGTAAGCTTACGTTGGTTCGAATCCATCCCTACCCACCTTCCTCTCTCCGAGAGGGTTATGCATGCGGAAGCAGTTGCTTCCCGACCCTGCCGAAAATCGTCCCCCGGCAGTTTCCCGGCAGAATTCTAACGAACCCCGTCTCGTGCGGGCGGTTCTTGTCGCGCGCCCCGCGCGCAATCGCGGGCGCGTCGATTTCAGCCCATGATTTGGAGTTCTCTCCACCGAAAAGCGACTCTACTAGAGCAGCTGCTTTGGCCGATTGCCTCCCAGCTCAAATAGGAGCGCAATCGCTTCTACGAGATGTCCGAAACATCGAGCTTGAACAAGAGATCGCCGGGATTCTCCACCTCATCGTACCTCGCGCCGACAAAGAGGTAGTCGCCGGTCGGACAGAAGAGCCAAGCCTTCAGAGGAGGCAATTCCACCACCTTCTCGAAATCCCCCGAAGCGAGATCGACCCGGCTTACGGTGCAGATTTTCTTCTCCTCGGGATTCTCCACATGGAGGTACAGCTTCCCTTCCCGGAGCATGGCCCCCGATGCGCAAAAGAACCGGTTCCGGCCCGCGTTGATTACCCACCGCACCGTGCGGGTCCGAGCATTGAGGCAGTAAACAGTACCTTCTCCAACGGCAATTACGACAGACTCCGGATCCTCGGCCCCGCAGATCACGCCGAAAGACCTGACGTCTTCCAATGCCTCCAATTCCAATCCGTCGCTCCCCCACCATGCCAAGGCAACCTCCTCGTCACCGTTGACGAAGACCGCCTTTGAATCACTCAGATTCGTCACGGAAGTCATGTACTTGGCCCTCACCCTCCGGCGCTTCCCATCACTCGGATACAAGGTGATATCCAAATCCCCGGACAGGGCGAAACACGACAGGGAGGGCAAAAACTCCAGCACGTGTCCTTCCGCCTCCGTCGAAAACACCTTTTCCAAAGTCCGGGACGACCAGGCCGAGAACTCTTCCCGCGTCGCGGCGGTGACAAATCCGTATTCGATCCTCTGCACGTCGGCACCACACAAGTCGAGCGTGCGCTGAGCGAGCAACTCGCCGGTCTTCAGATCGACGTCTGCCAAACAAACCATACGAGCCTCCATGTCGACTGACGACAATACCACCACTCCCGGGCCGGCATGATCGATGTAGCGGTAGTTCATAGGCTGATGGCGAAGAATCCGGACGGACGCGCCCTGTGCGCCAGGGGGGATTTGCCCCCCTGCGGGCGCCCGTTACCGCCCGGACTGCCTAGCACCCCGCCATTGCATCAGCAAGGGGCAAGTCACACTCCCGGACCTGCTCCTTCAAGAGGGCCTCAGGGATGAAGATTCATCGCGATGGCCAGGTGCGACCCATGGCGTCAACACTCATTTCTCCCCTCCCCCTCCGGATGTGAAGGGGCTATTTTTCCAGAGGTGTTCATATTTCTCCAATGGTTGCTTTTCGGGCACGCCACGAGGCATAGCATCCCACTCCCTCTTCGAGGCAATCCTGTGCATCATGTCGGCGACCTGCTCCGCATGGGCGATATCGCGCTGAGCCTGCTGTTCTTCCAAGGTGGGAAAGAGATCGTCGCCACTCAACACCTCCGCTCCCAGCTTGCTCCACCCCACGATCGGCGCAGCGTCAAGGAGCGTGTTGCCAATCCCTCCGACGACTCCTCTCGCCTCAACTTCACCAGGAAGGAATAGCAATGGAACAAAAGGTATGAGGCGTTTCGCACCCTTGCTGCCCAACTTCTTCCCCACAGCTTTTCCCGCCGCCTTGATTGCCGCAATGGCCACCTTTGACTTCTTGGCGGCAAAGGATGCACCGATCATGAGGCCCTTTTCCGCTTTTGTCAGATGCTGGTGATACTGCCTATAGTTCAGACGACCGAGAACCGGGGCTGCATGACTGAGATGTTTGGCAAAACGCTCACTGCCTTCCAGCTTGGCAAGATGCGCCAGCGCCGATTCCCTTGTTTGACCGGCTGTATTGAAGAAATTGCGCCAGCTCGTATTGTAGTCACCTCCCTTGCCAAGGCCTGCATGAATCGCGTCGTGATGCTTGGTGCCGATGAAGGTTCCCCACTGGGCGTCATGAACCTTGATTCCCAATTGGAAGAACTGCCTCTCAAACTCTTGGGGAAGACGGTGGTGCCACACCGATGCCAAACCATCCGGATCGAACTTGCTCCAAGGATTCTGATTTACATAGGTGTAGACATTCGGCCCATCCACGAATCCGGCGGGATCCCTGGTGATGAAGACACCTGTGGCGAGATCGCGGTAGCGGCTTCCTTCGTTTAGCAGTCCAGTCGGATCCTCCTCCTTGGTGTTCGCACGTTGGCGGTCGGGATTCGCAGCGGGATTGCTCTGGACCTTGTGAGTTCCAAAGGCCTCATAGGCAGCCTGCCAATTGACCACGCCGCCGCCAGTCGTCTGGCTGACCACATCGCCACGGCTGTTGTAGGCCTTCGCCGCAAAGGAGGTACCGCGGACCGTGTAGAGCACGCCGCCGACACCGCCACCCCAGTCGCTGCCGCGAATGAGTTGGGCCCCGATCGTGCCTCCCACCCATTCCTGCACCGAGGTCGCGCCACTGAACGAGAGCACCGTGGCGTCTCCACCGGGAGACTCGTTCCGGATCACCCGCCTTGTCCGGTGATCGTAGGAGTAGAGGTAGGACTTGGGGGTCCCTTCATAAGTGACCGTCTGCACCAGCCTGTTGTCGCCGTCGAAGGTCAGGGACTGGAGCAAGGTAGCCCCCACGGTCCCGGTATAGACCCCGGTCCTGTTGCCATTGGCGTCGTAGGCGTAGGAGACATCGGGTTCCGAGCCATCCGGCATCGAGCCCGTGGAAATCAACTGGTTGGAATTGTAGCCGTTCGAGCCGTTGCCGTAGTGGTAGTAGTTCGGCACGCTCTCCGAGCCACCTTGCGATTCGCTCCCGTCTGAGTACACCGTCCTCGTTGAGAACGACTTCGCCATCATCGTGCGGTTGTTCCCCGCATCGTACTGGTATAAGGTCCAGTTCGAGTTCGTGGTGACGTCCTGGGAAGAGTTCACCGTGACCACGATCCTGGCCTCGCCGGTGAGGCGGGAGCAGCGGTCGTAGCTGTTCTGGACAGTACGATCGGGGACCTCCGGCATGGAGTAGTCCTCCACAATCTGAAGAACATTGCCCATGCCGTCATAAGAGCTGGGCCACGGGGCGACCGGCTGGGAGTAATCGAATCTAGACAGAATGGCGCCGCCCTTTTTCTCGGTGATGGTCAGCGCTCTCCCCTGGAAGTCATACGTCGTGTCGGTCCAGACCTGGTTCGGCAGTTCCTTCCGCGTGACCTTGCCCCCGCGGTCGTAGCGGTAGCGGGTCAGCATTGTGCCGTCGGCAAGTGTGTCCAGGCGGCTCAGCGCGTCATAGGTCGAGACGAGCGTCCGGCCCGTTCCTCCATAGATCGTTCGCGTCCGGTTGCCTGCCTTGTCGTACTCATACGCGTGAGTAACCGTGGCGGACTTCTCGCGGATCAGGCGATCCAGATTATCGTACTGCTGCCGCACATAGCGCAAGGCGCCGTTGGTCGGATCGTCCGGATAGCTCACGGTCAGTAGCTTCCCAAGCCGGTCGTAGCCGAGTTCACGATTGTCCGGATGAGTGCTGCCGTCGCTCCCCGAGGCGACGAAGTAATCAACGGTCCTCAGCAGGTGATGGCCGTCGTATCCGAAGACCGTTTTCCGGCCGGATGTGCCGAGCGGTCCATTGCCGATCGCATCATAGCGGATCCTCAGCCCGAGGGCATCGTAAACCCATGCCTCGTACTTGACCGCCAGCGTGCCTGGATCCCAGATGGTCATCCGCTTGCGCCCCTTCCCGTCGTAGCGGAACTGGGTGACCGCTCCCCGGCCATCCTTCACCTGGACCAGATTGCCGGAGTCGTCATAGCGGTTGGAAACCAGCATGATGGTGGACCCAGGCTGCTGATAGCTCGCGGGATTGAAGGTGCCCGAGCCGGGGTCCGGCGGATCCACATTCAAGGGATCGGTGATGGTATGGATAAGACGACCGAGGGCGTCGTAGGCATTGCGGGTGATGTTGCCGTTGCCATCCTTGGCACTCGTGACGAGGCCGCCAGCATCGTACGTCATGTCCGTCGTGATGTCGTGCTGGTTTGGCAGGGCGTAGACCATCGATGGAATTCCCGTGACCGGATTCACCCGGGTCCGGATGGCTCGATTCGCGCGGTCAAAGTACGTCCAGGCACCCTTCTTGCGTTCATCGCGGGTGAAGGTGACATTGCCAACCCCATCATAGCGCGTGCACTTGTAGGGATTCGAGTCCGGCACGGGGTCGTTGGGATCGCGGGCATCGATGACCGCGGGGAGGATCTCGCAGGTCTTGCGGTTCCGCGGATCATACTGGTATTCCCAGCGTTGCTCCAGGGCATTGGTCGTCGCCACCACGTTGCCGTTCTTGTCATACTCCGTGGTCGTCTTGGGAGACATCCCGCCGAGCCGGTCGATGGCTGGGTCCTCCACATCCGGCTCCGGCACGCCATTCTTCGGATCGCCCGAGATCGACAGCCAGACCTTCACGGGCCGGCCGGCGCTGTCGTAGTCCGTCTCGACCGGGCGCTCCAGCGCGTCCACCACCAGGTATTTCAAGCCGGTGCTGGTAAAGTAGGTCTCGGTGATCCTGCCTTGCTCGCCAGCCGTGGTCTTCCATGGGCTATCCGTCACCCGGACCAGCCGCTGCAGGCCGTCCATCTCGGCCGTGGTAATGCGGCCCTTGGAATCGGAAGTGGTGGTCACCCGCGCCTCTTTCTCGCTGCTGACCGAGCTGTAGCTCTGCTTCTTGAGGGAGAAGTCGTCAGGATTCGAACTGATGTCCGGCCCTTGGAACTGCTCGAGGACGAAGAGCAGACGGTGCGCGGCGTCGTAGTGAGCATACGACACCAGGTCGATGGTGGTACCGTCGCTGCCAAGAACGACATCACGGCTGATCGTCTTGAGCGGCCGGAAACCATCGGAATCAAACACGCTGCTTCCGCCGTAGGTGAAGCTGCCCGGTGCCACGTTCACAGCCGGTGCCGAGAGCAGCGGGGTGGGAACCAGCAGATCCCCGAGCGTGACCTTTCCGTTCGCCCCTGGCGTGGCATAGTACATGTCGGTGTGCGTTACCGAATCCGATGCCTGGGCGTCACCCGTCAAGGTGCCGACCGACGGGACCAAAGGAGCAACTCCGTTCGTTCCGCTCCTGGCCATGCCAGGAACTCCCGAAAACGTCGCGGTGGGACGCTGAAGTCCATCCACCGCGGTGACCGTCGCAATCCCACGGGGATCCACCGCCATCACCTGGCTACCGACGCCGTTGTAAACCATCGTGCTGACAAGATCGGCGGCGGCCCCGCTTCCCGTGATGTGGCTGGAGGCATACGAGGGCGCGATCGTCACGGGACTGCCCAAGGCGGACGTGGGTATCCCCTGCCCATCCATGTCCCGGATCTCGTGGATGACCCGCTGGAGCTGGTCACGCACCCAGATGGTGGCGTTTCCATTCTCGTCGATGGACACTGCCTTGTTGCCATTCTTGTCGTACCGCAGAATCGTCGAGCAAGACCTGAGGCCATCAACGGTCAAGGTCGCCGGGTAGTTCGCCTTCACCACATTTCCCATCACGTCATATTGGAACGACGTGACATTGCCCATCGGATCCTTCGTCGAGGTCTTGCGGTTTGAAATGTCGTAGGTGTAGGTCGTCGTGATCGCGAGTCCCTTGGGATCCAGCGTTTCCTTCCATACCCGGCCGAGGGCATCGGGCTGATAAACCGTCACGATGTCGTCCACCCAATCCCGCTCCTTCTGGAAGGCCCGGACCACCCGCTTGGTCATGAAGGCCTTGAACTGGGGATGCTCGTAGTGGAACGATTCACTGCTGAGCAACGCGCCGGTGTCATTCTGGCTGACCGTCACTCCGGTCCGTCGGCCCAGTCCATCGACCATGGTCTCGGTCCGGACGTTGTGGACGTCATCCGAGATCGTCAGGGTCCGGTAGTCCCCTTCGTAGACGTAGCTCTCGCGACGTCCCAGCGCATCCAGCTTCGAAGTCGGATCCGACCACGCGGTCATCAGGTTCGGCATGCCCTTCGGTTGGACCGGCAGGAAACTGACCGGCTGGGGGGCCTCATAGAACCATTCCGTGGTGGCGCCGTAGACATCGGTGGCGGTCTTCAGCGACAGTCCCGATCCGAGATCAAAGGTGAAGGACTCCTTGCCAAGGTAGCCCGTTTGCCCCGGTGCGGCCGCCCCGAAGGCGATCTCCATCCCGGTATAATACACCATCCACTCGATCCCGATGCTTCCCGAGTCGGCGGTGCCGCTGACGTCCCAATCGACAATCTCGGCCGCGACACCGGGGAAGGTGTAGTAGGTCTTGCCCAATGCGCCATCAGTCACCTGGGTCGCGATACTGGCCGTGACCACGGGCTTGCCGGCACCATCAAGGGTGATCTGGAAACTCCGGCCGACGCCGGTGAAGACCGTAGGGGTGGAGACGCCCGGCCGCTGGACTTGGGACAGCAGCCGTGGAAGTCCATAGACCCGTTGATTGGGGTTGAACGGACCGCCGCCGGCTTCGACTCCCTCGTTGAGTGAGTCGAGGTATGCGTTCACATAGTCCTTGGCATCTTCCGGGAGGCCGTCGATGTCAGTGCCAGGGATATAGAAGCCGCTCGCCTTGTCGGAATTGCGATAGAAGGTCGTGTAGATATTCGGCTCGTAGGTGAAGCCATGGGTTGCCCCCTGCTTGTCCGTCATGCTTGTCACGTTGGTATGGAAATGCCTGGTGAACGTCCGTTCGGCCGGCTTGGTCCGGTCTGGGATCTCCTCCTCCATCTCCGCGAACACCTGGTATCCGAAGGACTGGGTGGTGCCGTCGGGATAGGTGATCGACGTGAGCTTTTTCGACTGGTTATTGATCGTTCCCGCCGTTTCACCCGGGGCGCTTGCTCCCTTCGCGAGGGAAGCGCCGAGTTCCCGATACTCGATGTCCGCGTAGTGGAAGTCGACGGCGCGGTTCTCCCCGTCGCGGAGGAGTTCGACCCGGCGGCCGTCGGTGCTCCGGGTGATCTCGATCAGCTGGCCGGGACGGTCGGGGCTGGAGATCTTCAGCGGGATCAGTGAAACCTTGTTCACCAAGGTGATCGGAAGACCGTAATCGTAAAGAAGCCGGCTACCGTACCGGTCGACCACCTGCTCCAGGCGATAGTAGGTATGCTTCCTGCCGCTGTCGCCAGGATCGAGGCGATTCCCGGGATACATGTGCCAGGCCACGCACTTGCGGAAGGTCAGGGTGTTTCCGTACTTCTTCCGGAATACGAAAGTATTCGAATTGAGCGTGAGCGTGTTCTCGAAGCTCTTCTTGTCGCTCCTCGAGGATGGCCAGGGGAAGAAGCTTCCCTTTCCATCCGTGGTGAATCGCTGGGGAGACCCCTGTTCATCGATCACATTGATCGAAACCGGGTCGGTTCCGCTTCCGTTGACCTCCTCGACCACCTCGATGTAGCTGCACAGATTGGATCTCCAGCAAACGCCAAACGGATTCGTCAGCGACTCGTAGGGACGGATGCCCGATCTTTCATCCCAGGTGGTTTCAGTCAGCGAGGCATTTGCCTCGATCACGAGATCGGTGGCCGCCAGTGGCAGCGAGACAAACGACGTGTCGTGCCGCAGCGACAGGTCAAAGGCATCGACAAAGGTCTCTTCAGCCTTCGTGTCCGTTTCCTCGCTCGTTTCGGGCTTTTCATCGGCCAGAGGGCGTCCGCTGAGGTCGATCTTCCGGTAGCGCGGACCGGCGGCATCACTGCCCGACAGGGATACCGAGAGACTTGATGACGAGCTCTTCTCGATCGGGATAAGATAGGCTCTCTTCCGCCAGAACTCGGTATCCGCATTCTCGCCAGCGTTCGAGTGGGTTTCCAGGGATGGCGTTCCCCCCAATGGCGGAGGATGATTGAGCAATTGATCTGACGGAGCGCCGCCCCCCATCGGAGGATCATAGAGGACCCAGGACTCCGGACTGACGTCGACGCGCGCGGCATAGTCGAAGTCCGGGATGTTGTAGGTTGAATTCGGATCCGATCCGGGCACCGGCAGGGACCCTCGGTGAGAGAGGCTGATCATGTGCCACTGCTCCCGGGAAGGCAGCACCTCCATGTTCGGGAGTTGGTCCCAATTGAGGATGCTCTCGGGACCTCCCAGCGAGTGGTGGACAGGGTTCGAGTCGTTCACGATGCCAACGTCGCCGCCGAAGTCCAGGAGCCAGCGTTCGCTGCGGGAGCCTGATGGATCTCCCAGCCAGAGCTTGACCGTGGATGGCGTTTCCGGTGGCGGAGGCGAGCTTGAGAATGAGCCGAGCTGGCCAAGTCCGGCGATGCCGGCCATGGGCTCTCCTGCGAATCCTTGGAACCATGTGTTGGGATTGGCATGAACTCCCTGTCCCAGCAGGAGTCCGCTCGGCAGGGGATCCTTGGGCCGGTCGGCCGGGTCGCGGGGATTGGTGCCGTACAAGTGCTCCAGGTAGTTCGAGACGTCATCGTCATCGAGGTCGCCGAGTTGCGACGGTTCGGCCTCGTCCAAGGGGTTGAAGAGATTCTCTACTTCCCACCGGTCACCAAAGCCGTCGCTATCCGTGTCGAACCTGCTGGGAGATGGCTTCCGCAGTTGGCCGCCGATGAGATATCCGGCCAATTCGTCGACGGTCTTCAGGCCATCGAAATCCGGATCGTCGGAATAGTGGAATCGGGCCGTGTTACCCTCCTCCCGGTCATAAGCCCCATCGCCATCCGTATCCGGATTGATAAATCCGCTGCGATCCGCTGCCGTCAGAGAAGCACGGTTCCCGATGAAAATCCGGTCCAGATTGACCGACACGCCGGGATCGATCACCCATCCCGAACCAAGGTAATATTGATCGATCGATGGCGCGATGTTCACGCTTGAGAACGTGGAACCGAAGAATATATGCCGGTACTGACCAGCCGTGTCACTATTCGTAATCTGCGTCCCTGTCGCGACATCGGCATTGTCGGTCTTGTCGGCAAGTTTCCCATCAATCCAGCAAGAAGCTGCAGCATCGTTGTTGCCCGACAAGTCGACGACAACATCATGCCAATCTCCGACAGACTCAGGATACTTCCATTCCCGGACGACTACTGCCGATGTGGGATTGGAACCGTAACGCACCTGTAAGACCGGCACTCGCAACGCCGGATCCGGACTGGTCCGGCGGTACACCTGGATATCCAAAACTCCCATCCCGTTCCCACCGCTGCCCCAGATCCTGTTCGAAGCGATATAGGCCTTCGTCCCCGTGCTCAGGCTTCCCGTGACCTTGACACTGGCCGATAGGAACAACGCATTGAATGGAACGTAAAGGTCATGCTTCAGGTTCTCGGCGCCGGCCCCGGTGAGGAGGCCGTTACCCTTGGTGACACTCAGGAGCCCCTTGCTTCCCGCTGTCAGTCCCTGATAGTATTGATTGAGGGAATTTGCCGCCAAGCTCCCAGTCCCTTTGACCAGGCGGGTCGAAATCTGACCGACGCTGGCCACCGTAGGTGAGCTGGAAGCATTGATCACGTGCTGGACGGCACTCCTCGAGTTCGGCCTCTCGTGGTAAAACGTTCCGTTACCGTTCGATAGCAAGTAGTCATCGAGCACTGAGGCGTGCTTTTCCCCGCTCGCCACGGTCTCGTAGGTCGAGAAGTCGAAATAGCCTCCCTGTGGTTTGCCACCGGCAATACCCTGCCCGGCTCGGGCAGCGGTCGGAGCGTACCTGTCTCGGACTCCTTGCGGCAGGGCGTAGTAGTCGGCCCGATCCCTGAAGTGATTGACCAATGGCACCGGGTCCACCAGATCATTCAGACCGTCGCCGTCGGTATCCGCGTTCTTGAAGTTGCTCCGGTCCCCGGTGTTGTAAGTCCCGCTGTTGTCCAAGTCCTCCGCGGTGTTGGAGACCCCGTCGCGATCGAAGTCCTCCACCACCAACATCGCCGCGTTGGCAGAGGGAGGCTGGCCAGGGCTTCCGCCCGGCTGGTTCGGATCGGTAACCGTCGCCTCGACCTTGTGGGATTCGTCCGGGAGCGCGCAGACCAGCGCTCCGCAACATGATGCCGCAACAGCGATCGCAAGATGAATTTTCCGCTTCATGTGAAATTCCTGTTAGATTCTAGCGAGGGGCGATGAAATAGACCGTGACCCGTCCATCCGAGCCGGTGGTGAGGATCTTGCGGCTCGTCGAATCGGCTCCCTCCGGATCCTCGGACAGCCTGCCTGGCTTGACGTTTGCCGTGACCGCGAGTGCCTTGAGCGAGACGGGCGCACCCGCGACCCGGTCCCGTGCCGGATAAGGGTGGGTTTTCGAAGGCACCGTCACTTCGAAGACGATCTTCCGCGACACATCGCCACGGACGACTTCTTGGGGAGCGCCCTCGATCACGGTCACGGTCGGGATCTGCCCGTTGTAGAAATCGCCCGGCGGACTCCCCGCCATGAACTCGGCGAAATTGTTTACCCCGTCGAGGTCACTGTCATCCGAGCCAGTCTGGGAAAGATTCCCGAACCACTTGTTTTCCCAAAGATCGGGAAGACCGTCGCGGTCGCTGTCATTCGGGGCGAACAGGTCATTGAGGTAGGCGCTCTCGATGGCGCGCCGATAGATTCGAACTTCATCCATCGCCCCGAGCCAGCCCGATCCGGCAATGAAGCTCCCCGCGCCGTCATGGGCCCGTCCGAGGCAGAGGCTTGTGACATCAAGGGCGCCGAGAGCCGTCGTCACCGAGGCGTCGTCCAACGAGATCCCATCGAGGCGCGCCCGGTAGCCACCCGCATGGCGCACGACGACGACATGGTGCCAGTCGCCGGAAGCAGCATCGACCGGCCAGGCAAGCGGCCACTCGCCCGACCCGCCGGGCGCAGTGCTTTTCAGCAGGAGTTGCCCGCCCACCAATCTTTCCAAGGTGATCGTCCAGGTGGGCAGATTGCCCGCGCCGGTGGCGCTCAAAAGTGCCCGCGAGTAACCGGCGGAAATCGGCGCGGTGCTGGTGAACCAGAGACTGACCGTCGCGTCGGTCGTGCCATCCAGGACGGGCGTCAATGATCCATCGGGAATGCTCAGGTGGGCGTCGTCGGATGCAACAAAGGAAAGTGCCCCGGAGCGCATGCCCACCTCTGTCGACAAGTCAGGAGCACCACCGTTACCCGGCGCGGGCACGAGCAATGCATTCCGATAGAGGCCGGATGAGTCGATTGCGTTGACACCACTTCCATCATCAAGCTTCCAGTATCCGGCGAGGCCCAGTGCGATCGAGTCCGAGTAGCCGTCGCCATCCGAATCCCGCATCCTCGGGCTGAAGCCCTGTGCCCGTAGGTTCCATTCTTGGATATTCGTGAGTCCGTCGCCGTCCGGGTCGCCACCGGCACCGTTGATGGTGGTCAAGCCGTCGGGCGGGCCGTAGGCGAAGCCATGGTCGATCTCCCACCAGGTCTCCATCCCGTCCCCGTCCCAGTCGTCATCCCACGTCACGTCATCGTGCAGCGAAAAGTACTCCATCCTCCAGTACCCTGTCCTGGTGTAATAGAGATCATCCATCTTGATCTCGATCCAAGCGTTTGCTCCTACACGGAACGGTTCAAACCCTTTCCATGGCCCGAAGAGGAATGGAGCCCATTGGAGCTGATAGTAGGTGCCTTTCACACCAAACCAACGTGCCTGGGCCGTGGTGATCGAGAATTGCTCGTTGTAGTTGTTAGGCAAGGTGCCCGCATCGCACTCATCCAGGTTGTTCATCGAGTCCCCGTCCAGATTTCCGGCCGGTCCATACTGCGGAAGCTGCGTGCCAGGATCCATGATGGCTTGAGGCGTGAAGTAGGCCTCTTCGAAGCCGTCCTCCATGCCGTCGTCATCGGAGTCGTCGTCGTTGGGATCTGAGTTCAATTGCAGCTCCCGTGCATTGGTCAGGCCATCGCCGTCCTCATCCATGCTCGGGTCCCCGGTCAAGTCACCGATGGTGAATCTCACCGAGGGCGACATGGCGGTATTGCCCTCGTTGTCCGTGGCGATGCCATAGACCTGATGACTGCCGTAACCCAGTGAGTCGACGGAAACCGTCCACGGAGGCCCGCTGAGCGTGCCCGCGACGGCACCGTCCAGATAGGCGACGACATGATCGATATTGCCCACTCCGCCGGGGGCCGAATGGGCGGGAGCGAAATCCACCACCGCCTTGCCCGGAGAATTCGGAGCCGTGACTTCAACTTCCATCGCAAGCGAAGGCGCGCCCTCGCTGACGTTGTTATGAGTGTGGGCCATGGGGAGCGTCGTAGCGTTGGCCGTCTGCCCGTTGCCCAATTGCCCGTCGTCATTCCGACCCCACACGTAGATGGTGCCGTCCGCTGCCAGCGCCATGCTCCGTCCGGAGGTGCTCTCGCCACCCGCGGAGACCATGACAATGTTCTCAAGAACTCCGGTTCCAGCCGTGTTTTTCACCATCAGTGCATAGCCGCTGTGAGTGATGGTCCCGTCGCCCAACTGCCCGTACTGATTGTTGCCCCAAGCCCAAACGTGACCCTGCCGGTCCACCGCAAGGGTATGGGAAGGCCCCGCCGAAACCTGCACCACGCCGGTGAGGTCGGTGTTGCCGACTTTCTTGGCCTTCACCGGATAGAGGACATCACCGCTGGAAGTCGATCCATTGCCCAGGCGCCCGAACTCCCGTGAGCCACACGACCAGACCGTGCCTTCGAGATTCGAATCCCCGTCCTTCCAGCGCACCACGGAGGTGTGCGCCCCTCCGCCCGAGGCATCGATCGCGTCGGTCAAAACAGTGTTGGCCGCCAAAAGCATGGGATAGGCACGGGAGATCTGATTTGTGTCACCACGGCCCAACTGCCCGACATGATTCCGGCCCCACACCCACACCCGTCCGAGACCGCCCGCCGCTTCAACGGCATTCGGCTCGCGCGCCATGGCGTGTCCGTAGCCGGCATCAACCTGACGAATGCCGCTCAATGCGGGGTAGCCGGCAACATCCCCGTTCATGACGACCGCCGCATACTTGCGTGCATTCGAGCTGGTGACGCCGTTGCCCAGCCTTCCTGACGCCTGCGAGCCCCAAGCCACGGGAATGCCCGAAGATAGAAGGGCCACCGAGAAAATCTGTCCTACGTCAATTCCGACACAGCCCTCAAGATAATCTCCGGCGGTCGTGCTTTCCAGCACGCGGACCGGCAAGCCACTGTCCGCCGTGGCGTTGTTCCCCAACTGGCCGTCGCCATTTTCTCCGAATGCCCAGACGTTTCCCTGTTGATCCAACGCAACCGAATGGTCATATCCTGCAGCAATCCGGGACCCCATGTCGAAATAGACCGGAGTCTGGTTCAGAAGCACTTGCGCCGGCGAAACGACATCGGCACTCGCGGTGTTCGCGTTGCCCAACCTGCCGCTCCCCTGCTCGCCCCACGACCAAAGCCGTCCCGCGACGCTCATGGCCAGCCCATGCTGATAGCCGCACGAAATCGAGCCGGTAATCCGGAATGTCGACTCGGACACGTTGCTCGGATCCACCCCGACCCAGGCTTTCGCTTTCAGATTCGATGTCCTGCTGATCCGAATCGCACTGCCCGAAACGATGACCGGATCGAAACGCGTCGGCTCCGCGCCATTCAACGTGTAATGGACCTCCGACCCCGGAGTCGGCGCAGTGATCGCCACGTCGAGCCCCACCGAGAAGTCACCGGGCGAAGGACTGAAGACCGGGGCCTCGATCTCTCCCCACGAAACTGAAGAAACGCATTGTGCCGCAACGATCAATGCAATGCTTCCGGGCAATGTGAATGGGCGTCTCTTCATGGAACGGAGGTTTTTGGAGGCTCAGGCGCATCAATCCACTAACATGGACATGCGCAGAACGAGCGTGACTTGCTACCGAAGGAGTTCGCCTTGCCAAGAACTTTCCATCGCATCATCGGTTCAATTTCGTCGCATGACGAAATTGACGCACCGGCACCAGGGGGAATCTACCTAATACATGTTAGGCAATTGTCCGATGATCGTTCAATCGGGCCGCGCAGCCTTATCCCGAAACACCGACCAGCCTTCCTCTTCGCCGCCACGTGGCTCTCAAGGATGCGAAGCACGACAAGCGAAGAGTGCGTGCGGCATCGACATGGTTGATTGCCTCGCTTCCGTTGAATCGCTCGGGAAGATCCCACAGAGCATCTACCCCTGCGTCCGGGATTTCGGCTTCGATTTCGACGCTAGATTCCGGTAGCACGGATCGGGATGATTCGCCCAATCGGAGGGCTTCTCCTTGGTGATACCCACGAGCATGATCCCGGGCTTCAAGACCCCGGAGGGTGATCCGTTTGTTTCCGGTGACGGCGTCTCTCTCATACCGGACTTCTGATCACCGACGGTCTTGGGATCGATCCAAAAAAGGAGGCAGCAGAAATCACAATGCTTTACCTGCGCTCTGCCTGCTATCTTCCAAAGCTGAACCTCGGCTTCCCTCCGTGTCCCTTCCCGGTCGGCGGCCGGCGACCACGGAACGGATGCCGGAGCCAAAGTAGTTGGGTCCGCTTCTCGGCACCCATCGTTCGCGCTTCTCGAACGAGGGCATCGAAATCGGCATCGCTCCCGCGCCACAATAGGACCGCTTGGCGAGTGACGCCGGCTGCGGCCGCGGCCTCGGGGTAAGTCGCACCTTCTTCCGCGAGTTTCCGTAGAACGACGCGCCGGCGCCAGGGAAGGGCGGAAATGGCAGCGTCGAAGTCCATGGCCGGAGTATGCCGGGCCTCCGGAAAGAAATCTAGCAGAGGATGGCGATGAGCCGCTCGGCATGTCCGGTATCCATGCCGCGGGCCGGATCCGTGAAAACGCATCTCGTTGCGGAGAGGATAGGCTCGATGGCCAGTCGATCGTCGTCGATCACGGCCCATCGGCTGACACCAGGATGAGCAGCCAACCAAGCTTCGATCTCTCGGCCGCGTCGATGGATCCGGGGCACCGATGGATCTTCCCTGGTGTCGGGCGTGCCGTCGCGAGTAATGGCAATCGGAAGCCGATGCGCCAGCCATTCCGAATGAAGCCGGTTCACGTGCTCACCCAAGCGCCAGGTGGTGCTGAAGACGATCTGCAGGCGGGGCACTGCGGCGATCACGACCTTCAGCGCCTCGACGCACTGCGGCGTGAACTGAGGAGCGGTCGGCTCTCCTTCGGGAAAGGCGATGAGCACGCCATCGATATCGAGGAAGAGAACGGGTGGATGCATGGTCGGCCAGACGATTACATTGCCGCTATTCGAGCTGCAGTCTCCGCGCTCAGCAAGCCTTGCCCTGCCCATTCCCGCGCCAGAGCCTTCTGCCGCTGCCCGATGCCATCGCTTTTCCGCATGTTCAGCTTCGAGGGCATGAATTCGAGGTTGTAGAGCCTCTCGTCGAGTTCCGGGGCAACCGATCGGGGGATGATGTGATCCACGCTGGCGATATCCCCGGCATAGGGACCGCGGGTGATGGTCGGGGCGCGCCCAGTGCGGAGCTGGGCCATGCCGTCGTCTGTGAGGCATCCCAGCCGCTCCAAGATGGTCAGGTTGCGAAGCAATGCCTCCTTGTCCTCGCGGGCTCTGGCGGTGCCGGCGTATCCCATGCAAAATTGTGCCGCGTCGATCACCTAGCCTGCCTCCTTGCCATCCCTCCGCGCGATCTCAAGCCAGTAGGCAACCTTCCGCAATCTCGTGTTGGCCGCCCGATCGCCCTTCAGGGTGTCGAGCTTCGCCGGGTCGATCAGGTTGCCGACGATGATCGCAGCGCAGCAGCCAAAGCTTTCGTCGCAGTTGCCGGCGTCTCGTCAGCATCGGGGCGTCCGCCACAGACCACGCCCACTGCGCCATGACCCAGAAAAAAGGTAGCCCTGATTCCCAGAAGCGACCCACAAAACGTCTAGGCGGGGTGGCAAGCCTCCTTCGGCTCTACCGCAGATTCCGGGATGGCACCGTGACGCTGACTACGACCTGACGCCATGGTGGGAATCTGAAAGCCACGGCGGAGGGCAAAGGAAAGAGAGCCCGCTCTATCAAGATCTCGATCCTCAAACATCGCTCAACGACGAGATCATTCTCACCTACGGTCACGAGGTTCCTGATGCTCTGGAGATGCTGGCCTACCCTCCCTTGAGGAGGTCTACTGAGTATCGTCCGGGCAGTTCATCGAAGACAGCGCCCGGAAACGGATCAGGGGTGGATGAAACGGAACTTCCCCCAGAGATTGGGCGTTAGCATTGCTTCGGAGGGAACATCGCTGGTGATCGCGGTGGATTTGTTGCTCCAGTAGATGCGCTGGGTGGTTTGGAAGCCGTTGCCGCGGAGGATACCGAGGTCGCCGGCGAGGGTGGTGCCGGCTTTCAAGTGTTTCAGGCCCAGGATTTCCCTGGGGATGCTGAACTCGTAGCCGCCTTGTCCATCGGCGGAAAATTCGAGCTGAGCGGAGACGTCGTCTACGCGGTCGATGGAAATGCTGCGCCATGGCGAAGAGAACTTCTCCGGCTCCTTGGTTCCGGAGACAACAGGGCGGTATAGCAAGGCGAGAGGTTTGCCATCGGGTCTGAGCGTGACAAGGAGGCGGAGGTCACCTTTCACGGGATCCTTGCGGCTGGGATTGGCCTCAGGAGAGGAGGCTAACATGAGGTCCAGACAGCCGCCGTTTTTGAATGGCGCGCCCGGCGTCTCAGTGGAGTTTTTCAGCAGTTCCTTGTCGCCGGTGCGGAAGGCGGCGTGAAGTCGCTCCGGTCCAAGGAAGAGGGCGGCGGTGACATCGTAGGGCTTGGAGTCGCTGTTGAAATTGGCTTTGACCCCGCGCTTGTCGATGGAGGCCCAAGCGACGTTCTGCCAATCGGGTTTCCCTTCGGATATTTGAACGTCGAGGGTTTCACTGCCTTGTTCGGCGCGCCGGGCCGCCTCACGGGCGAGGAGCCAGGAGCTTGATTTTTCCAGATCCGGCGCGGTCACTTTCAGATCGAAAGGTGCGATCCGGCGGATGGTATCAAGGCCGTCGACACGGACGAGCGAAGTGCGTCCGCCATCGACGAGATAGATTTCCCCGTCGGAAGTGGTGGTGATGGAGGGCCAGAAATTCTCATCATGGAGCGATAGGTCGTTGAGCTTCGCGCCGCGTTCGGCGCTGGGCATGGACCAGGATTTCCCCGTGCGGACATCGTGGAAAAGCTCCGTGACGTAGAGGCCGTCGGCGGTGAAGACATACACGTTCCCCATGTTGCCATTCACCGCGAATAGCGGGCCGGCCTCACCGGACGCGGGACTGAAGAAGTGGCCTAACAAACGGGTAGTGCCGAGAATCATGCCCAGCTCGGAAGCCACGGGGCATTCGTGGGAGGCGTGGAGGCCGGGCCAGAGATTCGGGTAAGACCAGGTGACTTTGCCGTCCTTTCCACCGCCGATGGATTCCGGGGCGAAAGGCTCGGGGGAAACAGTCGAGACCGAGAGTCCGTCCGGCGTGGTGATGAGCTGGTCGCCGCCGGAGGAGCGGGGCGACTGGGCTCCGGTAAAGATTCTCTCCGCGGAATCCAGAGCGTAAGCAGGTGTCTTGGATGCGGTGATCCTTGTCGCCGAGAAACGGACCGCGGTATCATCGAGGCGCGAAAAGGTGATGCTCAGGTCCGGCTGGAAGATGACTCCGCCGACGTTCCCTTTCTGCAGGGCGACTTCATTAGGAGAGGGTTCTCCATCCCCGTTGAGGTCGTTCCAGATGAAGGCGGCGTGGGTTCGCTCATCATCGGCCTTGGTGCCTTCCGGCCAGAGCTTGGCGAATTCAGGAGTCAGCAGTGCAGCCCACTCGCGGGCCCGGCCGGCGGCGTTGCAAGGGCGGGCGATGCCGTTCTCCTCGATCCAGAGAGTGGCAACCGGGGCTCCATTGGTCGGGCTGGAGTTGTAGGAATTGGTAAAGAATCGCTGGCCGTCCTCGCCATGGAGTGGCTGCTCGGGGAATCCGTTGGTGTGGGATTCACCGCTGGTGGCATCTGGTCGGTAGAGCACGCGGGTCAGGCGGTCGGTGCCTTTTTCCCAATCGAGTGCGAACTCCATGCCGCGGTAGTAGAAGCGGTTCCTATCGACAGGATCGAGCGTGCCGCCGCCGCCGTATTCGGTGGGGCCGTAGAAGGCCTTCAGGAGGTTGCCGCCCTGGTTCCAGACGCTCACGCGCTTCGGTTGGTAATCGTTTTCCGTCACCCAGAGGTTGCCAATATTGTCGATGGCGAGGCCGGCGGGGTTGTTGAGATGGAGATCGTCGTAGAGACCGGCCGAGGGCGGGCCGGGCTTGCCGATGGCGGCGGCGAGTTTCCCTTCCGGGGAGAAGACTTTCACCTGATGGGACCGGCCGCGATCCGAGACGTAGAGATTTCCGTCCAAATCGAGGGCGAGGCCGTGGGGATCCTCGAGGTGGGAGACAAGGGTTTCGGTTTGGGAGAGAGCGGGGTGTTTCGGGAGGCTATCGACGGTGTAGCGAATCAGGGAATTTCCCGAGATTACGAGGAGTCTGTTAGAGGAATCGAAGGCGACGCCGCGCGGGTTTTCGCAAGGTACGCGTGAGAGGATCTTCCCTTCCCTGGCATCGACGAAGACGATCTCGTTTTGACGGACGAGGGAGGCGGCGATGATGCCATCGTGCGCGGCGATGCCCGCGAGGACGAAGCGGCGCTCACCGCCATCGAATCCTTTGAGAACAGGGACGCCTTCATGGCGGCTCTGGCCGTGTACGAACTTGTCCTCACCGAGCAGTTCCTTGATGACGGTGCGGTCTTTCTCTGGAGTTTTTGCGGTGATGCGCAACTCGCCTTCCCAGATGCTGGCGGCGTAGCAGATGTCGGTCGCGATGCCGTTTTTCCCGTAGTCGGTGGCCAGGGTTTGAGCGCCGGTCCAGTTGCCGCCGATCCAGCCCTGACCGCCGATTTTGGTGCCGTCAGGCGTGACCCATTGGAGACCATGACCGCCCTCGGCGACGTGTGCTCCCAGGTAGAGGCGCGGCTTACCATCCGGCGACTTTTCCGCAGGGACGAAGGTGGCGCTGGTAGGCGGGGTGTGGTTGGTCATCCAGCCCCCGGTGGTGTCGGCGGTGGTCCAGGGTGGCTTGCCGGCATTATAGACAGAGAATTCGTAGGTGAGATCGATGTCCTTTTTCCAGAGGCCACGGACACGGTAGTCGCCGGGTGCGACGAATTGCTGGGGGATGTGGTAGATCCCGTGGCGGGCGGTTTCGAGGTCGCGCCCGAGGTCGTCAGTGCCATCCCACCAGGCGGTGTTTTCCCCGGCGGGAAAAGGGGTGTCCGCAATGAGGTTGCGAACGCGTTGGCCGGAGGCATCCTCGATGACCAAGGTGACGCGGCCCGCCTCCGGCAGGGTGAACTTGACTGCGATGGGCGGGTGCAATGTCTTTTCCACCGCGGGAAGGGCGTCGGAAAGAGGCGCGCTTCCAAGGGCCTGGAGGGCGAGAATTTCTCCGACCCAGACGCCACGTCCACCTTTGATGGGATTGCGGAGATGATCGTGGTTTTCCTTGAGCGGTGCCGTGATGCGGAGGCGGATGGCACGGGTCTTTGTCCCGGTATGAGGGAACCACTCCGGGGCCAGCTCCCGGGGGTAACCGCTGCGGAGGTCGTTGCGGGTAGTAAGGGTCTTCCAATCGGAGTCCGCGGCTTCTCGCGGATGCCGGTTTTCCGGACCGGCGTAGATCTGGAGATCTGCCGCAGCGAAGCCCGTCCAGCAGGTGCCGATGGCGGCAAGCGGGATCTTCTCCGGCCAGGTGAGCTGGAGCCATTCGGGTTGCTCTTGGGAGATCACTTGGGCAGCCCCGTCCTCGCCGTTGCGCCAGGTCTCCCACATCTTGTCGTTGAGGCTGTTGTTAATGAGTGTCGCCTTTTCATCCATGGCGCTGGCTGAAGCGATGGCTTGTGGAGCAACGTTAGCAAAGCGTTCCGCAAGGACGAGCGCGCCGCCGAGCCGGCCCTCGTATTTGGGATCGCTCGAAGCGGCATTATGAGTGAAGCGGAGTGCTCGGGCGGTGGTGCCGGGGGGGAGAATCCAAGCGGCATATTCTTCGTAGCCAACCTCCGAGGCTGTGATCTCGTTTCCGGAAATGCGCTGGGCGGACAGCCATTGGGAATCGTCCGCCAGATTGCCGGGATAGGTCGCGTCCGGCTTCAGGACGCCAAGCGTGCCGCCGCCACGGACAAGGACGGTACCCGTCGGGACGGCAGTTTTCCACGCAAGCCGCAGGTGGCGGACGCCGGGAACCTTATTCTCCCCGAAGGAGATCCCGCCCCAATCGGCTGCGGTGGAAGCGGTCCAGAGAATCTTTTGCTGTCCGCCGGTTGAATCAATCGGGGCTTCCTTGCCATTGCTCCATTCGGCGAAGGCGGCGGCGTCGAGGTCTTCTTTAGCGATCGGGCTCGTGAGAATTTCGGCTCCGCTCATTCTCGCGGCGACTAGAAGCAAAAGCGAAACGGCCGGAAATCTCATCACCGAGGGATACTTCAGCAGGAGCAGAATTATTCAGGATTTCAAAAGCCAATACTCGCTGCCAGCTTCTCGACCTCCACCCTCATCGCATGATGGCGGTGGGGTGTCGTCATTGAGGACGCCCTGCCTTGGGTGAATTCGGACGCCATCGCTCCCACTTCGCGGAGGGATGGAGTTCCCCCAGATTGCCTCTCAGTAGATCCGCGGCAGGCCGGACGCCGCTATCCCGATGGATCACAGCGCCAAGGCCGTCTCGGAGAGAGAACGCGGGCTTGAGCAGCTCTTGCCATCGGTTCTCCTTGACCGGGCGATTTGCCAAAATCGCGGAGGCGGTAATCCGCCTCCGCGATCAAATGCAACAGGGCCGGTAACAGCCCTCAATGAGTCACCTGCTGGCCCGCAAGCGAAGTGCACCAGCGGCTACTCGCCAGCGGGGCTGAAAAGCAAAAGCGGGACGCTACTCTTCTCCACCGCGCGCGGTGTTGTGGAGATCGATCCGAAGCGCTTCGACCGCGCGGAATCCGCCCCCCGGTGCGGATTGAAGAGATGCTGGTGGATGGCAAGTCCACACAGGGCGCAACTGTGCCGCCCGGACCGCGCGAATTGGAGATCCGCTACACGGCTTTCAACTACGCAAAGCCGAGACAACTGCGCTTCCGCCACAGGCTGGTGGAGCTGGACACGATGTGGACCGAAGCCGGGCAGCAGCGATCAGCGCGCTTTTCCCTGCTGCCACCCGGCCGCTACCGCTTCGAAGTGAGCGCAGCGAATCCGGACGGGCGATCGTCCGAGCCGGTAGCCGGTCTTCACTTCACGGTGGAGCCCTTCCTTTGGCAAACGTTGTGGTTCCAGATCGGCATGATGCTGCTGCTGGTAACCGGCGGTGGCGCTGCGGTCGCAGGCTGGGCCCGTCTTCGCGTCCGGCGTGCCCAGGAGCGTGAGCACTTGGCGCGGGCCGCGGCAGATGCCCAACAGCATCACCGCCGCCCTGACGATCAGCCGAAGCAACAATTCCACCGGCGCGGTCAGCGTGCATTGGTCCACTGCTCCCGGCACCGCCACATCTCCCGAGGACTTTCGCCACCAGCAGCGGTGATGTGACCTGGGCGGATGGCGATGGTGCCGACAAGATCATCAGCATCCCGCTGGTGGCCGACGGCTCTCCGGAAGGCTCGCAGAATTTCACCGTCACGCTTAGCGCTCCGACGGGCGGCAGCGTGATCGTGGACGCCCCTGAGGCAACCGTGAATATCGTCGATCCCGGCGCCATCGATTCGACATTCGTGGCGGATTTCATCAACGGTGATTTCACCAGAACGCTGGTGCAGCCGGATGGGAAGATCCTGATCGCGGGCGGATTCTTTGAGCTCCTCGGCGGGCGAACTCACGTGGGCATCGCCCGCATCAACAGCGCAGGAACCGTGGACACCACGTTCGGCGCTGACGGTGGCGCGGGAACCGACACCACCGTGTTTGACCTGGCCCGGCAGCCGGATGGCAAGATTCTCGTCGTCGGCAATTTCACCACGATGAACGGCACCGCCCGCAATCGGGTCGCACGGCTCAATGGGGACGGCAGCCTGGACACCGGTTTCACGGGTCCTGACTTCGCGCAAGCCAGCGGTTGGCACGTCGATTCACTGGCCCTGCAGGCGGACGGAAAGCTTCTCGCCGGCGGCAGCTACTAATTCGACGGTGGCGGCGCGAGCATCTGCCGAGTAACAACAACTGGCGAACTTGACGCGTCCTTCAACGGCCCGGTGGAAGGGGCCTCCGATGCAGTAAGCTTCAGCACCTTGTCGTCGATCGATCGCATCGCGGTGCAGCCTGACGGCAAGATCCTGATTGCGGGTGGCTTCGGAGCTTACAACGCCACTGCACGCGGTGGCTTCGCCCGGCTCACCGATACCGGCGCGCTCGACACGGACTTCCCCGCGACTTCCGACGGGGAATGCCGGACCGTGCTGATCCAGCCGGACGGCAAGATCGTGGTCGGAGGAACCTTCACGACCTTCAATGGAGCAAGTCGGCCGCGCCTTGTCCGGCTCACCCCTACCGGTGTCGTGGACAGCGGTTTCGCCGCCGCCGGTGCTCCAAGCATGGACGTGAATGCGCTAGCCATGCAAGCGGATGGCAATCTTACTCGGCACGGGCTACGGCAGCTTCCAAGGCCAGGTTGACAAACCCTTGTTCCGCATGATCAGCGGTCTTCCCGGCCTGCCCCGCACCCTGCAGCTCAGCCGCCCGACGGTGAGCACCACCGAAGGCGGGAGCCTCTCGATCAGCGTGACCCGCAGCGGCGGTTCCAGCGGTGCCCTCAGCGTGAACTACGCGACCGTCGCCGGCACCGCCGGGGTGGACGACTTCACTCCCGCCAGCGGCACCTTGTCATGGGCGGATGGCGACAGCGTGGTGAAGAACATCACCATCCCGATCACCACCGATGCGCTGGTTGAAGGCACCGAGAACTTCACTGTGAATCTCGGCCAACCGCTGCTCGGCGGCGCGATCCTCGGTAGCACGCAGGCCACCACGGTGAGCATTAGCGATCCGGGAGCCATCACCGCTTACCAGACCTAGCGTGAGCTGAAGTTCACCGCCTTGGAGCTCGAGCAAATCGGCGTCTCAGGCGACAACGCGGATCCCGACAATGACGGCATCGTCATTCTGTTGGAGTTCGCCTTCAATCTGGCACCTAAGACGGCCAGCCAAGTTGGAATGCCCGTGGGAGCCGTTCAAAACATTGGCGGGAGCAACTACCTCACGCTCACCTTCCGCCGCCAATTGGCCGCGCCTGAGCTGACCTACACCCCGCAGACCAATGGCATGCTGCCCGGATCCTGGATGGGTGACGCAGTGCTCGTCGGAACTCCAGTGAGCAACGGTGACGGCACCGAGACAGTCACCTATCGCGACAGCGTCGCGTCGATTGCCGCCACGCATCGCTTCATGCACGTGCTGGTGAGCCTCGCTCCGTAACCTCCATCGACCCAGGCGGGCGGGACCGGTCGATCTCAGACCGGTTCCCGCCCGCTTTTTGGTATCTAGGCCACTTGCGATTCTCGAGAAGGCGAGCAACTCGCCGAGGGGAAAGGGGCTCCTTTGGGCCGACTTTCGCGAAACACGACCGGCTATCTGGCAACTGAAGCGATGATGCTCGGATTCGAGCAGCTCAAGTCTCCATTCGCGCAGGCCGAGGATCGTAATTGCACTCGACGGCACTCGTAACATTCCTACGATTTCTCACCAACAGAATCCACGGCAGGACCAACCGCAGGTAAGATCTTCCGGGTCGCGGAGGGGTAGAGTATTAAGTCGTCATCTAACTGCAGCGGGCTAACCTTTGAAAGCTGTCCTCATGCCGTCCTTCAACCCAATACTCCTGCGGCGATGAGTTGGGTCACGGTTCTCTGGTCCATGATCGCGGCCTCGTGCCTCACGCTCGCGGTAGTGCATGGGCTGGTTTGGTGGTGGCGTCGGGATGCTTGGGCCAATCTGCTTTTCGCGCTGACTGCGGTGGCGACGACGTTTTTTGCGGCGGGAGAGATGTGGATGATGCATGCGATGACCCCCGAGCAGTTCGCCACGGCGGTTCGGTGGACTCATGTGCCGGTATGGGTGCTCGTCGTTTCGCTGGTCGGCTTCGTGAAGCTTTACATGAATGCCGGGCGGACATGGCTCGCTTGGACTGTCTGCTCCGGCCGGACGTTGGCGCTCATCCTCAATTTTCTGACGGGGGTGAATATGAACTATCGGGAGATCACCGCGCTGCGTCAGATCCCGTTCCTCGGCGAACCGGTTTCCGGTGCCGTGGGCATTCCCAATCCTTGGATGCTTGTAGGGCAGGTGACTTCGCTGGCTCTTGTCGTCTTTGTCGCGGATGCTGGCCTGACGGTTTGGAGGCGGGGAGAACGCCGCAAGGCACTGTTGGTTGGCGGGAGCATCGTGTGCTTTGTGTTGGCAGGCCAGATCCACTCGATGCTCGTGTTCTGGGGGATCATACAAGGGCCGATATTGGTGTGCGTGTTTTACATGGGAATTGTCGCCGCGATGGCGTTTGAACTGAGCCGGGATGTCTTGCGGGCAGCCCGGATTTCGGATGAGTTGCGCGAGAGCGAACAGCGCATGAGCTTGGCGGTTGAGGCGGCGAATCTCGGACTTTGGGTATGGGAGCTGGCCCGCGACCAGATTTGGGCTACGCCGCGCTGCCGCGCGATTCTTGGATTTACTCCTGAGGAGCGCATCACCTTCCCGGAACTCCTGGCGCGCGTAACCGCGGATGAACGGGTGGCCACCGAACGCGGCGTGCGGATGGCGATGGAGCGATGCGAGCCCTACGAAGGTGAATTCCGTCTCGCCGACCGTGCGGAGGGCGAGCGCTGGATTACCGCTGTGGGAAGAGTGGAATGCGGGAGTGCTGGGGCAGCGATCCGCATGCACGGCGTGATCCGGGAGATCACGGAACGCCGGCGCTCGCAGCAGGAAGCCGCGCGGCTGCGCCAGGAAATCGCGCACGCGGGTCGCGTGTCGATGATGGGCCAACTCGCGTCAGCATTGGCACATGAGATCAACCAACCGCTGGGAGCGATCCTGCGAAATGCAGAAGCCGCCGAACTCTTTTTGAAGAATCCTTCGCCCGACCTCGAGGAGATCCGCGCCATTCTAGCCGATATCCGGATGGACGATCAGCGCGCCGGGGCGGTGATCGACCGCATGCGTGGTCTCCTCAAGCGCCATGCACTCAAAACACAGGCCTTGGAGCTGTCGGAGCTTGTAGGTGAGGTTGTGCGACTCACCCGGGTGGACGCTGCGGCAAGGCATGTGAAACTTGAAGTCGAAATGCCGGAGGGTCTGCCTGCCGTTCGTGGGGACCGGGTACATGTACAACAGGTTCTACTGAATTTGATTCTCAACGGGATGGACGCTCTTAACGGAGCCCTCCCGCCCGGACGGTGTTTGACGGTACGCGCCCAGGCTCGTGAAAAACGGATGGTCGAAATCGCGGTGAGCGACTGCGGACACGGGATTCCCGTGGACCAGCTTCCGCATGTCTTCGACCCGTTCTTCACTACCAAGGAGAAAGGAATGGGCGTGGGACTGCCCATCTCGCGCACCATCATCGAAGGTCACGGCGGTGAACTGTGGGCAGAGAATAATGATGGCGGCGGAGCCACATTCCGGTTCACGCTGCCGATGGCGGTGAACCCTGCTGAATCATGACTTCGACGGAATCGACAGTCCACGTCGTCGATGACGACGCGTCCTTTCTCAGGGCCACAGCCCGGCTGCTGAGAGCGAGCGGGTTTACCGTGAAAACGTTCGCGGCGGCGGCGGATTTCCTGGCGGCTCATGGTGAAGAGTCGGCCGGCTGCGTGGTGGCGGATCTGCACATGCCCGAGATGAACGGCCTCGGTCTTCAAGCCGAACTGGCACGGAGGGGCAACCCGCTGCCGGTCTTGTTCCTTTCCGGGGCGGGCGATATTCCTTCAACGGTGCGCGCGATGCGCGAGGGCGCGGAAGATTTCCTGGAGAAGCGCGCGGAGAAGGAAGAGTTGGTGGAAGCGGTGAAGCGTGCCCTTTCCCGAGATGCCCTGGAACGCAACCACCGCTGCCGGAAGCGAGCGCTGCGAGCGCGCTTCGCCACGCTCAGCGGAAGGGAAATGGAAGTGCTCGGCCATGTGGTGAGAGGACAGCTCAACAAGCAAATCGCCGATCGACTCGGCATTCACGAACGGACGGTGAAATTGCATCGCACGGCGATCACGACCAAGCTCGGCGTGCCGTCAGTCGCGGAATTGACCCTGTTGGCACAGGAGGCGGAGGCGTTTCCCGTTTCGCCCCAAACCTTCCCCTAAGGGCAGTAGCGGGGATATTTTCGGGTCGCTAGGGTCGCTGCTGCCCTGATGACCCGTAACCCCATTATCTATGTTGCCGTCGTGGATGATGACGAGAACCTCTGCCGATCCTTTGCGAGGCTTCTTCGGGCAACCGGCATCCAGCCGATCACGTACTTATCGGCGGAAGATTTTCTCGGGGATACCAAGCATCCGCAATTCGACTGCCTGATACTGGACGTCCAACTCGGCGGCATGTCCGGTATCGAGTTGCAGCGACAGCTAGTGGAGTCGGGAGAGACCACCCCGGTGATCTTCATCACCGCGTACGACTGTCCGCTCACGCGTGCCGAGGCCGAAGCAGCCGGTTGCCGGGCTTACTTCCAGAAGAGCGACTCTGGAGAGAAGGTGCTTGAGGCCATACGCGGGTTGATCGGGAGGCCCTCGGCCCCATGACCCGGGCTTTCGGAAAGAGATCGATGTTATTCAGTTAGAAACCGCTAGCCCACCGGATGCGTGGGGAACTTATAAACCAGACAAACGACAGATGAAACTTACACTCCGCCTCCTTCTCACCGCCGCCGGCCTCAGCTTCGCCTGTCTCGGACTGACCCAATGCGCCACCGGCCCGACCACCGCGAATGCCAGTGCCTCCACCATCTCCTCGGAGTCTCGCGCGGCCCTGCGAGATCTTTACCGCCAAAACCCGAAGGCCCGAAGCCTCGGTGCGCGTGCCAAGGGCGTTCTGGTTTTCCCGAACGTCACCAAGGGCGGCTTCATGCTCGGCGGCATGGGCGGCAATGGCGCACTCGTCCGCAGCGATGGAAGCATCAGCGATTACTATCAGACCGGCGGCATTTCCTATGGCCTCCAGGCCGGGGTGCAGAAGTACAGCTACGCGCTCTTTCTCATGGACCGCGAAGCCTTCGATAACATCAACCGCGCGGACGGGTGGGAAGTCGGCAGCAGCCCGACCCTCGTCATCGTGGACGAAGGCAAGTCCGCCTCGCTGTCCACCACCACCATCGACTCCGGCACCTACGCCTTCTTCTTCCACCAGCGCGGCCTGATGGGCGGCCTCGGACTCCAAGGCTCCAAGATCACCCGCATCCAGCCCGGCCGCTGATCCTGCAATGCCGGTTCCCGGCACACCTGAAACATCATGAAACGAATCCATGCGATCGCGGCCGCCGCGACGCTCAGCCTTTCCGCCCCTTGGGCGACCGCCGCCGGGGACGATGTCCTCGACTCGGATGCTTGGCCCCGCACTTACAAGATTGGCGGGGCCGAAGTCGCCATCTACATGCCGCAAATCCTTGAATGGGCGGAGTATCGTCACCTCAAGGCCAACGCGGCCATCGCGGTGAAGCTCGAGGGAACTGCCGACGCTACCTTTGGTGCGGCCACGATCGACGCCGAAACCGTCACCGATTTCGAATTGCGCAGTGTCCGCCTCGGCACGCGCACGGTGAGCGGCTTCCGCTTTCCCGAACTCGATGCCGCCGCTGCGGCCAAGGCCGAGGAACTCGTCCGCTCCGTACTCAAGCCCGACAGTCCGCTGGAGCTGCCGCTGGATTCGGTGACTGCCGCCGTTGACCGGGCCGATGCCGCCACCGGCGAAACCGGGGTGAGCTTCGAGCCGCCGCCGATCTTCCACAGTGAGTCGCCCGCAGTGCTCGTCGTCTTCATCGGCGAGCCGAAATTGCAGCCGGTCAAAGCGGATGATCCTTCGTTGATGTTCGCCGTGAACACGAACTGGGACATCCTTTTCGACGGAAGCAGCTACTACCTGCTGGATGGCAACCAGTGGCTCACCACCAAGGACCTGCTCAAGGGCCCATGGACCGCCGCCACCGCGGTGCCGGCTTCCTTCAAAAACCTTCCCGACGACGGCAACTGGTCCGAGGTGAAGGCCAAGCTTTTCATCCTCCCCGGAGCGGGCGCCGCGACTACGGTATTCGTCTCCAACCGGCCGGCCGAGATCATCCTGACCGAGGGACCACCCCAGCTCGCCCCGATTTCCGGCACCTCGCTGATGTATGTCGCCAACACCGCCAGCGACGTGTTCCTGGAGCCTTCGGCGAAGACCTACTACTTCCTCACCGCGGGCCGCTGGTTCGCCGCTCCGTCCTTGCAAGGACCGTGGACCGCGGCTAGCGATGCACTGCCGGAGGAGTTCCAAAAGATCCCCTCGGACCATCCCAAGGCCAGTGTCCTGGCGTCGGTGAAAGGCAGCCCCGAGGCCGACGAAGCCGTCATCCTGGCCTCCATCCCGCAGACCGCCACGGTGGACCGGGCCACCACTACCATCAAGGTGTCCTACGAGGGCGAGCCGCAGTTCAAACCCGTCCCCGGCACCGAAGGCGTCGAGTTCGCGATCAACACCAGCTACGACGTCTTCCTCGTCGCCAAGAAATACTACTGCTGCTATCAGGGCGTCTGGTTCGAGGCTCCTGGCGCCACCGGCGCCTGGGTCGTTTGCGACAAGGTGCCCGGTCCGATCTATACGATCCCGCCGGAAAGCCCAAAGCACAACGTCACCTACGTCAGCGTCTACGAATCCACTCCGACGACCGTTCAGGTCGGCACCACGGCCGGCTACTCCGGCTCCTATGTGGCGAACGGGCTCGTCGTCTTCGGCCTCGGCATGTGGCTTGGTCATGAGATGGCGGAGAACAACTACTGGCACGGCCACTATTACCCGAATCCTTGCTGGTATGGCTATGGTTGTGGTGCCGCCTATCACCCCGGCACCGGCTACTACCGTAAAGGCGCGTATTGCTACGGCCCCTACGGCGGAGCCGGCTACGGCGCGTCCTACAATCCTGCCACCGGAGTTTACAAGCGTGGTGCCTATGCCTATGGCCCGAACGGTGCCGTAGGAGCCAAGGCCGCTTACAACCCGTGGACGAATACCGCTGCGGGCCGTGTCGGCGCGACCACGCCCTATGGTTCCTGGGGCCGCTCGGCCGTCGTCCGCGATGACGAATGGGCCCGCGCCGGCCATCGCTCGAATGCCTACGGCACCGTCGCCGGCGTCCAGACCTCGAAGGGCGGTGCGGCGGTCGGAGTCGATCGCAAATACGGCTCGGACGCCATGGTCGGGAAGACCGCCAGCGGCGACGTCTATGTCGGCAAGGACGGCAACATGTACAAGAAGGATTCCAGCGGCGGCGGCTGGCAAAAGCGCGAAAACGGCGGTTGGCAGAACGCACCGAACACACCCGTGGCCACGCCCTACGGATCGAAATCCGGAGCCCAATCCCGGCCCGCCCAGCCCACGACAAGGCCCGCTCAGCCGACCACCCGCCCGAACCAACCGACCACCAAGCCCGCCCAACCGACGACGCGGCCGACCCCGTCAGGTGCAACCCGCGGCGGCTACTCGAACCGCCAATCCACTCCCTCTCAGCTCAACCGCGACTCTTACTCCCGCGAGCGTTCCGGTGGTGGAGGCGGCGCATCCCGCGAACGTTCGGGTCGACGCTGATGAACGACCGGACCCGCAACACACCAACCTCAGAATTCTCCCTCACCATGAAATCGCCATACACTGTTAGAACCCTCTCGCTTGCTCTCGGGCTCGCGCTCGCCGGGTCTGCCGCGCAAGCGCAGCAGAAGAAGCCCAACATCATCATGATCATGGGCGACGACGTCGGCACTTGGAACATCAGTGCCTTTCACCGCGGCATGATGGGTGGCAGCACGCCAAACATCGATCGCATTGCCAGAGAAGGCATGCTCTTCACGGACTCCTACGCCCAGCAGTTCTGCACCGCAGGGCGCGCGGCGTTCAAGAGACGACGGTCCCGATCCTGACCAATCTCCGGCAGGATCCGTGGGAACGCTACCAGAAGGAGTCGATGCTCTACGGCAGATGGTGGGGTGAGAAGACTTGGACGCTGACGCCATCGATCGCGGTGGTCGGCCAGTTCCTGCAGTCGTTCAAGGAGTTCCCGGCCAGCCAGAAGAGCGCCTCGTTCAGTGTCGAGCAGGCCCTACAATCGCTGCAATCGGTGAAGCAATAAGTCGAACCTGATTCGATCGTGAAACGCGCGGGCTGTCTCGGAAGGGGCGGCCCGCGAATTCACCAGCGAACCAGAAATTCCGATCAAATTACGAAGACCATGAAGTCCATCCGTACACAATTCCTCCTCGCCGTCGCGTTGGTCGGCACGCTGGCTTTCACCACGCCCATCACGCACGCCGAGGACGGGCTCCCGTCGTGGAATGATGGCAAGGCCAAACAGTCGATCGTCGCCTTTGTCGAGAAGGTGACCAAGGAAGGCTCGCCCGATTTCGTGACACCTGCCGAGCGTATCGCCACCTTCGACAACGACGGCACGCTGTGGGCCGAGCAGCCGATGTATTTCCAGATCCTCTTCGCGCTCGACCGCGTGAAGGTGCTCGCACCGCAGCACCCGGAGTGGAAAGACAAGGAACCCTTCGCGTCGTTGCTAAAGGGTGACCTCAAGGGGGCATTGGCCGGCGGCGAGAAGGCGTTGATGGAGATCGTGGGCGTCACCCATTCGGGCCTCACGACCGAGGAGTTCGAGAAGATCGTGAAGGATTGGATCGCCACCGCGAAGAATCCCGCCACCAAGCGACCGCTCACGGAGATGGTCTATCAGCCAATGCTGGAACTGCTCGCCTACCTCCGCGCGAACGACTTCAAGACCTTCATCGTTTCCGGCGGTGGAGTCGAGTTCATGCGCGTCTTCGCCGAGCAGGTCTATGGCATCCCGCCCGAGCAGGTCATCGGCAGCAGCGGCAAGCTGAAGTTCGAATTGCGCGACGGAAAGCCGGTGCTCATCAAGCTGCCGGCGATCGACTTCATCGACGACAAGGACGGCAAGCCCGTCGGCATCCAGCAGCACATCGGGCGTCGGCCGATCGCCGCCTTCGGCAACTCGGATGGCGACCTGCAAATGCTCCAGTGGACCGCCGCCGGCCCGGGCGCGCGATTCTGCCTCTACGTCCATCACACCGACGCCGAACGGGAGTTCGCCTACGATCGCAAGTCGCACATCGGGACGCTCGACAAGGGCCTCGACGAAGCCGCCGCCAAAGGTTGGACCGTGGCCAGCATGAAGGACGACTGGAAGACCATCTTCCCGCCTGCGGGCAAATGAATTTTGCGAGGACGCCTGTGAAACCGCTTTCAAATCATTCCCTAACGCCACCCGGCCGGCGCAAACCGATCACGGCCGGGACAATACGATCCAAAGGAAATGAACCCACCGGACAACAGACCATGGATTGTCGCCCTGTGGCGGGGGATGTTGCTGGCGCTCGAAATTTCCGGTGCCGGCATCATCCTGTTGTGGGGGGTTCCGTTCTACCGGGAATTGCTCGCGGGCAATTTCAACCAGATCGAGCCTCGCGTCCGATGGTGGGCGACGATCGCCATCGTTCTGATCCAGACCGGTTACTGGCTTCGCTATCGGCACCAGGCGTCGCCTGTTCTTCGACGGCGCGTCATCGCCGGCCATCTCTCGATGTTCCTGGCACGCCTCAACTTCATTTTCACGGGCGGTGTCTTCTCCGCCATCTTCTTCGTCCGTTACGATCAAGTGATCTTCTCTGCAGGCGGAGCAGGTCTCCTCTTCGGCATCCTGTTTTCGATGTTCTGCGTGACGCTGGACTTCGAACGCAGCGGCGCAGCGCTTCTGAAAGGGAAAGAGCCATAAAACCTGATCCCGGGACTCCAACTTTCCAATGAGCACCCTGGCCCAGAAACTGAAACACGAGCTGCATGAGTTGATCCCGGTCACCTTGTTCTTCTTCGTCGCCTTCCAATTGCTCGCCCTCACCGACGCGCTCATCCTGAAGCAGTACGGCATTCCCGTTGCCGTCTTCATGAGCGCGACCATCGGTGCGCTGGTTGCTGCCAAGGTGGTGGTGATCACCGACCACTTCGCGCTGCTGAACCAGTTCCCGACGAAACCCCTGATCTACAATGTCGTCTGGAAGACCCTCATCTACTTCGCCGGCTGGCTGCTGATCCGCTATGCCGAGCACCTCATCCATTTCTGGCGTGAGACCGGCAGTTTCGCGGGAGCGAACCGGCGGCTGTTGGACGAAATCATCTGGCCACACTTCTGGGGCGTGCAGCTTTGGATGCTTGTCCTGTTGCTGGTCTTCTGCGCCTTCCGCGAGCTGGTCCGGGCCGTCGGCCGGGAACGGGTCGTGGCCATGTTCTTCCGCCCACCTCACCAGCCCGGGCCGCGCGACTGAGCGGCCTCCATCTTCCTTTCCACTAGATCCACCGTACCATGAAACACGGAACCGCACTCCACCTCCTCGGCAGCTCGCCGAACTGCGCAACCGCGTCGTCCAGCGCCTGGGGCCTGGTGACGCTGAAGCCTTGGTGACCAAATTCCGGATTCCCTAATGTCTGCGCCCCTCTCAGCACTGCCACCCCTCGCCACGAGCGTAGTCCACGGCTGGCCGTCTCTTGTCGTGCTGCTCGCGGTGTTCGCGACGATGCTGCTGGCGGGTGAGCTGGGTTTTCTCGCGGGACGAAAGCAGGCGCCGAGCGATGGCGGGCGCGGGCATTTCGTCGCCGTGCAGGCGTCGTTGCTGGGCCTGCTGGCGCTCCTGCTCGGTTTCTCGCTGAACATGGCCGACCAGCGCTTCGAGGCGCGGCGCGCTTCGATGATGGATGACAACATCACGCTCGCCGCGCTGAACCTGCGCTCGGATTTCCTGCCGGATCCGGCACGCCGGGAATTCAAGGCCCTGCTGCGGGACTACATCGACGTCCACCTCGATGCGACCTCACCGAAGGCCGCGTCTTCGGATGCCGAGTTTTCCGCCCGCGCCGAGCGATCGGAGGAACTCCACTCGCGGATGCGCCGGCTGGTGAGGCAGGGCGTGCAAAGCGACCCTCAGGTGAAGGGAGCGGCGGAAATGATCGGCCCCCTGAGTGACACGCTTGCGATTCATCGGCGCTGGGTCACTGCGATGGAGACCAACGTGCCGCAGCCGATCCTGGTGCTGCTTTTCGCCACCGCGGTGGCGGCCGCGGGAGTGGTCGGCTACTCCGGCGGACTGTCCCAGCACCGGGGAAAAGCCCAGAGCGTGCTGCTCGCCGTCTTTGTCAGCGGCATCATCTTCGTCATCCACGAACTTGATACTCCGCTGGCTGGCGTCTCGCAGTCGGGCCAGCGTCCGCTGATTCATCTCAAGGCATTGATCGAGGCCGAGGAGACGGCCACTCCACGATAGCGAATCGACCCACTACCCCATGGACGAAGCACCCCTAGAAACCCCGAAGTGGCCATGGTTCGAGCCTTCGTGTGCCATCCTGATGGCCGTCGCCTCGGTCGCCACGGCCTGGTGCTCGTATCAAAGCTCGTGCTGGAGCGGGGAAAGCGGCGGCCTCGAAGCGCACGCCGACAAATTGCAACGCCAGGCCATCGCCCAGCATCACGAAGCACGACAGATCGAAGCGATCCAAATGCGCCTCGTCATGGAAGTGATCGACGCGCGGATGGAGGGCAACGAGAAGCTCGCGAGCTACTATGCGGACCGTTTCACGGATGAACTCAAGCCTGCCTACGAGAAGTGGATCGCGCTCAACCCGCTCGAAGACCGGACGGCACCGCCGCATCCCTTCGTGCCGGGCTTTTACACGCCGCGTTTCGAGCAGGAGATCCGCGACGCGCAGGCCGGAGCCGTGAAAGCCGAGGCGGAGGCCGGTGTCGCGGGGCATGTCGCCAGCAGTTACCTCGGTAATACCGTCAGCCTCGCCACCGTCATTCTGTTCGCCGCCACGGCGGAAAAATTCAACCAGCCCCGGGTGCGGGGTTGGTCGCTCGCTTTCGCCATCTGCCTTTTTCTTTTCGCCGCCGTTCGCACGGCCCTTCTGCCCATCATCTAACCGGGAAGTATGAAACTTTACCTCGCCCTCATCGCCACGATGGCCCTCGCCGGCTGCGCGGAATACGTCACCATCAAGGAAATCGAGCCCCGGCGCGCGGGCTTCGACACCAAGCCCGCGCAGCCGCAGGCTGCGCTCGACCGCTACCTCGGCGCGGCGGAGAACGCGTGGCGGAAGCTCGATCAGAATCCCGCCGACACCGAGGCCCGCCGCGACTACAACTTCGCCGTCGCCCGCGTCTGCGGCACCTTGCGCGATGAGAAGTTGACGCCATGGACCGCCCCGGTCCGCGCTGGCTCCCGCACCCTTTCCTGCAAGCGGGACACCCGCGAGGACTGGAATCCGGCCCGCTACGAAATCATTCCCGCCGACGAACTTGAGCTTCGCGGCAAGTACATCGACGAGCGCGAGATTAAGGACGGCATCGGCGCGCCGCTTGTCGCGAAAGGTTCCGCCGAACAGGCCCGCGACTACGCGCCGACGCCCCACTTCTTCCACAGCGCCACGGCGATCATCCGCTTCGAAGGATCGCGCGCCGTGATCGCCTTCGAGGATCCCTTGGAACAGGAAACGGTCCACGTCGGACGACACACCTACCCGCTCGCCGCGGACTTCACCGCGCCGCTCGCGATGATGCTGGAAGAAATGCACCCGAAGGATCTCGAGCTGCCGCGCCTGCTGCATCCCGACAAGTTCGCCGCCACGACGCGCGTCGCCCGGCTGGAGACTTTCGACCCTAACAAGACGGTCATTCTTTTCGTCCACGGCCTGATGGACTCGCCCGGCACCTGGTTCCCGCTGATGAATCACCTGCGCGCCGACCCGGAGGTGCGGAAGAACTACCAGTTCTGGTTTTTCAGCTATCCGAGCGGCTACCCCTATCCCTACTCCGCCGCCATCCTGCGCCGCGAGCTGGACCACGCGGAACAGCGCTACCCGATGAACCAGAAGATGGTCGTCATCGGCCACAGCATGGGCGGCTGCATCAGCCGCCTGCTCGTCACCGACAGCAAGATGAAAATCTGGGACGCGATGTTCACGGTGCGCCCGGAAAAAATGGACATCACGCCGGAGCACAAACACATCCTGACCGACTCCACCATCTTCGAACACCGCCCGGAGATCGGCCGCGCCATCTTCATCTCCGCGCCGCACCACGGGGCCGACCTTGCGATCAGTTGGGTCGGCCGGCTCGGCACCAAGCTGGTGAAGCTTCCCGCCGAGCTGCTCAGCACGGGACTTGAGGAAAAGAAATACGAGAAGCACGCCGCCGGAGGCCTGCACCTCGACCGCTTTCCCGACAGCGTCGATACCCTCGCGCCGAACAACGACTTCGTCCTCGCGCTGAAGCCGATCCCGATCTATCCGGGCATCCCGTTTCACACCATCCTGGGTGACCGCGGCAAAGGGGATTCTCCGACTTCGAGCGACGGCTTCGTGCCTTACTGGAGCAGCAGCCTAAAAGGCGCCCGCTCGCAGAAAATCGTCCCCTCCAACCACAGCGCGCACCAGAACGACGAGGCCATCGTCGAAGTGAAGCGAATCCTCCGGGAGCATCAGAAAGAAGCGCGATGAAGCTCCTTTTCGGCCGAAATCGTTCCCAGAGCATGGCCATGCCGTAACCTCCGTTTCCGGCTTCCCCATGCCATTACCCCTCATTTGCTGAAAATCCGAAAACAAGCCTACCCCATGACCTCACGAATCGTCCTCACATACGCCATCGTCGCCTTCGCAACCAACAGCCTGTCGCACGCAGGCGAGCCTGTCGCCCCGTATGCGGCAATCACGCCCTCTCCCAAGTCGTCGGGCTGGGAATTCTCGGGTGCCATCTACGCCCCGTTGATGGGGCTTGAGGGCGACATCGGCGTCGCCGGGCTTACCACGGAAGTTGATCTTTCCTTCGGCGACATTCTCAAGGAACTCGACGGTGGAGCGACGGCAGCCTTCGAGGCAAGGTATGATCGCTGGTCGATCACCGGCGACTTCATTTGGCTCAAACTGTCCGGATCAGCCCAAGCGGTTGCCTCCTCTTACATCGGCCTCAAGCAGGAGCAGATCCTCGCCTCCCTCACCCTGGGCTATGAGATCTACGGCAGTGAGAGCACCACCATCGACCTCCTTGCTGGAGGCGCACTTAACAGCATGGACGTGGATCTCCAGCTATTCACCCCGAACCTCCCGGTCACCATCCGCGGAGCCTCCGGTTCCGAGGAGTGGATTGATCCCTTCGTCGGCCTGCGAATCCGCCACCAGCTATCGGATCGCTGGAGCCTCTGGGTGCGCGGCGACTACGGCGGCTTCGAGGTCTCCTCCGACGAATACTGGCAGGTGATCGCCGGCATCTCCTATCGCCTGAGTGAGCACACCTCCCTCGCGATGGCGTACCGCATCATGTCCGTGGACTACCATCAGGCCGGATTCGACTACGACACCAAGATGGAGGGCCCGAATCTCGGCCTGATCTTTCAGTTTTGACTTTTCCCTCGAAAAGCATCGCCTGGCATATGACTGCATCTACCGGGCGGTCTACCTTTGGAAAGCGCAACGCAATCGCTTCAACCGCCTGCGAGGTCCTGCAGCTTAAATTCAAGGACGAGGTTCGCCGCCTGATCCGAGCACCGAGCCGGATGACGTCCCGCCCTCATCGCCTTGCGGCGCGCTTTTCCTTCCCCAATTTTTGGCCTCGATCGCACTTCCTATTCGGAAAGCGTCGCCAATTTGTTGGGCACGCAACCTTTGTCGAACCACCGATCTTTCTATCAGCTTGGCCGACGGCTTGAATAATAGGCATCATAGGGTCAAAGGTCAGCTGCGCAAACCGGCATCGCTCGAGCGGGAGACCGCTATTGTGCCGCCTCGGATTGCGGCCGGGAAAAAGCACGGATCCAAGGAGCTGCGTACCAAAACTACGCGGCAGATTGCCTCGGTTTTCCCTGACCCCCCTCGCGGGGATTTGTTCTAGATGAACTCTCATAAAAACCCATACCGATGACCATTGATGCGATGCGGGCGAGGCGCATCGAGGCTATCAACGAGAACAAACTGCCTCAGGCCCAGCCCTACACCGACCCGCTCGGAGGTCGCGGAGAGGATCCAAGGCCGGACCTCGGCAGATTGCCGCGCATAAATGATGCGCAGTTGGCGGCAATCGGTGCGGCTTTGCATGCAGGCTCCCCCGCCCCGCAAAGTGCCGCCATTACCGCCACCGCAGACTCGCGATCCAACCCGGACCGGGAGGCTTCCTGAAGAATCCGCCCATGGTTCGAGTCTTCGCAATAGGGGCCGAGGAAACAAAAACAGTCGGGCGAGACGTCCGTCCAATCGACCGGACCAAGATGGTCCAGCTACATCTTCGGACAGACTCTGATCCCGTCCGGACCGCGCGGCGCTCAGGGGCTGGTGATTTTCACACGGGAGAAACATTTCCCCGGATCCTCCAGCCCGATGGGAATGAAACTATGGTACTCGTAGCCAGCCGGCGGATTCGGCAGACCCGTCGTTATGGGCTCCATCTCCTCCATGGGCTCTTCCCACCCGGTGAGATCGGCGGAACATTCCACCTGATAGGTGATGCCTCCGATCTCCGCGGTCATCGAGTGATCCGGCATTTCGGTGAAAACCGCGCCTGCCAGCGCAGAGAGAGTGAAGATAAACGGCGGTCCGCCATTTGCTCCGAACGGCACGAGCTGAAAAACGCCCCGGTCGCCCGTTGAAAGAGGATCGCCCCCAAAGGCGAACTCCAAGAGATTTTCCTGACCATCGCTATCGGGATCTGCGTCCATGGCATCGTTCAGAGCCGATAAGCCCATTTCTCCCGCCCACACCGAGTATCCAGTCTGAGGGGCAAAGACCTGCACCTCGGCCAGACACAGTTGGGCGTCATTGGGGTCGGACACATTCGTGGCAGCGGTGTGCTCCAAGCGGACAATCTGACCCGTCACTGCTGTCGTTAAATCGATCACCACCGGCCGGGCCGGGACGGCGTTTCCGGAAACCGCGATGCGGCGCAGTTCCTGACGGTTTGCATCATAGATCACGAGATCCACGTTGCGGTCGCGGGTCGACGCCGGATCGCGCCACCAGACCTTGACCTGGCCAATCGACTTCGGGGCCAGCATGTCCACCTCCCACCATCCGAGTGACCCGTTGGCGGTGCAGGAAACGGAATTGTGGTTCCAGTCGCCATCGGTATTGCCATCGATCGCACGACTCGCGACCTGCGGCGGACCGGACACGGAGTAGGTGGTGGATTGGATGGCTGTTCCGCCGATAGCAAGATTCGTGGGCGGATTGATCACGGCGATGGCTCCGCCCACATCGAACATGGAGAACTCGCGGATTGCCGGGGTGTTGGACGCCGCTGTGACGAGCAGTCGGATCTGGGTGACTTCCACTTCGGCGAAGTCAATTTCACGGCTGGCACCGATGACGGTGCCACTGTGGAGATCGGTCCAGGTGCCGCCGTTCAGATACTGGATTTTGAAACCCGTGACGCGATTGCCATTCTCCGCGAGCGTCACCCGGTTGACCTTTGAGCTCCGTGAGAAGGTGGCTTGGAGCCATACGCCCGCGGTTCCCGAGGATGGCCGCCAATAGGTGTCCGGCGAGCCGTCCATCGCGCGGGATGCCTGAATGTCCCTCCCCCATTGCAGGGCACCTTCCACGTAGTTGTCGCCCCAGCTACCCGGGTTGGAATTTGACGACGCCGACGCCGCGGCTGTCATGGCGAGATTGGCATCCGCATGAACGGTGAAGGAGCGAATCGAGACCGCTGCCGTGGCGGTGTCGATCAGCAGACGCACCCGGGTGCTGCGGACATTCGGGAACACCTTGCGCAAGGACGATCCGATCGTGGTGCCGGACGCAACGTCATTCCACGTGCCGCTCACGTCGATCTGCAGGCGGAAGGAGGTGATGGCATTCTCCGCCTCCTTGAGGTCGACCCGGTTGAGCTCCAACTCGCGGCCAAGATCCACCATCAGCCAGGAACCGCTGTCGCCGGACGAGGTCCACGCGGTGGAATCATCGCCATCGACGGCGTTCGCGGCCGTGTTTGAGCCTTGGACCGAAGAAGCCGTGGCAACCATGCCGCGGGCCCTGTCGATGGGGCCGGCGAGCGGTACTGCGCCGGACGCCGGAAGCAGCAGGTAGGGAACCTTGCCGGGAGTGGAAAGGGTCACCGTGCCATTGAGCACCGGCAGGCGGTCAATGAACGTGCGGCCGGATTCGGTGAGTTCATAGCGGTCCACACGGGTGACAGCGCTCCAGGCGAGAGGCAGCGTCCAAGCGCGACCATAGGAACCGCCGACGCTGTAAACGTGGATCTTCATCGCGCCGTCCGGCGCGGGCAGGAAGCGGTCGGCGCCGTCGGCCATGGTCACGTTGCCCTGCACGAGGGTGAAGTTGCCGGTCGCCTTGTTCACCGTCGCGAACATGTCGCTGCCCCAGCGCACCTGGTACTTCGCGCTGTCGCTGGTGTACTCCATGGCCGGATAGCGGCGCATGTGGGCGTTCATCATCGTGAGGAGGTAGGTATCCTCCATCATCACGTTCCCCATCCAGTTGTTCCCGCCAAAGATGTTTCCGCTGCGGAACTCCTGCGAGATCTTGCCGCCGAACATCATGTAATAGGGATCGCTGAACTCGCTGGTGGATCCGCTGGTGAACTGCCACATCAGCTTGCCCGCGGTGACGAAGTCGTCGATGTGGCTGATGCTGTTGTTGCGATACTTGCACTGGAGCATGCCATTCCGGAAAAGACTCGGCTGGTAACCCTCGGTGGTGGTGGAGGTGCCACGGTCACGGAAGGTCTTCACGATCATCGCCTTCGCATACTGTTCCTCCAGGCCGTTGCCATTGTGGAGGGCGCTCGGGTGATCCCACATCTGATCCAGGTAAACCACCAGAGGCGACGGTGCGAAGCGATCCAGGAAATCATTGATGCGCGAGGTCTGCGAGCCCCGCTGGAGATCCAGGAAGTGCGAGATGTCGAAGAAGGTCTGCCCAGTGTAGTTGTATTGCCCGAGTTTGTTGCCGCTGGCGTCCTTGGCCATGATGCTTTCATCGTAATGCTGGCATTCCAGTGCTGATAGATCCTGGTTGAGGTGGAACGACAGGTCGCCATTGTAGCGGGCGGACTCGGCGCGTGCCTTGTCATAGCCGGCGCGTCCGCCACCGCCCGGATTGACCACCTGGTCCCAGTCCGACCACATCCAGTCGTGTCCGCGGTAGGTCCATCCGGCGCATGCGATGGCCTGCGGCACGCCCTCCGTCTGGTAGTAGGTCTTCCGCATCTGCGAAGCGTAAAGCGGATAGGAGGTATCGACCGTGCTGTAGGTCGTATTGCTGAGATAGCCGACGGAACTCTGCTGCCAAGCGCCGCCACGCGCGTAGTGGTCGGCAAGCGCAGGCAGCATCGGCGGCAGCTGTTCCCTCACCCACACCGCACCGTCCTGCCAATCGACGGTGCCATTGCCATTCGAGTCGCCGGAGATGCAGGTCTTGCTCTCGAACCAGATGCCGGGCTTGATGTCCTTGATCCGATAGTTGTAGTCGCGATCGTAAATAGCGGCGCACTTAGCCCCGGCGATGGTGCCCACCTGGACCGTGAACGGATAGTCGAAAAGGTTGTTGGAACCCGTGCCCACGACCTCGGAAGTGCCGACGAAACACCAGGTGGAATCCCACGAGCCTGTGGCCAGATTGCTCACCGCACCGAAGGTATCACCCGCCATGTCCCCGCTGTAGTTCGCGTAGAGATCGGGATTCACGTTTCTAACAAATGCCGCATTGGCACCCGCCTGGTTGATATCCGCGCGCAGCACTGGCGTCCCCAGGTTGATCGTTTGGACAGCGGGTTCGCCGGTACCGGTGATCGCGGTGATGCTGCGGGTGACCACCGTGCCGTCCACCACGAATCGGTAGGAAATGTCGATGTCGAAGCCCGGCACGCGGAGGGTATACAGCGCCTCGTTGCCGGATTGGGAGAATGCCGTGACTGAGGCGGCGTGGGTGGTGCCGTTGATCCGCACCACGTGGGCTGCGGTGGCGTCGCCGGCCTCGAGGACAGCCCCGTTCGACTTCAGGCGGTAGCGGATGACCTGGGGAAAGGTCGGATCGAGCGACACGGCCAGCTCGCCGGTTTCCAGCGACGGCAGAGGCACCTCGGCTACCACCACATCAATGAAGCCGGGATTTTGCACCAGTTGGAAGGTGTAGCCTGCCACGGCGGTGGTGATGAGGCGAAATGCGGAAAACCCAGTGCCGCCAATGGGACTCGGGCAGGCAATCAAATGATAAGTTCCCGCCCCGTTGAGACCGCCCGAAACCTCGACGCCGATCGACCCCGCACTTCCGTTTGCGGTGATGGAGGAGCATTGCAAAGGCACGTAGGCGGCGCTGCCGACGGCAATCTTCAGCGTGGCGGTATCGGCGGCCGAAGCACCCACATTCAGACTGCCGGTGGTGACCGCGGCATTGGCGCCTATTTCCAGCCCTCCGTTGTCACCCAGAGTTACGACGCCGGCGGATTGACCGGCAGAAGCGAAGGCGAAGCTGCCGTCGGTGACCGTCAGGGGAAAGCCGGCAGGCAGTGATCCGCTGAGCGAAAGGGTGCCGCCGTTCACCTGGATGGGCCCGGTGAAGGTGCAGGCCCCCGCAAGGGACAGAGTGCCTTCTCCGGATTTCGCGAGACCGCCGTCGATCGCTGCAGTGCCGCCGTGCAGCAGCGGTTGGGCAAGGGTGATAATGAATCCGTTGCTATCGATCTTCGCGCCGCCCTCCTTGATATTGGCGCTGCCGAGCCCGCTCATGAAAGTGGCGTTGCTCTGGCGGGCCTGGAGTTTGCCGCCATCGAAGTTGACTTCGGACTTCTGCACCGTCACCTCGCGATAGAGCCGGTTTGTCTTCCACGTGCCGCCATTCAGACTGAGGGTGCCGCCATCGGTCGCAGTGAGGTCCGCTCCCCAACCGAAACGAGTCTGGTGGGAATCCACAAACGCGCTGCCGCTGACATTGACCGTGGTTTGGGAGCGCCCTCCGATGGAGAAGGTGACCGAACCATTGCCGGGAGAAAGGGTGAAGCTGCCCCCGCTGAAGCCTAGCGTGGTGGTCACGCCGCTTCCCGTGCCCATGCCGGTATAAATGTGGTTGCCCGTGCTCACGGTCACGCTGCCGCCGCTCTGGTTCCAGGTAGCGGTCGATCCATTGGCGTTTCCAATGTTCAGCTCCCCGCCAGAGATAGCCAGCGAGCCGGTGGCGATGTTCAAGGTGCCCGTCTCGGTGTTGGCGTTACCAACAGTAATCCCGCCACCGGTCGACGTGTAAATTCCACCTGCCAGGTTGAAGGCCGCATTGTTCGCGGTGGGGCCGCTGATGATTGTCCCACGGCTGAGGGTTCCACCCGTAGCCAGCTCCAGTGTTCCTTGGGTCACAGCGAGGGGGCCGGTGATCGTGTTCGCACTCTTGAGCGTTAGCTTTCCCGCCCCGTTCTTGGTGACCGCCGTGTTGCCGGCAAGGACCGAGGAAATGGTAACATCGGCATCGGCGGTGAGCGCCGGAGCAGCACCGCCCAGCGTCAGGATATTTCCTGTGATCGTGTATCCGCCGGCTGCAAACGTCAGCCGGTTCGCCGTGATCCCGGTTGTCAGGCTGACCGTCCCGACACCGGCGGCTCCGAACACTGCTTGATCCGGTGTGGCGTTGTTCCAAATGGTCCCACCACTCCAATTGGCGGTAGCGGTGTCCCAGTCCGAGTTGACCGCCGCATTCCATGACAGGGAAGCGGCGTGGACGGATGATTCGGAAATCAAAGCCAGCGCGAGCAGAATGGGGCGGATGGAATGAGCACGAAGCGTCTGATGCATGGTATCGGATATCGGAATTAAAAAAGATTGGGCGGATGGCGCAGACCTCTCATGCGCCATCCGCCGGTGACGGCACCGCCAGTGGCAGTACCGTCGCGGATTGCCCCCCTCGACTGGGGCAATCAAGGCTTGGTCGCGTGGAAACGGCCGAAGAGTTTGCCGTTCACCGCGTTGGAAACCGGAATTGAAATGGTCATGTCATCCGGGGCATCAGCGTTTTCGTTCACCAATACCGGAGCGATGTCCGTCCAGTCGATCAGGTTGGCGCTCCATTGGCCGGTCTGGGTGGTATCGGTCTCCGAGTCGTCGCTACGCTTGTAGCTGAGCACCAGATTCGATCCGACGGTCGCGTGGGTCGGCAGGAACGACGTGCTGGAAACCCGCGGGTCACCACCGATGATGTATTCGATCAGATTGGAAATGCCGTCATGGTCGGGATCGCCCCCGGCGGTGGTGTCGCTCAAGCCCGCGAAGCTGTCGGCCCATGAGGTGTAGCCGGAGGCCGGCCCGACCGTGAGGATACCCGTGGACTCAGTGAAGGTCCACTTCTTGCCGGCGCTGTTCATGGTCCAGACATCGGAGGCCTGGGTGAAGCCGTTCACCGCGAAGCTGGCGCTGAAGGTCTCCGTGAGGGTCCCTACATTGACCAAGGTCCACGAATTTCCATCCGTGGTATTCGCGCCGGTGAGATCGAGGGCGAAACTTCCGTCCAAGGTCGCAGCGCCAGAGCCCGAGAGTTGGTTGGTGACTCCGTTCGCTCCGATTTTAAAGGCGAGCGTGCCAGTGCTGGCCAAAACCAAGGTACCATCGCTCACGGTGGTGTTGCCCGTGTAGGTGTTGGCTCCACTGAGCGTTTGCGCGCCAGTGCCCGCTTTGGTCAGGCCGCCGGTGCCGGAAATCACCCCGGCGAAATCAGCGGAGTTGGCACTCGAGATGGTCAGCAGTTTGCCCTCCGTGCTGATGGTGTTGGTCGCAGCTCCGGTCAGGTCACCCATGACAAGCGGGTTGCCGAGTCCACCCGAGCGCAAATTCGCGGTCCCCGACATGACGACGGAATTCGCGATCCCTCCGAACGCGTTGACGTGGGCGGTTGCGATCGTGCCTTGGGTGAGGGCCACCGTGCCGGTGAAGGTATTGTTCCCCCCGAAATACAATTGGCCTGTTCCAAGTGCGCGGAGCGTAAGCGTCCCCACATTGCCGGACACGACCGAGGTGAAGTCGTACTTTCCGAAGTATGCGCCGCCAATGCCATTGTAGTTGGCTTGGACGGTAGTCGGCTTGTTCAGTTGGAGCGAGCTCCCAGAGAATGAGGAATTTTGAATGGCTAGCTCCAAGGTGGTGGTTCCGGTGCCCTGGTTGGAGACGATGATATCGTTCTGGACGGGTGTGCCGGTTTTATTGGCAGTCGTTGAGAGCGTCGTGTCGCTGGTTCCCGTGCTGGCATCATTTAGGGTAATGCTGCCGGCGGAAAGGGCGCTATCCGAAGTCGTTCGCAGGATTCCGGTGCTGAGCACGGTGCCCCCGCCATAGGTGTTAGTGCCTGAAAGGGTCAATTCGCCCGAGCCGCTCTTCACCATTCCCTGCGTGCCGGCGAGCGGTGCTGAAATCGTGGCGGTGTTGTTGGCTACCATGACGGTAGGCGTCCCACCCGCCAACGTCAGAACGCCGCCATCTGAAGCATTCAGTGTCCAACTGATAGGCTGCGTATTGCCGAAGGTGATGCCTCCCACGGTTCGATTGCCATCGAGGATGACCGTTGCATCGGCACTCTGCGGAAAAGCGCTGAAGTCGACGGGAACACCACTGCCATCCGGAATCACGTTGTTCAGCCACTTCACTGCTTCCGACCAATTCCCATCCGCATCCACGTTCCAGGTCGGAGTTGTGACCGTCTGGTAGACCGTCGTGACCACCGGGCTGTTCGCCTGTCCGGCCTTGGTGGCATAAGCCTTGAGCGTTATGGTCGAATTGTTGGGCACCGAAATGCCGGAAAGCGGACTGGCACCGGTGAGGACAGTCCCCGAAGTGGTGGGATCCGTGCCGTCATTCGTATAGCGGATGGTCGATCCGCTGTCCGAGGTGATGGTCACCGATTGTGCTCCGACATATCCACCACCGGGTGGATTGAAAGTCGGCGGGCTCACAAAATTCACCACCTTGATCGTGCCGTCGACCAACAGATTCGAAGTATCCCAGGACAACCCGGAAGACAATGCTGGCAGACTGAAGCCGGTGAAGGCGGAATTATAGGCCCCTGCGACAAACAGCGGGAAGGTGTCGCCAATTCCCAGCGCATCTCCCGATGCAGTTACCGTGAGCATCCCGCCGTAGTTGACGGTAGTCAGCCCCTCGACCTTGTCGTTGGTGAGCACCGCGCCCGCCTTGTTGATTTCGAAGTTGGCATTGCCAGCCAGAGTGAGGATGGCACCGCCGGTGAGGGTTCCGATCCCGGAGTTGCCCGGAGAGAGGGTGGCACCGGAGACCGTGGAAATCGAACCGTTGATGGTGCCGGTGCCGTCAAGCGTGCCACCCGACGCGACCGCGACCGCGGAACCGGCGGCGAGGCTCCCGTTGACCCGCAGCGTGCCGCCATTGACGGTCGTCGTACCAGTGTAGGTGTTGGCCCCGGAAAGGTTCTGGGTGCCGCTGCCCGATTTGGTGAGGCCGCCGCTGCCGGAAATCACGCCGGCGAACTCTGCCGAGTTCGCACTGGAGATGGTCAGGAGCTGGCTGCCTTTGTCGATGGTATTGGTGGCCGCGCCGGTCAGGTCGCCGATGACCAGCGGGTTGCCAAAGGCTCCCGAACGCAAATTCGCGGAACCCGACATGACGACGGAATTCGCGCTGCCGCCGAACGCGTTGGCACCTCCTACCGCCACAGTGCCCTGGGTAAGGGCCACCGTGCCGGTGAAGGTGTTGTTGCCGCCGAAATACAACTGCCCGGTTCCCACGGCCCGGAGCGTGAGTGTTCCCACATTGCCGGACACGACCGTGGAGAAGTCGTATTTTCCGAAGTAAGCGCCACCGCCGCCATTGAAGTTGGCTTGGACGGTGACCGCCCTGTTCAACTGGTGGCCTGCTCCCCCGAACTGTGCGTTCTGGGCGGTTAGCTCCAAGGTCGTCGTGCCGGTCCCTTGGTTGGCGACGATGATGTTGTTTGGAGCCGGAACGGCACCCGTATTGGCACTCGTAGTGAGGGTCGTGTTGCTCGATCCGGTGTTGGCATCGTTCAACGTGATGCTGCCGGATGCCAGCGCGTTGTTCGCGGCGACTTTGATCGTCCCGGCGCTGAGCGTGGTCCCGCCGGTGAAGGTGTTGGCACCACTTAGCGTCACTTGGCCGCTGCCGCTCTTCACCAGACCGGCCGAGCCTGCGAGGACTGAGGAAATCGTGGCGTCCACATTGGCTTGGATCGTGGGCGTAGCACCCGCCAGGGTCAGCGTGTTTCCGGCCACCGTGTAGCCGGCGTTGTCAAAGGTCAGCTTGTTCGCCGTGATCGCTGTGGTGAGCGTCACGGTTCCGATACCGGTGGCAGCGAAGGTGGCCTGGTCCGGCGCGGCATTGCTCCAGGTCGATCCGGTCCAGTTCGCGGTGCTGGTGTCCCAGTTTGAATTGACGCCGGCAGACCAAGTCAGGGCTGCAGCGTGGAGAGTGAGTGGCGGACTGGCGAGAATCAGTCCGGCAATGGCGACGTTTCGTGATTTCATCGAGGTCTTTGGGAGTCGGTTTTTTTCTCGGGGTGACAAACGGGACCGTTGATGGATGAGACAAGGCCGATGCCAGCTCCCTCTAACGAGTCCGCCCTTTCCCAGATTGAGAAGCAACTTGGTCCAATGAGACGCCGGATGCACGACAAGCCCATTTCGATTCTGGGGGATTCAATTTAGATTTTGACACCCCCCTGATGCCTCCCGCGGCTCAAGAGCATCGCCCCCCGATCGAGCCTCCCAACGCCACCTCTCCACGCAAAAGGAGGCCGCCGATCTCGCGATCGACGGCCTCCGGACCTCGGACCCGGGAAATCGGATTGGACTACGGCTGCGTGACGTGGAGTCGGCCGAACAGCTTGCCGTTCGCCGCATTGGAAACCGGAATCGAGATGGTCATGTCGTCCGGGGCACCACCGTTCTCGTTCACCAATACCGGGGTGATGTCCGCCCAGTTGTTCAGGTTGGTGCTCCATTGGCCGATCTGGGTGGTATCGGTTTCCGAGTCGTCGCTACGCTTGTAGCTGAGCACCAGATTCGATCCGACGGTCGCATAGGTCGGCAGGAACGACGTGCTGGAAACCCGTGGATCACCGCCGATGACATATTCCAGCAGGTTGGAGATCCCGTCTTTGTCCGGATCCCCTTGCGGGGTTTTGTCAGTGAGACCGTCGAAGCTGTCGGCCCAAGTGGCAAAGCCTCCGGTTTTGACGATCCTGATCTCGCCCGGAGTGGCCGTGTTCAATGCGTATCCGCTCGGAATCCCGGTGACCGCCGGTAGCGTGCCTGCCAGTGAGCCGTAAGTGGCAATGACGTAGCTGGCAGCCGTTGGAGTGCCGAGGGTGCTGACCGTGATCGCCGCGCCCGGGCTGACTGTTAGAGCGCCGGTCACAATGACCTTGTCTCCCTCAGTGGTATCGAGCTGGCAGAGGTAGGTGCCAGCGAGTGTCGCGGATCCGACGGTTAGCGTGCCGGCACCTGCCGTGCCCGGCGCCACCACCGCCCCGCTGTCAATGGTGGTGCTGCCGCCAATGCTGCCGCTGCCGCCCACGGTGGCACCGGACGCAACAATCACCACCGAGCCGGAGGCGAGGCTGCCGGTAACGAGCAGGGTCCCTTGGTTCACCGCGGTAGCGCCGGTGTAGTTATTGACCGCACCCAGCGTCGCGATTCCAGCACCGGTCTTGGTGAGGCCGCCAACGGTATTGCTCACGGCAATGGTGACGTCTAGATCGCTAACCGGATCGGCGCCGCGAGTCACGTCCAGCACCACCGATCTGCCATTCATGTTCATTCCGTTAGAAGCACCGCCGGAAACCGCGTTCTTGTTGCCGCCGTTGGTTTTGAATGTCCAATCGCCTTGGGCCACCCAATTGGTGCTCCCGCCCGTGATGTTGACGGTGCCCCCACCCGTGGCTCCGAAGTTGTAAGTCACGGCTCCGAAGTCGTAGCGGTAGGGTGCCCCGATCTCGAAGATCTTCACGGTGGAACCATTGTTGATATCGATCTGTCCGCCGCTGTAGGTGAGGAATCCGGGCGTGGCGAACTCCAAGGTGCCTCCATTGACGGTGGTGCCCCCGGTGTAGGTGTTGGCTCTCGACAGCCTTAGTGTTCCCGCACCGGCTTTGGTCAATCCGTTAGAGCCTGCCACCGTTGCCTCGATGGTGGTGGATTGGTTGTTCACGGTGATGACCGGTGCATTCGCACCATTGTCCAGCGTGAGCGGACCGCCGCTTCCAGAAGCCAGAGTCCAGCCAGAGCTATCCGTTGTATCACCGAATACCAGCGAGCCGATCGTGCGGGATCCATCCAAGTTCACCGTCATGTTACCCGAAAGTGCCAGGGTGCTGAAGTCCGCGGGGACACCGCTGCCGGTGGCCACCACCTCGCTTAGCCAATTCAGCGGTTCAGTCCATGATCCCGAGTTCTCGTAGGTCCACGTCGGGGTGGTCACGGTTCTGTAGATCGCCTCCACCACCGGACTATCCGTCTTGCCCGCCTTGGTGGCATAGGCAGTGAGAGTCGTGGTGGCATCGGCCGGAATCGTGACCGTGACCGGGCTTGCAGCCGGCGCTTGGTTCACCCCATTGATCGCCAAGCGGATGGTAGCACCGCTCTCCGAAGTAATCGTCACCGGCTGCTCACCGATATATCCTCCCGGCAGCAGGCTGAAATACGGTGTGGCGGCAAAGCTCACGGTCGAAACCCTGATCGTGCCATCAACCGAGAGCTGGGTGGTGTCCCAGAAACGTCCGGCAGGCAGGCTGGGCAAGTCAAACGAGGCGAAAGATCCGCCGAAGCTGCCGCTCGGAATGAAAAGTTGGAACGTGTCATTGACCGCCAGGGCTGCTCCCGTGGCGGTAACCTTGAGGGTGCCTCCGTAGGTGATACTTTGGAATCCACTCAAGGTGTCTTGCGTGAGCGTTGATCCCGACTTGTGGATTTCGAAGTTCGAGGTTCCGGCAAGGATCAAGTTACCGAAGGATTCGAGGGTTCCGATCCCGCCGATGCCCGGGGACAAAGTGGCATTCGCGCCAACGGTCAAGGTTCCCAGCAAGACTCCATCACCTTGGAGGGTCTGGCCACTTGCCAGGGTGAATCCGGTGGCGGCATCCAACGTCCCCTCGCTCGCAACCGTGATGGTAGGTGATGCCGAAATCGAACCACCCGTACCCAGCGTGAGCGTTCCTTCGGTGATCCGGGTGGGGCCGGTGAAGGTGCTGGACCCTGTCAGGGTGAGATTTCCGCTGCCTTTCTTGACCAGGCCGCCGTCGGTGCCCGCCGCTCCGCCATGGAGCAGTGGCTGGGCGATCGTGATCCCATTGTCCTGCGTATCGATGATCCCGCCGGCCTCAAGCAGGCTGGCACTGGTTAGCCCCTGCATGAAGGTGGTGCTGCTTGCGGTGGCGCGAAGGGTGCCGCCGTTGATACGGAGGGTGGCATCACCGGCGCCGGACGGGCGAGCGACCGAGGCCGTCGCGAGGACGCCACTCGTGCCGCCATCGTTGATGCTGGTGCCGCCACTGAAGGTGCTGCCATCTCCCAGGTTCAGAACCCGGGAGGCGGGCGTCGCAATGTTGGTGGAGTGGCCGAAGCGGAAGTACGAATTGAGAGTCACTACGGCTGAGTCGCTGATGGTGGCCGTGGAGTTGCTCCGCATGCCTAGCTGGATGCCCGCGGCAGTAAATGTTCCACCCGTGAAGCTCAGGTTCCCCGTCTGGTTGCCAAAGTTCGACGTGTAGAGGAAATTGGCAGCTCCCGTGAGGTTCACATCGCCACCCGTCTGGGAATAGCTGGTTGCTGAGCCCGTCACGTCCTGCGAACCGATGGCCGGGTTGGTGGTACAATTCGCGTTCCAAGCCCCACCGGCCACCGAAACCGAACCTCCTAAATCGGCCGTGAATGTTCCGGATGCGACCGTGCCACCTGCGACATGGAAAGAGCCGCCGCTGGCGGCGAGGGTGGCCATTGAGTTGGTGCCGTCGGACTTGAAAGTCCCGGCGCTGATATTGGTGGTGCCCGTGTAGGTGTTGGTACCTTTTAGGGTCAGCGTGCCAGAGCCGGTCTTGCTGATACCGGCGGTCGTGGTCAAGCTGGTGCCATCAAGTGTGGCATCCACCTTTGCGTTGATGGTGGGCTGCGCGCCTGAGCTGGCGAGAGTCAGCACCTCACCGAGTCCGGGGTTGCCGGTGATGATCCACGCATGTTTGGTGGAGTTCAGATCGTCGAAGGTCAGGTTGCGCAGCGTCTTCGATCCGTCGAGGGTGACGGCGGCATCTGCGGATAGACCGAGGGTTCCGAAGTCCGCGGCGAGGTCGGTGCCGTTAGGGATAAAGTTCCCAAACCAATTAGTGGCGGTGGCCCACGAGCCACCCGCAACATTGGTCCAGGTCCCGGTGCCTTGAACGGTGGTGAAGGCTTTGGTGACCACGGCGCTGTTTGCCTTGCCGCCGATGGCGGTCATGGCCTTGAGAGTGACCGTGGACGGCACGGCGACATTCACGATCAGCGGGCTGGCCCCGGAGGACGAGGACGTGGTCGGATCATTGCCATCCATGGTGTAGTAAATGGTCGCGCCGCTCTCGGAGGTGAGCGTGACCGGCAGGGTCGCACCGTAGGCGACATAGGTTCCCGCATCCGGACTGAAGGCAGCCGCCTGGGTGACTCCGGGGATTCCCAGGTCGCGCACTTGGAGCGCGTTCATCTGGGGAATCGAGCCGCCCGTGGCGGTCACCGTGAACGCCTGGGTCGCTGCATCCGCCGTGAAGGTGCCAATGGTGTATTGGCCCGCGCCACCGGCACTGGTTGGTGTGGTGAACGCCAGCGAGACGCTGTTGCCCCCGACGCTGGAGAGGGTTTCGCTACGGGTCGAGCCCCGCGCGTCTCCCACCCAGAACTGCACCGCGTATTGGTGACCCGCGATCAGATTGTTGAGGGTAACGGTGTTGGTGCCGACATTACCGCTGACGCTGTTATTGAAGGCCGAGCCGACCAGCATGCCCTTGTAGCTGGAGGACAAGCTATTGAATGGATTGCTTCCCGAATTGAACGCGCCGGTGTTCACATTCCCCCACTGGGTGAGGGTCAGATTGGTGCCCACCGTGGTGTTCGAGCTGATGCCGGTAAAGGTCACGCCGTTCACCGTCCTAGTGGAGTTGGCCCAATTGTAGGCATACAGGAACGTACCTGTGGTAGACACGTCCGCATCCCCCGCAACGGTAACTGGAGTGGCGAAGTTGATGCTTGCCGCCCAAGCGGCGGGTGCCTGCGCCAGCAACGGCAGCAGGGCAATGAAGCGATTGGACGACCTGAATTTCATGGCTTTTAATTTCGGGGATTTGAGAACAGGAGGGATGCGGATTGCTGGATGCTGTAGGTCAGCAACGCCAGTGGCTCCCACGTTGAGGAATGGGGCTAACCCCGTGAGGTCCTTGATGCACGACAAGCCTGTTTCGATTCCGGGGGTTTCACTTTCGTTTTTGGCACCCCCTGCGGTTGACCCCTTGCGCTGAGCTGGCTAGGGAATACCGGGACAGTCACCGGTGAAGGCGAAGCGAGTACTGCTGATGTTGGGCTATTACGTGAGGGAGGTGCACCACGGCGTGGTGGCTTATGCCCATGAAGCCGGATGGGTATTGGATGGGAGCATGGCCCACTTCGGAAGAGTGCCGGCGGATTGGCATGGGGACGGCATCATCGCCTTCAGCGCCAACCGCGCGGATATTCTCGACAAGATCCAGAACGAGAACGTCCCCACAGTGGACATGTTCAATGGCCCCGGGATGCCCGGCTTACCACGGGTCTGGATTGACAATGAAGCGATCGGGCGGATGGCTGGCGACTATCTGGTATCGCGTGGCTTCCAGGAGATCGGCTATTTTTACTACGATCCGGAAGTCGCCAATCCGCTCAACGAGACGGAGCGCTCCGCCGGACTGCGACAGGGGGTCCAAGCGGCCGGGCGGCGATTCCATTCGGTCACCTTCGATCAATGCGTGGCCCAAATCCGCAAGCTGCCCCGCCCCCTGGCCCTGATGGCCCAGAATGATGTGGTGGGTGATTGGCTCATCCACAAATTACGCGAGGAAGGTCTGCGGGTGCCACAGGATGTCGCGGTGATCGGCGTGGACACCGACGAACTCTACCGCGCCTTTTCGCCGGTTCCGCAAACGAGTGTGGATAGCAACATGGAATATCAGGGCTACGCGGCAGCCAAGCTCTTGGACCACCTCCTCCAGGGCAACTCGCCGCCCGCCTCCCCGGTCATGATCCAACCCGTCCGGGTGGTGGAACGCAAATCGACCAGTCTCTTGTCGAGCGGACATGGTGCTACCAACAAGGCGCTCGCCTTCATGCAGGAGCGATACGCCGAACCGATCACCGTCAACACGATCGCCAGGCACGCGGGACTGAGCCGCTATCACCTCAACGAGCACTTCCAGCAGCATGTCGGTGAGCCCATCAGCCGCCATCTCCTCAGAATCCGCTTGGATCATGCGCGTGAAGGTCTGGCAGATGCCGATGAAAAAATAGAGAACCTGGCATTCGCGCTCGGCTTCAAATCCGCGGCTTACTTCTGCACGGTCTTCCGTCAGGAGACGGGCCTGACGCCGGCCGAGTTCCGCCATCGAGCACGGATCCGCGAGCGGCGACCCGGCCGCAAAAACGGGTCGTCCCGGCACTAAAACGGCGGGTAAAGGGCGGCTCTTTTTGAATCCGGTCTTTGATCCATGGCCAGAGGGGGTGCCAAAAGCGAAAGAGAAACCCCGGAAACCGAAACAGTATTATCGTTCTTCGGCTCCCGCATGGCTGTATTCCCCTTCCCTCCTCCATGAACCAGGAAATCCCTGTGGCAGACCTGCCCAAGCAGAACGGCTATTTGATCTTTCTCATCCTGATTTCGGGAATGGGCGGCCTGCTCGCGGGGATCGACTACGGCATCATCGCGGGGGCCCTGCTCTACGTGGACAAAACCATCCCCATGTCCGAAGTCCAGCAGGGCATCATGGTTTCCATCTACGTCGGCGGGGGCGTGATTGCCTCGCTGTTTGCCGGTGCCCTGGCGGATTGGCTCGGCCGCAAGAAAATGATGGTCGCCGGCGGAGTCATTTTCATCACCAGCATCCTGCTGATTTATGTGGCTTCCGGCTTTGCCGCATTGCTGGTCGGTCGGATCCTCATGGGGCTCTCGGGTGGGGTGATCTGCGTGGTGGTTCCCCTTTATATGGCGGAGTGCCTGCCGTCCCAAGTGCGCGGCCGGGGCACCTCGGCCTTCCAGTTCATGATGACACTCGGGTTCGTCCTGGCCGCGTGGATTGCCGGTCACTTTGCCGGAGTGCATGATGCGGCCGTCGCGGCCGCGAAGTCGGATCCTGAGTTGATCTTCGCCGCCGACAATGACGCGTGGCGCAACATGTTTCTCGTCGCCTCCATCCCGGGCGTGCTTTTCAGCGCCGGTGCGCTTTTCCTCACGGAGTCCCCGCGCTGGTTGTTCCTGCGCAAGCGCGAGGACCAGGCCCTCGCGGTGCTGCGGATGTCCCGCACCGAAGGCCAAGCGGCACTCGAGCTGCAGGAAATGAAGGACCACGGGACCAAGAAAAATGCCGACGGCACCCATGCGGCCACGGATTCCCTTCTCCAACGGAAGTACGTCGTCCCCTTCACTCTCGCATGCATCATCCTGGCCTGCACCCAGGCCACCGGCATCGGCTCCATCCTTTCTTACGCCGGAAAAATCCTCCAGGGTGCCGGACTCAGCGAGGCCCAAGCCACCACCAAGCTCCAGATCATCACCGGCATCAACTGCGTCGTCACCCTGCTGGGAGCCTTCCTCGTGGACAAGCTAGGCCGCAAGATCCTCCTTTCTGTCGCCACCGGAGGAATTGTCCTCTCTCTTCTCGCCGCCGGCTTGCTCTACCACCGTTTCGAATCGCAGCGAGTCGATGTGTCCCGCCAGGTCGAAGCCTGCATCTCCGCAGATGGGCGCACGCTTTCGGCCGATTTGAATGATGCCGCCTTCAGCGCACTCGGGGGCGGCATTCCCGCTCAACTCAGTGTCCTCTATGCCTACGACGACGGCCATGGCTACCGGCGTCAGGGGATCTCCACCGCTTTCTCAAACGCCAAGGAGGAAAACGATCGCCGCATCATCATCGAGCCGCTGACGGAAAAGAAATGGGCCACGGTGGACGGCAAGAAGACCGAAGAAGTCAAAACCAAGGATCTCGGCAAGATCTCCATTCTGAGAGCTAAGTTCGGCCCCATCCCCGAGGGATCCACCGGCCTGTGGATTACCATCGCCCTTTGCTCCTTCATCGCCTTCTTCGCCGTCGGCCCCGGGGTTTGCGTTTGGCTCGCCCTCACGGAACTCATGCCGACACGCATCCGATCGCTGGGGATGGGCGTCGCGATGCTCCTGAACACCGGCGTGCAGTTTCTCAGCGCATTCTTTTTTCCCACCGTGGTCGGCAACCATGGCTTCTCCGCCATGTTCTTCATCTGGTGCGGCTGCACGGTGATCTACTTCATCACCGCGGCTTTCTTCCTGCCGGAAACCAAAGGAAAAACCCTGGAGGAAATCGAGGATCACTTCGCAGGAGCAAAGCCGGCGGCGAAATAGCCATTGATGCCATTCCGGCGAGGCGAGGCTCGGGAGGGGGTGCCAAAAACGAAAGGTAAACCCCGGAAATCGAAACCTGTTTGTGGTGCGGCGGGGACCTTCGGGATGTAACTCTCGCTGAACTTATGAATACGGAATCACCTGCGACCGCCTTGGCACAGCAGATAGCCGCTGGCACGCAGGATGCGATGGATGGGCTTCACCCCGAAGCCCGGCACCACGTGAATGGGAATCCATCCTCGAAGGGGGAAACGAACTCGTTGCGGGTCGAACCCTATCTCTGGTTGGCGGCGTCTCTGGGCGGCGAAAACCCGCAAGCCATCTTCTGTGACCGGGATGCCGACATGCCCGTCACCGCGCGCGAATCGCTATCGCCCGAGTTGGCGGCCACGATTGGCAAAGACTGCGGCCGCCGCGTGCTACCGTACCGGATGCAAGACCGCTACGGACGCGAGCGAACGATCCGGGACTTCCGTTCGATCGTGCTCGAAAACGAGCACCTCAAGGCCACGTTTCTGCCGGAGCTGGGCGGTCGCCTGATTTCGCTTTTCCATAAACCGACCCAGCGCGAACTGCTGTTCAAGAACCCGGTCTTCCAGCCCGCCAATCTCGCGCTGCGCGACGCCTGGTTCGCCGGGGGGATCGAGTGGAACATCGGGCAGTTCGGCCATGCGTTCCACACTTGTGTGCCGGTCTTTGCCGCCGCGATTCCGGGCCTCGACGGTGAGCGGGGATTGCGCCTCTACGACTACGAGCGCCGCAAGGGATTGCTGTGGCAGATCGATTTCTATCTGCCGCCCGGCGCGCAATTCCTCTATGCTTGCACCCGGGTGATCAATCCGCGCCATGAGGAAACGCCGATGTATTGGTGGACCAATGTCGCGGTTCCCGAAAGCCCCGACGTGCGGGTGCTCGCGCCGGCGAGCGACTCGGTTTATGTCCAGTACGGCCGGGATGGTGCCAACATCGCTTACGGCCAGTGTGACCTGCCCGCGCTCCCGACGGTCGGCGACAAGGATGCCAGCTATTCCACGAACCATGGCTTCAGCAACGAGTTCTTCTATCAATGCCAGAATGCGGAAATGCCGTGGCAGGCCGCGTTGGATGGTCGCGGAACCGGCTTCGCCGAAGCCTCGACCCAACCGCTGAACATCAGGAAATTGTTCTGCTGGGGCATGCACCAGGGTGGCAACCGCTGGAAGGAGTTCCTCTCTGTTCCCCATCAGGGCTATCTCGAAATCCAGGCCGGACTCGCTCCTACTCAACAGCACACGGTGCCGATGCCGCCCCACAGCGAGTGGAATTGGACCCAGGCGTTCGGTTACCTCGAGGCCGATCCCGTCAAAATTCATGGTGCGGACTGGTCGGCCGCATGGCAGGCGGCGGACGCGGCACTCAAAAAGAAGCTCCACCCTGAAGCCCTCGACCAGATGGGGGCCATCTGCGCCGCAAGGGTCGATTCCCCGCCTTTGGAAATTCTGAGCGACGGCTCGGGGTGGGCCGCACTGGAGCTAACGCGCCGGCTTGCCCGAGGCGAGCCTGGCTTTCCCGCAGCATTCTCATTTCCGGAATCCACGCTGGGAATGGATCAGCAGCGCTGGCTGGACTTGCTTGAGACCGGAATGCTTCCTGTCCAGGAGCCGGCCACGCCGCCCGGCGAATGGATGATACAGCCGGAATGGCTAGCCATGCTGGAGAGCAGCTTGGAAACGCCCGCCAACCGCCATTGGTTTGCCCTGTTGCAACTGGGCATCATGAAAATCGAGGGCGGCGACGAGGCGGGGGCGACAGCGGCTTGGGAGGAGTCCATCCGATTGCAACCCTCGGCCTGGGCCTGGCGAAACCTCGGCGCGCTGGCCGTCCGGCGCGGGGTCCCCGCGGAATCGCTATCATCCTACCGGAATGCCTGGGACCTCGCAACGGCCGCCGGCACCCCCGACATCTCGTTCGCGCTCGAATACCTGACCGCTCTCCATGACGCCGGCGAACACGGGCAGGCGTGGGCATTCTACCTGGCTCTCCCCGCCGGACTACGGCAGGAGGGCACGGTGCGGCTGTTAGCCGCCAAGGTCGCCTTCGCTCTCGATAACCTGACTTTCGTCGAGGTTGCGCTCGATGAAGACTATGCTTCCATCCGCGAAGGTGCCCGCGACTTGACGGACTTGTGGTTCGGCTTGCAGGCGAAACGACTGGCCGCCAGCACCGGATGCCGCGTGGACGATGACTTGCTCCAGCAGGTGAAATCCACCTGCACGCCCCCTGCCCGGATCGACTTCCGCGGCGTCGAATAGCGGCACCGGATGATCTAACAGTTGCTCCGCGGCCGCGGGGCGGTGCCGCCAAATCCCGAATGACTCGGCAAAGGACCCGAGCCATCTCTGCATTCGAGGATCATCCATTCACACGGCTGCCTGTCGCCGAGAGAATTATTCTGAAAGGGTGCACGTATTCATCGCAATCACCCACCACCCCGCTGCGCGCCCACGACTTCCCCGCAGAATAGGTTACTCCCCCTCTAAATAGCCACGCGCCCATGAACTCCGCTCCTCAATTCGCCATCCTTTTGGCCGCCCTCGGCTTCGTGGTGCCCTGGGCGGCTCCGGCTGTATCCGCTGCGCCACTGCCACCAGTGCCAGTCCAGCAAGGTCAATGGAATGGCTACGCCCAACAAAACTTCCAGATTGGCGGACACGCGGCATACGTGGTGGAGCCCGCCGTGGCCGCGCCGGGCAAGCCGTGGCTCTGGCGAACCTCATGGCCCGGCTATCACTTTGAGGTGGACCTGGAATTGGTCCGCTGTGGCTATCACTTGGGTTACATGGATGTGGTGGACCTGCTCGGCGCGGAACCCTCCCTCGACCTGATGGACAAGTTCTATGACCAGGTGCGTTCCCAATGGGGACTGGCGGCCAAGCCAGCCCTCGAGCCTAGCAGCCGTGGCGGCCTGCATGCCTATCGCTACGCGGTGCGCCACCCGGAACGCGTGGCCTGCATTCTGGGCGATGTGCCGGTGATGGATTTCAAAAGCTGGCCGCTCAAACATCCGGCGAGCAAGGTAACAGGTTGGCCGCAGGTGATGCAGGGATATGGATTCAAGAATGACGCGGCGGCCATGGCCTTCAGAGGCAACCCGATCGATCAACTGGCTGCTATCGCCCGGGCGAAGATCCCGCTGCGTCACACGATCTGCCTGACCGACCGTGTGGTGCCGCCCGAGCAAAACACCCTGGAGGCCAAGCGCCGCCTGCAAAAAATGGGCTGGGATCTGGAGGTCGTGGCGGTAAAGGAATCCAAAGATTGCGAAGGCCATCATTTCCCGTTTCCTGAGGCCTTCGCATCCGCCCGCTTCGTGATGACTCACGCCGACGTGCAACCGGCCCGCATCGGGTATTTCCAATTGCGTCACGGTCTGGCGAACAGCAAGGCCCAGTTTGACACCCGGAAAACGGGACGCGTGGCCTTCCTGGGTGGGTCAATCACCTTCAATCCCGGCTGGCGCGACGAACTGATGAACTATCTGCAAAGGAAGTTCACTGAAACCAAGTTCGAGTTCATCTCGGCGGGGATTCCGTCGGTGGGCTCCAATGGCCATGCCTTCCGCTTGGAAGCCGACGTTTTCAAAAACGGTCCCGTGGATCTGTTGTTCGTGGAGGCAGCGGTCAATGACGGAGGAAACATCAAGGGTAAGACTGAGTTGATGCTGCGCTCGATGGAGGGCGTCGTTCGCCATGCGCGCTCCGCCAATCCACAGACTGACATCGTGCAAATGCATTTCGCCTCGGCTGAAGCGCTCAGCGACTATTCGGCGGGCAAGGTGCCGGAAGCCATCCGACAGCATGAAAAAGTGGCGGCGTATTACGGCTGTCCGTCGTTGGATCTGGCCAAGGAATGCGCCGCCCGGATCAAGGTCGGCGAGTTGACGTGGGCCCGTGATTTCAAAGGTGAGGTACATCCACCACCCTTCGGACAGCGACTGTACTCCAACAGCATGATGCGCATGCTGGACGCGGGCTATGCTACCACTGGCGTGCCCAAGCCACACACCACGCCCGGGAAACCGCTGGATAGCGCCAGCTACGCCAAGGGTCGCTACGCCAAACTGGAGGACGCCAAACTCGGCAAAGGATTCACCCTCGACCCCAAGTGGCGGCCGGCCAAAGGCAATACCCGTGACGGCTTTGTGGACGTGCCCGCGTTGGTGGCCTCCGAACCCGGTTCCGAGTTCACTTGTGATTTTGATGGGTCGGCATTCGGCCTGTTCTTGGCGGCGGGATATGACACCTGCGTTTTGGAATTCAGCGTGGACGGTGGGGCGTTCCGGAAATTTGAAACTTGGTCGGCTTGGAGCGCGGGACTTCATCTGCCGTGGCCGGTCATGTTGGTGGACGGCTTGATACCCGCCAAACATCGCATCGTGGTGCGCACCACCGCCGACGCGAAAGATCGCACCGCATTGCATGTCATTCATCTGCTGGTGAATTGAGCGGCACTCCTTGATGCCCATCCCGGCGACTCTCAATCAACGATCGATGAATCCATCCGCCCGCCCCACACTGTTCCTGATCATTCCCCTGCTGGGTGCCATGGTCTGCCAAGCGGCGTTCTCGGCTGCTCCTGACAGTCCGCCGCCGCATGCTTCGGAGAACCTGCGGCTAAACGCCCCGATCAAATCCTGGGACGAGGCGATCCCACTGGGGAACGGGATGATGGGCGGGCTGCTATGGGGGGAAGGCAGCACGCTGCGTCTCTCACTTGACCGCGGTGACTTGTGGGACGAGCGCACCACGGGCGAAAAGGAGTGGTGGAAGAAGCACCCTTGGAACAGCCTCAAGGATGGAGGGGATCCTTGGAACGCCTACTACAATGGCATCACCCCCACCAAGTTGCCGGCCGGGCGGTTGGAGCTCACGCTTGATCCGTCGCAAACCATCAAATCCTTCGAACTCAATCTGGCATCCGCCGAAGGTCTCGCACATTTCAAGGATGGCCCGGAAGCCCGGGCATTCTTCAGCGCGGCACAGTCGGTGGCCATGATGCGGATTCCCGGGAAGCCGATTCAGGCAGTGGACCTGATTCCAGCGGGAGCCGGCAAGGAACGCGGCAATGCGGGGCCCAGCAGTGGCGGCGCAGTCGCGGCACTCGGGTATCCACCGGCCGCGCGCGGACAGTCGAATGGAATGCAATGGTACGTGCAGGAGGCCGATGCCGGCTTCAAGTATTGCGCCTGCGTGGCCACCCAACGCGTTAACGACGAGACGTTGCTGGCGATCGCGGTGACGTCCACCAATGACACTCCCTCCGGAGGTGATCTGTTGGCCCTGGCCAAGGCCCGCTGCACCAAGGCACTTGCACAGGGCTATGCGGACACGCTGGCTCCGCATGCCGCTTGGTGGCAGGACTTTTGGGGCCAATCTTCCATTCAAGTTCCGGAGGCCCACATCCAGCGCTACTACCGGTTCGCTCGCTACCTCTATGGAGCGGGCTCGCGGAAGGCGGCTCCGCCCATCCCCCTGCAGGGCGTGTGGACCGCGGACAACGGCGGGCTGCCACCGTGGAAGGGCGACTACCACAACGACCTCAATACCCAGATGACTTACATCGCGTATCAGGAGGCTGGCAACTTCGAGGCGGGCGAGTCCTACCTGGACTTCCTGTGGAAATTGACGCCGACGTTCCGGCAGTTCGCCCGCGATTTCTACGGCACCGGCGGGCTGTCCTCACCCGGCGTGATGTCGCTGGCCGGCCAGCCGCTCGGCGGCTGGGGACAGTATGCCATGTCCCCGACCATGAGCGCATGGAACGCTCATCTTTTCTACCTCCACTGGCGCTACACCGCCGATGCCACGTTCTTGAAGAACCGTGCCTATCCGTGGTGCAGCGAAGTCGGCCAGTGTCTCGCGGAATTGCTCAAGCCCGATGAAAAGGGCATGCTCGTTCTGGCTCGTTCGTCGTCCCCCGAGATCTTCAACAACAGTCCCCGCTCCTGGCTGAAGCCCAATAGCAACTATGACCTGATGTGCATGAAGATGCTGTTCCTCTCGCTACAGGAAATGGCCGATGCGCAGAACAAGACCGGCGATGCCCAAAAATGGGCGCAACTGGCCGCAAAGCTCGGCGATTTTCACGCCGCACCGGATGGTGAACTGCTGCTCGATGCGGTCACGCCGCTACGCGAAAGCCATCGTCATTTGTCCAATCTCATCGGCATCTATCCTTTCAACCTGATCTCGCCCGAGGGAGGCACCACGGACGAGACACGCATCAAGACGACCCTCGCGTCGTGGGATAAACTCGGCACCAGCGAATGGTGCGGCTACTCGTGGGCATGGATGAGCTGCCTGCGCGCGCGCATCGGCGACGGAGAAGAGGCGGTCCGTCATCTCGACGTATTCACGCAGGCATTCGTTTCGCGCAATGGTTTCCACGTCAATGGCGACCAATCCGGCCGGGGTTACTCTGGCATGACCTATCGACCCTTCACGCTGGAGGGAAATTTCGCCGCCCTCCAAGCCGCGCAGGAAATGCTTCTGCAAAGCTGGAGCCCGACGCCGGGCAAACGCGACAGCGAGGTCATCCGGCTTTTTCCCGCAGTGCCGTGGCGCTGGCATGATGTCACCTTCGATGACCTGAGAGCCGAGGGCGGACATCGGATTTCGGCAAGACGCGAGAACAACGCCACCGTCTGGTTCAAGATCGTGGCGGGCAGCAGCGGCATCGTTCGCATTCGCGACAGCTTCGACGGCCGCACTCCCAAGTGGACGGTCAAGGGCGTCCAAAAGATCGGCCCTAATTTCGAGGTGTTGCTGAAAAAAGGAGAGACGCTGGAAGCCACTCTCGAGAAGCCGGATCAGCTCCCGGCCGAACCTGCCAACTCCGCCCGACCGCTGGTGATGGATAGTTCCACCATCGTTCCCAATACCCTGCCTCTTCGAATCGGATCCGACCTCGACGGCCAAAGCAATTTCCAGGGGGACATGGCAAGAATCCTCATGATCGACCATGCCTTGACAGACAAGGAAGTCGCCGCCCTCGCCGACAAGACCAGTGAAACGTGGACCCAAATCCCCGGAACACTGCTGGCTCTGGATGGGACACCCGCCGGCATTAACGCCACTCAAGCGAAACTGACCGGCGATGCCAAGGTCGCCACGGCTGTGGACATGCCGGGGCAGTCGTTCAGTCTAACAGGCAAATCCTGGGTCGAGATCCCCCACGCGGATGCCCAGCTCGGCAAGACTGGACTCACTCTCACCGCTTGGGTCCGGCCGACCGCCTTCCCGGGGGCCAGCATGCGGCTGATCGACAAGTCCCCGGTCGGCATCGCCACGGGCTACCTGTTCGACACCTACCCCGGCAACTCACTGAGGTGGTCGGTCAATGGCAATGCGCTCAGCTTTGCTGCCAACCTACAGCCCAACCAGTGGTATTTCGTGGCGGCCACCATCGATTTCAAAACGCAGAGCCGGGTCCTCTATCTCAACGGAGAGGTGGTCGCGAAATCCAACTGATCACCACCATCATACTTCCGAAGACTCGTAAGAGACCCCCGGACTTGAAACTCCCTCCCCATATTCCCATGAGCTTTGCTTCCCTACCATCGCCGGCCATTCTGATCGTGGTCGTGGCTATCGCCCGGTCCCATGCTGCCATTCCTCCGAAGGATCCCGTCCGCTTGGAAAGCGAGACCTTGTCGGTGCTTGTGGATCCGGAGTTTCCGCGGACCGTCAAGTATCTCCACAAGCCAAGCGGTGAGACCGTCGACGGGCAGGCCACGCCGGTGTCAGCGATCGAACTCAATGGCAAGCCCGCCGACTGCAAGGTCTCCTTCAGGAAGCAGGCGGCGGGTTCGGCGGACTACCACCTGAATTTCACGGAGTCGCGCGTTTCGCTCATGCTGCATGTGGAAGTGGGCGCGAACACGGTCACATGGACGGTGTCGAACCCGAAGGAAACCGGAACGGTCAAAATCCACACCCTGGCGTTTCCCGGTAACGCGATGCTGACGGTGGACACCCGGCAGGCTGACGCCGCCCTCGCTTTCACCCACTGCACCAACACCCACGACAACTACAAAACCACCTTCCGCGAGTACGTCGGCCCGCTGAAGGATGCCGTGCCGGGTACCGATTCCGGCAACTACCTGTTCCTCTCCGGGGGGAAGCTGGCGAGCGCCATCACAAGCACCAATGACGAGGATGTCGCCCGCACGACGCGCCTCATCAGTGAAAAGGACGGGATCAAATCCTGTGCCGCCCGGACTCCGGTGTGGCAGCTTCGCAGCTTTGACGACGAGCCCCCTGCCCTGCCGGTGGTATCGGTGATCGTCACCTCTGACATCAACAGCGACGGGAAGGCCGACTGGCAGGACGCGGCCTTGGTATATCGCCGCACGATGCCGATGCCCTTCGGCCACGAACGGGTGAAATCCACAGTCGGCGAAAACATCGCGATGAACTTCGCCAGCGGTGCCCAGCAGCCGTTCCTGAAGATCCTCGATGAGATCAAGAAGTGCTCGCTCGCCACCGACAACATCGGACAGCAGGTGACCATCAAGGGTTTCTCATCCGAAGGTCACGACAGCGCGAACACAGACTACAGCGGGCACTACAACGAACGTGCCGGCGGGCTGAAGGATTTCAACACGCTGCTGGACAATGCCGCCCATTACAACGCGCGCGTGGGCATTCACATCAATGCCAGCGAAGCTTATCCGGAAGCCCTGCGCTACCGACCGGAAATCCTGCAGCGGAATGAAAAGGGAGAACTCAAGGAAGGGTGGGTCTGGCTGGATCACGGCCACATGATCGACAAGGTGAAGGACACACGCAGCGGCCAGTTGTTTGCCTCGCTGGAGCAGATGAAAAAGGATCTGCCCAACCTGGGTTACGTCTACCTCGACACCTATTGGGAGAATGGCTGGCCTGCTGCCCAGATCGCCAGGAAGTTCGCAGCACTGAAGCTCCCCTTCGCCACTGAAGGCGACAGCGCCCTCGACCCTTGGAGCATCTGGGCGCACTGGCGCGGGAACTTCGATAGCCAGGTCATGCGCTTCCTCTGGTTCTCGGACCGCGACATTTCCGCCAACGATCCGATCCTGCGCGGCGGTCGCGCCGACTCCGACACCTTCATGGGCTGGCAGGGGCAACACAGCTTCAATAATTTCATCACCGGAACCTTCTCCCGTCACCTGCCGGCGAAGTATCTCCAGCACTTCGAACTGCAAGCGTGGACTCCCGGCAAGGAAGCCCGCTTCAGCGACGGAGTGAAAGTGACAGCAGAGGGCGAAGCGATCACCGTCACCCGGAACAACCGCGTGGTGATGACGTGGACGGGAGCTGGAGCCAACAGCCGCTTGTTCGTTCCATGGGACCCGGAGGGCGAAGGGAAGATTTATGTCTGGGATGAAGTTGGCACCGCGCAAACTTGGGAGCTGCCACCTACATGGAAAGACCGCCAGGAGGTCTTTCTCTATCAACTGACGGATCTCGGCCGCACCGAGGAAACCCGGCTGCCTGTGACGGATGGTCGGGTGACGCTTACGGCCATCAAGAACACGCCCTACGTGATCTATCCGGCACAGGCTCCTGCGCAAGCACTGCCGGCATTCGGCGAAGGCTCGTTTGTCAGGAACCCTGGCTTCGACAGCGGTAAACTGGACGAATGGAATCCCTCGCCCACCGCCGCTGCCAATGTCGCGAAGGATGGCGTGGGCAACCGCTATCTCACCCTCACTGGCGAAGCTGCGTCTGAAGTTTCCCAAACCCTCATCGATCTCCAGCCCGGGAGATCTTACGCCGCCAGCGCCTGGGTCCAGGTGAAAGGCAAGCGGACCGCCTCGATCGAGGTCGAATGCGGCGGCAAGAAGGCAACCAACTTCGTGGACCGAACGAACGTGGTGCACTCCGCGCCGAATGACGCACGCAGCGGCACCTATTACCAGCGGGTGCAAGTGGTGTTCGATGTTCCAGCCGGTCACTCATCGGCGCGCTTGCAGTTGAAGGCGGCAATGGGGCAACCCGGAACCACGGTGGAATTCGACGATGTCCGGGTGGCTCTTTCCGCCCGTTCGCCCGAGGCGGCAAAACACTTTTTCTGGGAGGACTTCGAACAGGTGACTTTCGGTGGCTACGGCCCCTTCACCTGCTGCCCCGGCGAGCGCACGCACCTCTCCGAAACCAACAAGCCTCACACCTCGGACACCATCAGCGGGAAATTCTCTCTCAAGAGCCGGGACGGCGGTCGGGTCGGCCGCACGCTGCCCTCCACCATCCGCTTCAAGCCGAATACCCTCTATCGCCTGAAATGCCTGACGATGGGTGCGGGCCACTTGACCGCAGAAAGCAAGGGCAAGACCGTCTTGAATCTTCAGTTTCCCAACCTTCCTGCCAACGGTATCGGCAAGATCGAGGGAACGTTCCCCACCGGCAATGACCCCGGCAGCTTCCTTAGCCTGTTCCGCGATGGCGGCACCGACTTCATCGCCATCGATGACTTGGCCATCGATGAGATCGGCCCAGCCCCCGCAATCGCCAAAGCCGCGCCCATCCTTTACAATGACAAGCTTCCCGGCCGGAGGATCCTGATGGAAGAGGGCTTTTCCAAGCCGCTTTCCAAGGACTGGAACGTAATCACTTCAAAGCATCCGGGAACCTCCATTGTTTCAGCGGACGGAGCCTTGGTGATCTCAGCCGCAGACAATGTGTGCACCGTGGCCGAGCGTGTTCTGCCTGCGGGAACCACAGCGGTCGAATGTCGCCTGTCCATCGAGGGCGACCAAGGCCAGACCTGGGGCCCGGGGCTGTTCCTCGTCTGGCCCGGTGGCCAGCAACTCCGCATCAATGTCCGGATTCCTGATGCCCGTTTCAATGTCGAGTCCACCGTAGCGGGAGAAGTGAAAGGCCCGAAGTGGCAACCCGCGGATTCCGTCGCCTTGCGTCTCCGCATCGACCCCGGACAAGTGATTGCCGAAGCCCGCAACGACGCAGGCCCTTGGCAGACTGTTGCAACCTTCCCGCGCGACAAATTCCCAGGTGAACCGAACAAAGTCCGTCTCGGGAAGATGCATGTCTTCGAAGCCGACGACCACGGAGAACCCGGCAATGATGGCGGCTGCTCCTTCAGGAAATTCCGCATCTACGGGAAGTGAGCGCGACGAAGTTCCCTTGCACGGTCCTCCCGCAGATAATACCAAATCCCTCTAGGAATTAGACTTTATAGTGGAGCGCCAGCGTTTGTTTGTTCCCGCATCCAGCCGTGGATGAGTGAGCGGACCTGCCCGGGCTTGGTCCAGTATCGCGCCACGGCGATGAGATGGTCTTCCAGTTGCCTGAGGTTGGAGTAGAGCCGGTTGGCCGTGGGGGCTTTCAGCAACCGGCCGAAGCCTTCCACCGGATTGAGCTCGGGGCAGTAGGGCGGCAACGGCAGCAACCGGACATTGGCTGGCAACCGCGGATCCTCCGCGCGGAGATGAAAGCCGGCCTGGTCCTGGATGATGACGTGGAGCGAATCTGGGTCGCTGCATGCGATCTGCTTGAGAAACAGCGCATGGATGTCCTGGTTGATGGCCGGGGTGAAGAGCAGTTGCGCATCGTTGGCGCCGTCGATCTCCAGCGCCTCGTGCAGGTAGCCCCACTTGTAGGTCGTGGCATACGGCGCGTGCACCCGCACCCCGCGCCGCGACCACACGCGGCGAATCACCGGCAACAGGCCGTAGCGGTGCTCGTCGAGCACCCACAGCCGCACCGTCTTGTCCGGACGCTCCCCCACCACTGCCGCGAGCCTCCCGGGCAGCTCCGCCTTGAAGGCGTCCGAGGCGGCCTGGTCCTTCTTGCGATGGCTCTTGCGCGGGACCTTGAGCTTGCCTCCGAGACGGTGGATGAGCTTGCGCACGCCGCTTTCGGTGAGCTGCTTGCGGGTCCGTTTGGCGATCCACTTCTGGGCGTCGCGGGCCTGGCGGAAATCCCCGGCTTCAAGCTTGGCCTTGAACTCGTCTTCCACCGCGCCGTGGACGGCCGGCGTGCGGGCACCGGCCCAGTCGCGCTTGAGCAGGCCTTCGACGCCTTCGGCCACGACCTTGTCGCGGTAGGTGAAAACCGTCTGCCGGCACACACCGGCAATCGTCATGATCTCAGCGACGCTTGATTGGTGAAGCGCGATGAGGCGCACGACGAGCAGGCGCTTGCGCGCCCAGTCGGCCTGGGGCTGTTGCCAAGCCTCTTCAATCCGGTCGACGAGTTCCTTTCCAAGGGCAGGTAGCTTGCGGGCCATCCGGAAGACTTCACCAAATCAACCCTTCATGGAAGTCTAAAAGCTAGGGAACTTCGGTATGACCTACAATCCCTCATGCAACTACCTGAATCTTTCTGAAACGTCCTGAAACACTTCCTTGGACCTCCAATTCGCAAGACTGTAAATCTGCTAGCGTAAGCTTATGTTGGTTCGAATCCATCCCTACCCACCATCTTCTCCCTCCGGGAGTTCCGAAGAAAAAGAAGCACCCTCTCAAGGGGTGCTTTTTTCGTTTGTGCGGTCTTAATCTGGAAGCCGGATGGGCGGGACGAACGGCTCCAAGCTTCTCTGCTATTTGCCAAAATCGCGGAGGCGGGTAATCCGCCTCCGCGATCAAATGCGATAGGGCCAGTGACAGGCCCCAATGAGTCACCTGCTGGCTCGCAAGCGGAGGAACAGGTGGGGCTTTCCGGCTTCCGGCGTGAATCTCACGCGGATGGTGCGGATGCCCTCGACTTCAGACAGGATCTCTTCCTCGACCTCGGCGGCGATCCACGCGGCGGGATCCGCAAGGTCTTCGCTTTGCTCGATCACCAGATTGGCGGCGGTAGCATGGACATCGCGCTGGTAGTCGAAGTGGAAGGTCCCGTCTTCTTCCACCAGTTCAAGCCGGCCACGCTGGGCGGCCGTCGCACCGGCAGCAGGCTGCAAGAGCGGGTCGATGCCCATGGTGTAGGCCAGCAGGTTGGCCACCCCGTCGCCATTCGGATCGGCCTCATCGTCGGTGATCGCAGGATCGCCAGCCGAAGCCCCGAAGCGGATGCCCTGCCACTGTGCATAGCTGTCCTGCACGAGCGGGACCGGGCCGCCGACCGGAGTGATGATGAATCCCGCGACCGAGCCACGTGTGCTTCCGGACCTCACCGGCATTGCGATGGTGATGTTGTTCGCGGTGAGGCCGAGGAGCCTGCCCCAGCCCCGCTTGCCGCTGGTGACGGTATCCACGGCGGGCAGCGGTTGCTTGCCATCGCCCAGAAGCTGCGGACTGATGATGCCGAGGCTAGGCAAGCTGCTGATCGCCGTGGCGCTTGGTGCGGCGGGCACGCCGTTGCGGACGTTCGCTGTCAGGAACGGCGTGGCGCTAGTGCTGTCGGCATTGAACAACAAGGTCAGCGTGTAGTTCGTGGCGCGGCTGGCCGCGAGGAACTGCGTGAGCCCTGTTAGATGGATCGAGGCACCCACGCCGTCGCCATTGAAGTAGCCCGAGCCGGCATCGCCATCGTCCAGGTAGTAGCGGAAGACGCGCTGCGAGGCATCGCTTCCAGACAGCGAGGCGGAGCCCGCCTGATAGGGAACCGAGGAGAACGAACTCACTGCGACACCCGAGTAGGTGCCGGCACCGCGTCCATTCAGCAGACCTCCAGTGCCATTGATCTCCTGGTTGTTCCAGACGACGGGCCCGTTGAGGCTAACAGCCGTGTTGAGCGCGTTGGTATTCTCCGTGACGAGCACCGCGGTGTTGGCGGTGGTGGAGTGCCGGTAGTTCACCGCGAGGCTCCGGCGGACGAAGACCGTGAGGTCGAAGCTCGCCTGCGCCCACGCGTTGCTTGGGTCGGTCGCGCGGATCGTGACGGTGGTGGTGGCTTCATCGCCCACTGCCGGTGTGCCGGACAGGGTGCCATTCGTGCCGACCACCAGCCAGCCGGGACCCGACTGCTTGGTGAAGGTCACGCTGTCGCCATCGACATCCGACGCGGTGCCCGAGAAGGTCGCGCTGTAGGCGTCCCCGGCAATCGCCTCGCCGGAGGAAGCCTGTACGGCCGCGACCGCCACCGGATCGAAGACCGGTGCATCGTTGGTGTTGGTGACCGTGATGCTTACCGTGGCTTCGTCGTAATCGCCGGTGGCATCGGTGACCCGCACCGTAAAGCTGTTAGGCCCGACATCGCTGTTGGTTGGCGTTCCGCTGAGCGCGCCGTTGCTAGCCACATTCAGCCAGGCCGGGCCTCCCGGGAGCTTGGTGTAGGTCTTGGTGTCGCCCGCGTCCGGATCGCTCACATCTGCGGCGAGGCTACCGCTATACGCGGCATCTTCCGTAGCGGCCGATTTCACGATCGGATCCGTGGTGAAGGAAGGTGCTGTATTCGGCGCCATCGTCTGCGGCGCAGCACCGGCCACCAGATTCGCGATCTGGCCCGGGGTCAGTGCCGTCGTGAACACCGCGAAGTCATCCAGCTTGCCGCGCAGCGAGCTCGTCGCGCCGTTCGCCGATCCGATGAAGAGCTTGGTGAAGTCGGTCAACAGGGGCTGCTTGCCGCTTTCCGAGGTCACGAGGTTGCCATTCACCCAGATGCGCATCGTGACGCCATCCTTCACCAGCGCGATGTGGTTCCAGTTCGTCCACGTCACGCTCGCCGGTGTGCCGGAAGCACGATTGGCTGCGGACGAATTGCCACAGTCGAAGTAGACCACACCGGTTGACCACGGGGCATGCGCCTGGATGCCGCGCTGGTTGTCCCCCGCCGTCGGCGAGACTGCCCAGAAGGAACTCCGTTGCACTCCCGTGCTCGCGAGCTTCTGCCAGAAGCTGATCGTCAGCTTGTCGTCCTGTGCCGCCTGCTGCAGGAAGTTCATCGCGGTGACTTCCACGCGCTGTCCGGCGTCCGTCGTGCCGAGATCCAGCGAACGGTCGCCTGCGAGTCCGGTGCGGCCCTGGCCATCGGCGGAGAGAACCGCGCCGCCAAGCAAACTCCCCGGCACCACGCCCACTTCATCGCGCGTGACTCCGGGAGTGCCGGTGTTGTCGAACTTCCACAGCGCCGCAATCGCGACATTCGGCTTGCTCGAAGCGCTGGCAGGATTCGATCCCCGCGCCACCTCGAAGCCATCCCCAAAGCCATCTGCATCGCTGTCGGTCTGGTTCGGATTCGCACCCGCCGCCAGTTCGCCCGTGTTGTTCAAGCCATCGCCATCCGGATCACCGCTGCCACTCTGCGCGGCGAGAGTGCTGAAGTGCAGCACTTCCCAAGAGTCGGTGAGGCCATCACCATCCGAGTCGGCCACGGTGTCATTGAGCGTCACCGTGAAGCTGGTGGTCACCAGCGTGTTCGTCCGGTCGGTGGCACGCAGCGTGATCACCGCGCTGCCCGTTTCGAAGCCTGCCTGCGTGACCGTGAGCGTATTTCCCACGATGCTGGTGCTCATCAGATCCGGGCGGGTATTGCCGTGGACTTCGATCGTCAGCGGATCGCCCGCATCCGAGCTGGTGAAGACGCCGGCGAGACTCACCACCTTCGGCGTCCCTTCATTCATGCTCGTGTTCGCCGGTGCGGCGGCAAGCACCGGCACCGTATTGCCGGGGGTGAAGATGTCCGGATTCGCCAGCAGCTTGCGGGCAAAGCCCGGGCCTTCCCACGCGACGGACACGTGGTCGCCGCCGCCACCTTCCTTGTGGAGCACACGGAGGAAATAGGCGCGCCCGCCTTGCAGCGAAATCACGGCCGACTTCTGCGAGCCCTGCTGATCCCAGCCTTGATAGGCGGTATAGTTGCTCACGCTCGCGATCTTCGCCAGATTCAGCGAGGTCCCATCGGAGGAAAGATAGACCTCGCTGTTATCGTCACTCGCGATCCAGAACGTATAGTCGCCCGTAGTCGGCGGCACGACGTAGCCATGGACATGGTGGCCGATATTGTCGCCGACGTCCTGCCCCGAGTTCACCGTGGTCCAGGTCGTGCTGGTGCTCGGACTTGCGGGATAGTTCGCGTTGCCGGTGAGATCGGAGATCGATCCACCGGTGATCCCGTTGAAGCGATCCGCCTTGATCCCCGCCAGCGAGGTGCTCACCGCGCTCACCTGGAGATTCACCACTGAGGTGGAGCTGCCCTGCGCATTGGTCACCGAGTAAACGAAGGCATCGCTGCCGGTGAAGCCCGCGTTCGAGGTGTAGATAAGGTTGCCGTCCGTATGCACCGTCACCGCGCCATTGGCAGGCTGTTGGGTCACCGTGACGACCGGCGTGCCGGAGATATCGTCATTGCCTAGTGCTCTGATCAGCGTTGCCCTTGCGGTAAGCGCCGCCACTTGGTCGGCCTTCGCGATCGGGGCACCACCGCTGCGATGCGCCAGCAGATACGCGGCGCCCTTGCCACCGGTCGACGTCTCGGCATCGCCGATCGCGTCTTCCGCAAGGTAGGCTGACAAGGAGTTGCCACCGGCCAGCTTCTGCATGGTAACAAAGCCATCCAGACCCGGATCGGACGCACCCCATGGCACCTCGACACTGGCACTCACTTGTGCGGAGTGCACGCTCGGGAAGCGCACGAAATTATGCGAAGCTCCGCCTTCGGAAATGAGATCGAATCCCGCATAGGCATCGTAACTCGTCATCCCCACCTGGATCTGGTCGTTGCCGAATTGATAGCTGCCGGACTCCATCACGATGTAGCCGACCGTTTCGTTGGCGCGTGTGGTCACGGTGTCTTCCCCCACATGCTTGCCGACCTTCACGCTATTGGCGCTCACATCGTACCAGAAGGCGGACCAGCGGTTGTCATTGGCCGTCATCACCTGGCCGAAGACCGCGGGGATGTAGTAGTGATCGTAGCCGGTGTAGGCGAGACTCCGCGTCGTGCCCGTGAAGGCGCTCTTCCGGTCCGTGGTACTCGCGGTGAACTTCACCGCCTCCATCTTGATACCGTGCGTCGCCTGATTATAGACGCCCTCTTCCACCACCAGGTAGCGCACGCTCGCGACGCCGGCCGGTGTGGCCGAGCCATCGAGGCGGTCAAGCCGCACCTCGAAGGAAGAGCCCGAGGCATTGCGGATGCGGGTGGCGAGCGGCGGAGAACCCGCGCCCACCATCGGCTGCGCGATGACCACCATCGAGGTGTAGCTCTTGTCCAAGGTCACCGTGGTCCAGCCACTGCCATGGGCCACGCCGTCGAAGGCAACTAGCTTCGGATCGTTCGCCGCAGCGACCACCTTCACCGGCACCGTCGTGATGAAGGCATTGCCGGTAGCATTCGTCACCGTGTAGGTGAAGCTCGTGCTACCCGTGAAGCCGGCTGCGGGCGTGTAGGTGTAGGTGCCGTTCCCGTTGTTAACCACGGTCCCGCTTCCAGGCTGGGACACACCGGTGAGGGTCAGCCCACCATCGTAGCTGAAGTCATTCGTGCTGGGGTCGACGAAGACCACCGGCGAACCTTGCAGCACGGTCAGCGATTCCGGCGCACGCTCCACCGGCATCCATGCGGGCAGGCCGGAGAGCTCCGTCTTCACAGCGGCGGACGGGAGGATCTGCCAGCTCTCGAGGAATGCGCACACGTTGCGACCGCTGCGGTTGCTGAGCTGGCGAGCCCATTCATCGATCTTGCCCTGGCTGGTCGGGATCGAAGCCATCGCCGTCATCGCGGCGACGGATTGCTGGATCATCGCCGGACCGAATTCGGAGGACAGGATGTCGAACGGCGTGCCCTTCCAGTGCACCGCGTGGTGGCCATGATTGTGCCACAAGTCGTCGCTCTGGCTGCCCAGGTAGTTGTTCACGCGGCCCACCACGAGCCACTGCTTCCAGGAATACTTGCGCTCGGTTTCCTGAAGCCACTTGCCGCCCATGTTCGGGCTCGTCTCACCGAACTCATCGAACTGGATATTGCCGGAATCACAAATGTGGCCGTATTCGTGCAGGGTCAGCGCATAGGCGCTCGCCTTCAAGTTCAGCGAGTTCGTGATCTCATCCGTCAGGCCATACGATTGCGGATAGGTCGAGACGCCACCCGCCGGATAGTAGTCATGGTGCATCGGCAACTGGCGGCCCGCATTGTAGGCGTAGAACTCGCGCACCTTGCCGCAGAAGTAATTCCACTCCGTGATCACCGCTGCCGGATCGGGAAGGGTGCGCAGCCATTTGTCGGCATCGATCACCAGTGTGGCCTCCGCCGAATCCAGCACACCGAACGGCGTACCGCGGTCACGAATGCCCGCCACCCACTGCGCGTCGGTGGTTTCACCGAGCTTGAAATAGGGTGCCTGCACCGCGCCGGTCACGGTGATGTTCTGGGTGCCGGTCCAGGTCGTGTTGCTCGGCACGATGATCTGGATAAGACCACCGTGTGGGTTCGCCACCTGCACCGAAGTACTGGCGACATCGTAGTTGATCATCTGCACCGGCATCACCGGGTAGCTGCCCTCGCCAGCGCCGGACCGCAGGTGGCTCACCCGCACGTCCAGATTCTTCGCGGTCAAGGCCGCGGGGAACTGGATGGTCACCAGTTCGCCGGGCGCCGCGTAGAAGGGCGTGTAGATCGTCTTTGTATCATGCACGGCCGCCGGCGGCACCAGGCCGAAGGTCGCGTTGGTCACCCGTGGCGCGCCAGCACTCACCGGCAAGGCTGCGCGGTGGGCGGTCATCTGCGCGGGGGGCAGCACATTGATCATCGAGCCCTCGACCTCCAGGATCTTGCGCTGGAAGGCATCCGTGACCGGAGCCAGCGGGGTGGGCGTGATGGCCGCGAACTTGTCCTTGAACAACTGCAGCATGCGGGCCCGCTCGCTGTCATCCACGTGCAAGCTATCGATGACCTGTTGCGCCACCGAGGCGGCGCGCAGCTTCTGGGCATCCGTGTAGCTCGCGGGATTCTGGAAGATCGTGGTGATGGTGTCCCCAGTGACGACATTCGCCGCACGGTTGATCGTGAAGGGGCCATCGTTCCAGCCATCTCCGAAGAAGGAAATGCCCGCCTCGCGGAGGATCATTCCCAGTGGAATCTCCCACGGCTTCTTGTTCCACCACCACACGTATCCGGAGGCATAGTCGCAGCAGAGGTATCCGCCGCCGCCCTGGATGTAATCCTTCACCGTCGTCATGGTCGCGGCACTGGGCGCATTGCCCAGCCAACCGGGGATGAGGAGCGCCTTGCCCGGCAGCGCGGCGGCTAGCCCGGCGGTGGTCGTGGTGGTGACATTCGTGTATCCCTGCGCGGTGAGCCACGTGTTCACATTGGCGTCCAGCGTCACGATCGCGATCGACTTGCTCGTCGTGTTGGCGATCCAGGAAATGGAGTTCTGATAGAAGGCTCCGGTGGTGAACTGGCCACCGTAGGAATTCATGTTCAGCCACTGGTGGTCGGGCAGCACCACGACCCGGCCCGCGCCCATCGTGGCGGTCGCGATCATCGGGTTCGTTTCATCCGCTCCCGGATAATTCGAAATGCTCGCCGCGGTCGGTCCCCACACCGCCATGCGCGCCGGCTGGGTGGGATCCGCCAATTCGGTCACCCCCGCCAAAATCGTATCGCGCGCCGCCGTCACATCATACGCGGCATTCACCGAGATGGATACCAGCGCGGTGTCCGTGCTCGTTCCGTCGGAAACGGTATAGGTGAATGAATCCCTGCCCTTATAGCCCGCCGTCGGCGTATAGCGGTAACTATTGCCACCCAGCGAAGTCAGTGTGCCGTGCGCCGGGCTCGTGGTGGCGGTGATGCTCAGGGTATTGCCGTCGGCGTCCTTGTCGTTGAGGAGCAAGTAGTCGAGCGTGACCTGCGTGTCCGCCTTGGCGGCAATCAGATCATCGTAGCCGACCGGTGCGGCCGCCGTAGCGGTCACTAGGGTCAAGCCGGACACACAAAGCCCCGCGATAACGCAGCGGGAAAAGCATGAGACGGGGGATGTCGCGCCATTCCCGGGAAGGAATGGGCCGGATTCTGTCCTTGGTGAATTGGGTTTCATTTGGGAGCTAGGCTGAGTCCAAAGAGCAAGACGGGCTTCCCCGGCCTTGCCTCAATAGTCATATTTCTAGGATCAAAGTGATAAAAATGCCGGATCACTAAAACCGCAAGATCATAATTTCGCACTACTGGGGCAAAAAATGAATAGCCGCACCTCTTGACCCTCCCCTCCGCCCCCAACTGAGCAGACCGCAGCCCATTGGCGCGAGGAATTCCAAGGCGAACGCGGGAGCGGCTGCGAAGCGGAAAAGTGTACCGGTTTTCCGGATGGAGATCCCACCCTTCAACCACTTCCAGTTGCCGCTGAAGGAACGCATTGCCCCGGATTGCTCGCTGCGTCGGCGGCATCGCAAAAGGCCAGCACCGGTCCCGGCAGGGAACGACCTCGACGAAGCCCCTGACCGGAACCGGCTTCCCGGTAGTATTTCATCACATCACCGGCATCCAAGCGGACCCGGAGGCCCACGGTCCCAGCGAAGGAAAGATTGTGATCGCAGCCGATTGCCGGACTGCAAGGTAGGGCGGGAGGCAAAACCCAAAATGCCTCCCGCCACTTGCTAGACCTCGTGACAGGGGGCGAACCTCGATCGCTCCGAGGGCTGCCAGCCCGGATTCTTCAGTGCGTCGCCGACCGAAACGGAGTCCGGCACGGAGGCGTCAAAGGTGAAGAGCACCTCGGTGGTCGAGAGCTTGCGCATGGCCACGACGTTGCGCGTGTCGCCATCGGTGAGTGTCTTCGCGGTGATGAAGCGCAGCGATTCGCCGGGACTGGCGATCTCGAAGCCGATGGCCTGCTCGCGCACTCCAGGAATCGGCACGCCGGCGGTGGTCACCCACCCGGCCAGGTCTTCGGCGGGTGCGGCGAGGAGCGAGGAAACGGCGCAGAGAGGGACCGAGGCACAGATGGCTTTCATCAAGGGAAGCCAGAATGCAGAGGATGATTCGACCACGCCCGGGCAGCCGCTGCGGCTTTCATGGCTGGTCTTACTTCACTTCTACCAGCGGCTCCACTTCCAGGTTGCGGAATTCGATCGTCATTTCCACGCCGGGATGAACCTGCAATCCAATCGGACCTTTCTCCACTGCGGTTTCAGACGTGTAGTCCATCACCTGCTTGCCATTGAGACTGACGAGGTACTGGTTGCCCTTCGCCGTGATGGTGAAGGTATTCCATGCGCCCTCTTTCAAGAGGTCCTTCACGTCCGCCTCCTTGGGATACTTCCCGGTCTTCGCGATGTAGGGCGAGCAAGTCATGTCGCGCTTCAGCGAACCGGAGATCCCGATCTGGATCTGGTCGCCTTCAGCGCGGAGGAAGACTCCGGAGTCGATGCGCCCGGTGAACTTGAACTCACCCTTGAGCGTGAAATCCTTGAACTCGCGCTTCGTCCAGAGGTTCGACCCCTTCTTCTCCGGAATGCTCTTTCCGGTGAGAACGCCATCCGTGAAGGTCCAGCACTCCTTGGGTCCCTTGACCACGATGTCGCTCAGGTCCGGCTTGAGGAGCGGTTCGGCAGAGGCCAAGGACAGGCCGGTCAGTGCGATGGCTGCGGATAGGATGCGTTTCATGGATGAGGTCATTTGGGGTTGGAAATGGACGTATCGGCGAGGTTTGCGAGCCCGAGGTTACCACCATCATCCGGAATCCTTCGGTTCCAAATCCATCCCCGGGCTCCTGCCGTGCGCAAGGCCATTTGATTTTGCAACTGGACTAAAAACCAGTCCGGTTAGCTGGGATGCTTGCTCCGCCGAGGTCAAGGGGGCGGATTGGTTTAAAAAAACGGGGGCGGAGGCATTTTGGGTGCCTTCCGCCCCTCTTGCCGGGGAGCAGCGCTGCGTGTCGTTGCGTCACATCCCCATTACGATCTCGCATTCCGGCAGCTTCGCCTTGAGCGCCTGGATGCCGGCGGCATCGACCTTGGTCTGCCACAGATAGAGCCGCTTGAGATTGGCCCGTCCCGCGAGCTTGAGGATCCCGGCGTTGGTCACCTGGGTTCCGTAGAGGTTGAGCGACTCGAGCTTGGGCAAGGTGGCAATGACACCGACAGCGGCATCCGTGACGCCCGTCTCGGACAGGCGCAGGATCTTCAATTCCGCAGCATCCTTGAGCATCGCTGCGCCCTTGTCGGTCACCTTGCAGGCCGACAGGTCGAGCGAAACCATCCCCGGCATCACCGGAGCCAGCTTGGCGAGATCGTCGTCGCCGAATTCCTTGCGCAGGCTCGCGGCGGTAAAGACCACGCCGCCGGTCGATTGCGATTCGAAATTCAGCGCGGCCGGGAATTCCTTCCGCAGGCGTGCCATTTCGCCCTTCAAGGATTCACGCTTGGTGGCCGCCTCCTTGGCTTCGCCGGCGCTGGCCGCCTCTTGCTTCTTCCGCGCGTCCGCTGGCACGATCTTCGAAAGCGCAGCATTGATGTCGTCTCCGGGATTGAGCGACGCGAGCTTCGCATCCTTCGAGGCACCGCTGTCGATCCACCACTTGATGAGCCGCACCTCGTGCGGCTCCAGTTGCTTCTTGTCCTCCGGCGGCATGTGCTCGTCATCGTCCGCCGGTAGATCGATGCGGATGATGATGTTGCTCTCGGCGGACTTGCCGTGGACCAGGCCCTCGCCTTCCTTGCCGCCCTTCACGAGCAGCTCATAGTCATCCATCCGGAACTTGCCCTTCTGCTTCTCAGTGCCGTGGCACGCGGCGCACTTCTGCTCGAAGATCGGGGCGATGATCTCGCTGTAGACCACCGGGTCTGCGGCCATCGCCCCGGAAGTCCCGGCAGCAAGCACCAGGAGCACGGAGCGGGTCAGGCCGCGATGGGATGTGAGGAAGGCTTTCATGGTCGCGATCGATTGCAGTTCTCAGAGTTTCTTGAGCTTCGTCACCCGTCCGCTGGCGTTCCAGTCCTGGACGTAGAGGTTCCCCGCCTTGTCGAAGGACAGGCCGTGAGGTGCGGTGAAAATGCCGGTCTTCATTTGGTCAAGAGGGATGCCAAAGCCCGCCCATTGAGCCTTGTTCGGATTGTCCCCGAGAAAGGCGACCGGTGCGCCGTTCTTGTCGAGGATGGTCACGCGAGCCTCCAGCTCGGCCACCGCGCAAACATCGCCGAGGATGGAGAGCGTGCACGGGCGGCGCAGGTTCGTGGCGTGGACGCCGATCCATTTCCCTTCGAGGTCGAAATGGACGAGCCGGCGGCTTTCGCGGTCGCAGACCAGCAACCGCGGCGCGCCGTAGCGGGTGTCGATGGCCATGCCATGGCTGCACGTCGTCTTCCCATCGCCGGTGCCCTTGCCGCCGAACGATTTGAGGTGCTTTCCCTTCTCGTCGAACTTGTGGATGAATTGCGCACCATAGCCCATCGAGCAAAAGATGGAGCCATCCGGGGCGACGGCCACGGCAGTGAGACCGTTCCAGCCGCCCTCCACGTCACCCGCGGTGGCCTTGGAAATCTCCAGCAGCTCCTTGCCGTCGGTATCGAGCTTGCAGACGCGCAGCGCCTTCGGCCCGCCGAGCTGGGCTCCGTAGATCACCGTCGTGCCGCGCTCCTCGCGCACCGCCATGGCATGGAAGCCCTGGCACTCCGGCGCGATGCTTTTCACCAGCTTGCCGTCCGGCTGATAGACCAGGATGCCATGCGCGGCTTCGGTGGAGACGTAGATGAAACCGCTCTTCTCATCGATGATCACGCCGCCGTGCGTCGGGCCGATCTTCTTGCCATCCGGCAGCTCGCCCCAATGGGGAATGGCCTCATACATGAAGGCTCCGTTGCCGGTGCGGACGGCTTCTTCGAGATCCTTGCCGGGTTCCTTTCCGTGGTCGGGATGGGCGAAGGCGAGCGCGGGGACGAGGAACAGCAGTGCGGTTGGTTTCATTCTATGGCAGTTGGAGAGGTGATCGGGAATTTGAAGCGGCGGCAATCTGGAACTTCAGGTCACGCCAGCACATCCTTCACGATGTGTCCGGCGACATCGGTCAGGCGGAAGTAGCGGCCTTGGAATTTGTAAACGAGCTTCTCATGCTCCACCCCCATCAGGTGGAGCATCGTCGCGTGGAGGTCGTGGACATGCACGCCGCCATCGACGATGTTGTAGCCGTAGTCGTCGGTGGTGCCGTGGGTGACGCCGGCCTTCACGCCCGCACCGGCGAGCCAGATGCTGAAGCAGCGCGGATGGTGGTCGCGACCGTAGTTGTTGCCGCTCATCTTGCCCTGGCAATACGCGGTGCGGCCGAATTCGCCGCCCCACACGACCAGCGTGTCTTCGAGCAAGCCACGGCGCTTGAGATCCATCACCAGTGCGGCGGAGGCCTGGTCGGTCTGCTTGCACTGGCGGGTAATGCCACCGACGACGTCGCCGTGCTGGTCCCACCCCTGGTGGAAGAGTTGCACAAAACGGACGTCGCGCTCGATCAGGCGGCGCGCGAGCAGGCAATTCGCGGCGTAGGTCCCCGGCGTCTTCGAATCCGGGCCATAGAGATTGAAGGTCTCCTCGGTTTCATCCGAGAGATCGGTGGCATCCGGCACACTGGTCTGCATCCGGAACGCCATTTCCGCCTGCGCGATGCGGGCATCGATCTCCGGGTCCAGTTCGTGCGCGGCCTGGTCGCGATTGAGTTTTCCCAGCGCGTCTAACATCCCGCGCCGGATGTGCGGCGAGACGCCTTCGGGATTCGTCAGATAGAGCACCGGTTCCTTGCCGGAGCGGAACTGCACGCCCTGGTGCTCGCTCGGCAGGAAGCCGGAACCCCACAGCCGGGTGTAGAGCGGCTGGTCGCGGCTGCCATTCTTCGAAACGAGGACAATGAAGGCGGGCAGGTTGGCGTTGAGGCTGCCCAGGCCATACGAGGCCCAGGAACCCATCGACGGTCGCCCGGGGATCTGGTTGCCGGAGCAGAAGAAGGTGATCGCCGGGTCGTGGTTGATCGCCTCGGTGTGCATCGTGCGGATCACGCAGATCTCGTCGGCGATTTTTTGCGTGAAGGGCAGCGTGTTGCAGATCTCCATGCCACTGCGGCCATGCTTCGAGAAGTCGGCGAAGGAGCCGGCCATCGGCAGCAGGCTCTGGTTGCCACTCATCGTCGAGAGCCGCTGGTTGCCGATGACTTCCTTGGGCAGCGCCTTGCCATGTCCCTGGCGCAGCAGCGGCTTGTAATCGAAGGTCTCCAGGTGCGACGGACCGCCGGCCTGGAACAGGTAGATCACCCGCTTCACCTTGGCAAAATGGTGGGGTGCCCCGAGGCTCCCGCCGGTGGAGGCCGCGGCTTTCCCGGAACCTAACAGGTTCGACAAGGCCATGGCACCGAGACCGAGTCCGGATTTGCCGAGGAAGTGGCGGCGGGTCAGCCCCATCAACTGGTCGTAGCTTGGACGAATCGGTTTCATGGGACTAGCGGTTGGTGATGACGGCGTCCGAGGTGAGCAGCGTGGAACAGACGACCACGAGTGCGGCGAGCGATGGATCGTCCTTGCCGGCCACGCTGAGGGCGGCGGCGCGGTCCTTTTCGTAGGTCGCTCTCTGGGCCGCGTGAAGTTCGGCGATCGCCGCCCGCTCGGCCGGCCGCGGTGCCCGGCAAGCCAGAATGGCAAAGGCACGGTCGCACTGGGCGGCGGCATCGCCCGGAGCTTGCGCCACGCAACGCTCCGCCAGCTTCCGCGCACATTCGAAGAAGCTCTGGTCGTTCAGGAAAATCAGCGGCTGAAGCGGCGTGTTCGTCGTCAATCGCCGTGCCTGGCAGATCTCGCGGCTTCCCGCATCGAGCGTGGTCAGCATCGGCGGTGGTGCAGTCCGTTTCCGGAAAGTATACAGGGTGCGGCGATAGAGCCCCTCCCCTTTGTCGGGCACATAGTCGCCACCCGAGGCCCCGGCTTCCGACCAGACGCCGGGCGGCTGCCATGGTTTCACACTGGGACCTCCCACTTTCTCAACGAGCAACCCCGCGGCGAAGAGCGCCTGATCGCGGATCGCCTCACCCGACAGGCGATAAGCCGGGCCGCGTGCCAGCAAGCGATTCGCCGGATCGCGCTCCAACTTCTCAGCGGTGTTGCTCGACGACTGGCGGAAGGTCGAGCTCATCACGATGCGCTTGAGCAGCTTCTTCACGTCCCAGCCCGAGGCCACGAAGTCGTGCGAGAGCGTATCGAGTAACGCGGCATGGCTTGGCGCGTCGCCTTGCAGGCCGAAGTTTTCCTGCGTCGGCACGATGCCATTGCCGAAGCACATCATCCAGAAGCGGTTCACCGCGACACGCGAGACCAGCGGATTGGCAGGGTCGGTCATCCAGTTCGCAAGGCCGAGGCGGTTCTTGGGGGCATCCGCCGGGAAAGGCATCACCGCGGACGGTGGCGATGGCTGCACCGGCTTGGTGAGATCGGGAGAAGCGTAGTCGCCGCGGGTGAGTATGTAGTGCTGCTTCGGCACCGGGCTTTCCTCCATCACCATGATCAGCGGGATGTGATCGAGGTAGTTGTCGTGGAGGTTCTTCCTCGCTGCGGTCACAGCCGTCCGCGCGGCGGCCATCTCGGGATCGACATGGCGGAGGTAGTAGTCGCGGAGGCCGTCCTTGGCCGCGGCATTGCCGGTCCTCGCCGCCTCGGCGATCTTGTCGGGAGAGCCACTTGCGAGCGCGTCGACTTCCATCGCCACCAGCTCGGCGCGGAAGACCGACAGCTCGTCGATTTGCCCTTGGGCGAACCCGCGGTCGTCGCGCGGCCGGGCCCCGAGGCGGAATTCACCCGCGGTGATGTTCTTGTCCAGCTGGTCGGTGACGACCGCAGTGGCGGCCGGCTTGCCGTCGAAGTACATCTTCAATCCGCCAGCCCGCGAAGTCCCATCGTAGGTCACCGTCACCTGCACCCACTTGCCGACGGGAAATGGCTCGCTCGTTTCGATCGACGCGGCACAGCCCGGCCACAGGTGGATGCAACTCCAGCGCAGCTTGCCTTTCTCTAACAGCAGCTCGAATCCCGACGCGTCCGCAACCTGGGAAAACATGGCCGGACCACTTTGCAGGATCACCGCCCGGTCCTTCGCATCCGGGCTGAAGATCTTCAGTGACACCGAAAGCGGATCGTGCCGGGTCACCCCGGCGAATCCCTGGAGATGCAATTCCGTGTCGCCATCGAACTCCACCGCATCGCCGGGCACATTCTTCAGTTGTCCGCCGGAAACCGTGGCGGGCTTGCGGTCTGGAACGAGGTTTGCGAGCGGCGCCGCCGCATCCAGCGGATAGTGGCCGGCGCGCGGCGTGAGCGAAATCGTGGGCTTCGCAGCGAACCACGCTTCAAAGGCAGCTTCCCGGCTGGCGGGCAGTTCACGGAGATGCTTCTCCGCCGCTTCCAGCGCAGTACGCCGCTTCGCGATCTCCGCCCCATGATGAGGCTTCTGCAGCCGCATCGATGGCTCGGGCGCGCTGGTGGAGAGAGAAAAAGGATAGAGCCCGTTCTCGTCGATCTGCCCGAACATCGACGCCATGCTATAGTAGTCGCTCTGCGGCAGCGGGTCGTACTTGTGGTCGTGGCACTTCGAGCACTCCATCGTCAGCCCGAGGAAGGCGGTGCCGAAGGTGTGCACACGGTCCGATATATTCTCCTGGCGGAACTCCGCCTCGATCGACCCGCCTTCCTGTGTCTGGCGATGCAGGCGGTTGAACATCGTGGCCAACTTCTGCTCCTGGGTCGCATCCGGCAGCAGGTCTCCGGCGACCTGCCAGCTCGCGAATTTGTCGTAGGAAAGGTTCGAGTTGAACGCGCCGATCACCCAATCCCGCCAAGGCCACACGAAGCAATTGGCATCCGACTGGTAGCCGTAGGTGTCCGCGAAGCGCGCCACATCCAGCCAGTCCTGCGCCATCCGCTCGCCATAGCGCGGCGACGCGAGCAATGCGTCCACCTGCTTTTCATACGCGTCCGGCGATGCGTCCGCGAGGTAGGCCTGCAGTTGCTCCGGCGACGGCGGCAGACCTGTTAGATTAAGCGACACGCGGCGTAGCAGCGTGGCGCGATCCGCTTCCGGATTCGGCGAAAGCTTCTCCTTCTCCAGCTTGCCGAGCACGAAGCGATCGATGTCGTCCTTGCTCCATCCCGCATCCTTCACCGCGGGTGGCTCATGCTTCTTCGGCGCGACGAAAGCCCAGTGCCGCTCATAGACCGCGCCTTGCTCGATCCAGCGGACCAGCACGTCCCGCTCCGCGTCGGTCAGCGGGCGGTTGAGCTTGGCCGGCGGCATGATCTCCTCCGGATCGTGCGAGCGGATGCGCGCAACCATCGCGCTGGCCTTGAGATCGCCGGGCACGATCGCCCGTTCACCGCTCTCCAGCTTGGCCGTCGCTCCTTCAAAGGTGTCGAGCCGCAGCCCGGCCTCGCGGCCCTTGTCCCCATCGGGTCCGTGACAGCCGAAGCAGCGGTCCGACAAGATCGGCCGCACGTCGAAGGCGTAGGACAGCGGGGCCTCGGAAGCAGAGGCCGCGGAAATCACAAGAAATGGCACAACTCGCTTCACGATTCAGTTCCATGTTTTCATGCCTCCCGCCAGCACGGGCTCCGCGCTGGCAACGAGGAAGGCAGACATCTTCTGAAACTAGCCTTTTCCCTCCGCATCAAAGGGTTCCTTTTTACCCTCAATCGCGCAGGAGTCTTTCTTCAAAAAATCGATGAAATCGCGAGTTCATGCCAACAGATGCGCAACCCAGGACCTGGGGATCCGGGATCATGCCAGGATACCCTTCACAACGACCGCCGGCTTCTCCACGCCGGTGAGCTTCTGGTCCAGCCCTTGGAACTTGTAGGTGAGCTTCTCATGGTTCAAGCCGAGCTGGTTCAGGACGGTCGCGTGCAGGTCGCGGATGTGGACCGGGTTCTGCACGATGTTGTAGCTCATCTCGTCGGTCTCGCCATAGACCTGCCCGCCCTTCACACCGCCGCCCGCCATCCACAGCGAGAAGCAGCGCGGGTGGTGGTCGCGGCCATAGTTCGTTTCGTTGAGCGTACCTTGCGAATAGACCGTCCGGCCGAACTCGCCGCCGAAGATGACCAGGGTGTCCTCCAGCATGCCGCGCTGTTTGAGATCCTGGATCAGGCCGTAGATGCCTTGATCGACATCCCCGCACTGCGAGCGCAGGTCACGCGGAAGATCGCCGTGCTGGTCCCAGCCGCGGTGGAAGATTTGCACGAAGCGGGTGCCGCGCTCTAACAGACGCCGCGCCATCAGCGCCGAGGCAGCGAAGGTGCCGCCGACCTTGCTGTCCTTGCCGTAGAGCTCATACACGTACTCCGGTTCGCCCGAGGTATCGGCCAGCTCCGGAACCGAAGCCTGCATGCGGAAGGCCATCTCGTACTGTTGGATGCGGGTCTGGATTTCCGGATCGCCCACCGCTTCGTACGAGCGCTGGTTCAGCGTGTTCAAGCCGTCCAGCATCTTGCGCCGCAAGTCGCGGGAGACGCCGGGCGAATCCTGCAGATAAAGCACCGGATCCCCCTTCGAGCGGAGGGCCACACCCGCGTATTTGCCGGGCAGGTAGCCGGATCCCCACAGGCGGGCGGAGATCGCCTGGACGTTCGAATACGGCGAGCTGTGGGTGGCGTGCAGCACCACGAAGGTCGGCAGATCCTCATTCATGCTGCCCAGGCCGTAGGACAACCATGAGCCGAGCGAGGCCTTCCCGGACTGCATCGAGCCGGTGTACACGAGCTGGTTGGCCGGCTCGTGGTTGATCGCCTCGGTGTGCATCGATTTGATGATGCAAATGTCGTCGGCCATCTTCGCGGTCCACGGCAGCAGTTCGCTGATCCACGCGCCGCCCTGGCCGTGCTGGGCAAACTTGAAGATCGTCGGCGCCAGCGGAAAGGAACCCTGCCCGGAGGTCATGCCCGTGAGGCGCTGGCCTTCCTTCTTCAGCCAATCCTTGAGGTCTTCCTTGAAGCGCTTCTTGAGGTCCGGCTTGTAGTCGAAGAGGTCGAGCTGCGACGGCGCGCCGATCAGCGAGATGTAGATCGCGCGCTTCGCCTTCGGTGCGATGTGCGGCAGCGCCTCCTCGATTGACGAGGAAAATGCCTGGCCGCTGCCGAGCAGCGAGGACAGGGCAGCCACACCGAGGCCGGTGCCGTTCTTGCGGAAGAATTGCCGGCGCGTGATGGCGGAGTTGTAATCGGAGATCGTGTTCATAGGTGCGGGCAACATCACTTGTTCAGGGTCTCATCGAGGTTGAGGAGTTGGCTTGCGACCAACGTCCACGCCGCGAGTTCAGGGACATCCAGCTTCGGATCGGCCTTGGATTCACCGTTGGAAATCATCGCCTGGGCCTGCTTCGCATCCGTCCGGTAGGCCGCAAGAGCCACCCCGAACGTATCCAGCACCACCTTCCGCTCCTCCGGCGGCAAGACGCGCGACAGCAGTCGTGCGGTCATGAAGTCGACGCGCTGCGAGGGATCGCTGGACGCCGCCATCGCGTGCTCCGCCAACCGCCGCGAGGCTTCGACGAACTGCGGGTCATTCAAGGTCACGAAGGCCTGGAGCGGCGTATTGGTCCGGTCGCGGCGCACGCAGAAGACCTCGCGCGTGGGTGCGTTCATGATCTCCATCGCGGGATGGGGCGCGGTGCGCTTCCACAGGGTGTAGAGGGAGCGCCGGTAGAGTGCCTCGCCGGTGTCCGCCTTGTAGTTCCTGGTGTTCGATTCCTTCATCGCCACCGCTTCCCACACGCCTTCCGGCTGATACGGCCTCACCGGTGCCCCGCCCACTTTCGGAGAAAGCAGGTCGGCCGCGGCGAGCGCCGTGTCGCGGATCACCTCCGCATCCATGCGGTAGCGAGGGCCACGGGAAACCAGACGGTTCGAGGGATCCTTCTCGAGCTTCTGACCCGAGACGGCGCCCGACTGCCGGTAAGCTGCCGAAGTCACGATGAGCTTCACCATGTGGCGGTAGTCCCACTTCGAATCGACGAACTCGGCCGCCAGCCAGTCGAGCAGCTTCGGATGGCTCGGACGCGCGCCCATGATGCCGAAGTCGTCATTCGTTTCGACGATGCCGGTGCCGAAGAAGTAGTACCACGTCCGGTTCATCGTCACCCGCGCTGGCAAGGGATTGGCCGGATCGGTCAGCCAGCGGGCGAGACCGAGCCGGTTCTTCGGCGCATCGGCCGCCATCGGTGGAAGTACGGCAGGCGTCGTAGGGGCGACCTTCTCGCCCTTGTCCGAATAGACACCGCGGGTCAGCACGTGAGCGAAGGGCTCGCCGGGCTTCTCTGCCATGACCAGCGACACGGTGCCGCGGCCGCCGAGGGTCGTCTGCTCGGCCTTGAGTGCGTCCAGCTTGGCCATCAGCTCCTGCGCCGGCTTGTCCATGGTCGTCAGGTAGTAGCGGAACAAGGTCTCCGTCTGCTCCTTCGTCCGTTGCTCCACCGGCTTCGTGAGGATGCCTTGGATGAGCCCGGTCTGGGCCAGCGTGCCGATCTCCTGCGGGGAGAGCAGGCGGCGGTAGAAGCGCAAGTCCTGCACCGCCACCTTGCCGTTGAGTTTTGAATCCCCACCTTCGCGCGAACCGAGCCGCAATGGCACCTTCGTTTCGATCTCCGTGCCCACGGTATTGGGCGTGGTCGTGGACTTCACCTTCCGGCCGTCCACATAAAGCTCCAGCGTGTCGGCAGCAGGCTTGGACCCGTCGAAGGTGACCATCACATGGTGCCACTCATTCGGCTTCAGGGGTTCGCTGCCATTGATCTTGTTCGCCTTGCCAGGCCAGCTATCGATCACGTGGGCGGCTGGCACGCCGCCTTGCAGGTAGAGGTCCCACCCCCGGTGCGCCTCGCCCGGATTCATCCTCGCCACCACCGCGCCCGTCGGCGCTCCCTCGACCCGGATCAGCGCACCATAGGTCACGCGGTCACCGCGCTTGAAGCTCCCGAGGTCGCCGAGATCCACGATCCCGTCGCTCACCTGCACCGCCTTGCCCGCCGGGGCATCCACTCGCGCAAGCTTCGCGTCCCATTGCTTAGCGGCTCCGTCCGCCTTGCCGCGGAGCGGACCGTCCTCCTCATCCAGCGGCAGGTGGAGTGCGAGCGTCGAGTCCGCCCTGGAAGTCCGGCTTGGCCGCGCGGTTTTCGTCCACTGCTCGAAGGCACTCCGGACCGCTTCCTTGCGAGCCGCGACCAGGCGCTCCTGCTCCGCGAGTTCCGCGGGAAGGGCGGCCAGGCGCTCCCGGTCCTCTGGCAGCGGTACCGTGACATTCGGCGGATGATTCGCGTTGTTGCCGTCCAGCGCCGACATCGGCGTGTTCCGGAAGAAAGAGGTCAACGAGTAGAACTCCTTGGTGGAAATCGGGTCGAACTTGTGGTCGTGACACGCCGCGCAGCCAGTGGTCAGGCCGAGCCAGACCGCCGAGACGGTTTCCACCCGGTCCTTCGCATAGATCGCGTCGTATTCCTCCGCAATCGCCCCCCCCTCCCCGGTGGTCGCCAGACAGCGCGAGAAGCCGGTCGCCACCTGCTGGTCGAGCGTCCGGTTCGGAAGCAGGTCGCCGGCAATCTGCTCGGTGGTGAACTGGTCCCAAGGCATGTTCGCTTGGAACGCCCTCACCACCCAATCGCGGTACGGCCAGATCGAGCGGAAGTTGTCGATGTGAATGCCGTGGGTGTCGGCATAGCGGGCCGCATCCAGCCACTGGCGGGCGAAGTGCTCGGCACTCGCGGTGGTGGCCAGCAACTTGTCGGTCGCCGCTTCAATCGCCGCCTGCGGGTTGCCCGTCGCAGCTTTCAGGAAGGCACCCACCTCTTCCGGTGCCGGCGGCAAGCCCGTGAGATCGAGATGCAAGCGTCGGTAGAAGCGCGCCAGGTCCTCCGGGGAATTCGGCTTGAGACCCTGCTCGTCGAGTTTCGCCGCGACGAACCGGTCGACCGGATTGGCGGCCCAGTCCTTGCCCGCTTCGGGCAAAGCGGGGCGCTTCACCGGAATGAACGACCAATGCGCTTCGTAGGGCGCGCCCTGCTCGATCCATTTCTCCAGTAGCGCGATCTGCGCCGGCGAGAGCGTCTTGTGGGACGCCGGTGGCGGCATGATCTTCTCCGGATCCTTTTCGTTGATCAGCTTGACCAGCAGCGATTCCGCCGGCTTGCCCTTCACGATCACCGGCTTGCCATCCTCACGCGGCAGGAAGGCATCCGCCTCGCGGTCCAGCCGCATCGGCGCTTTCTTCGGCTCGCGGGTCCCGCTGTCGGGTCCGTGGCAATGGTAGCAGTTTTCGGAGAGCAGCGGTTGGATGTGCTCGTTGAACGAGACCTTGTCCGGAAGCGACGCGGCCTCCGCCGCGACACCGCGGCCGGATGCGGCAAAACCCCAGAAGGCAGCGGTTGCTACCACGGCGGTCCATGGGGCAATCCTGCGGAAAGGTGAAAACTCAACGGTCATGGTAGGTGTATCGGGGAAGTAAGCGGAATCCTTCGGACGTTAGCTGCGATTTTACGCAGACCGACTGGCGAAACGCGCAACACTGCTCCGAAGTCGAGTGGGTTTCTCTTCTCAAAATTCATCGGGAGCCAACGGATCTCTTCATTCGGCCGTCGGGGATTCCGGTGAAAACCGCATCCTTCTTCCCGGCGAATTGCCCCCTATTCACGCATTTTAAGCGTCTTCGGGGCTCACACTTGGTTGAACAATTAACGATACTCATTTCACCGGTCATCGACCCGACTCGCCCTCTCGGCCGTGCCAACCCGCTCAAGGTGGAATGGATGGTGGAATTCATGGGCATCCCAGTGCTCATTTGAAAATGTCTCCGGCACCAAGCCGGGGTGTTTCGGCCACGAATAGCGACCGCGGAAAGCTCTCGGCCGAGAGGAACGGGTAGAGCGCCTTCTCCTTCTCTTCCAGGTCGGCAACGGTGAGCACGGGAAGAACCGGCACCCCCCCTGGCCCGCGGCCATAGGTCGAGTCCTTCTTCTCGATCATCACCCCGGCCGAGAAGATTCCGCCTTCATCGCCCATGATGATGTCCACTTTCAGCGAACTTCCTTGGCGGAGTTGGAACCATTTCCCACAGGCCAGCGCCGCGCCGGGCTTGCCGGGCAGATTGATGCTGCCCAGAGGCTCGTTGGCTTTTCCGGTGTAAACCACGTCCGACGCATCAAGCACCACCTTGCCGTCGATCCCCACCACCAGACAGTTGTCCCCCCATCCCACGAATCGATACGTTCCGGTCTCGGTCGCCTTCACCGTCCCGGAGTAGTGGGCGAGCCACATGCCCGCGCCGGTATCAGGACACTGGAACGCCTGGCCCGCCGAGGTGTCCGGGATCCCCTTGAAGGCGAAAACCTTGGCGGTCAGTTGGGTCGGGGAAGTGTAGTGCTTGAACTTGGAGGAGGGACCCCATCTGGAACTGTTGGTGAAGTCATTGACGATTTTCGTGTAGGTCGGCCGGTCCAAGGCTCTCACGCCGGTGCTATCCCCCTTCTTGTCCCGCTTGAAGTCATAGAACGTCCCCACCAGCCCCACTCCGCCCTTGCTGCCAAAGGGGTTTGTATCGATGAAGCCTTTGCCCACGCCGGGGCCGCTACCCGGTCCCACGCCGCTGCCCGTGCCGGTGCCAATCCCGGTCCCGCTTCCTCCACCCGCGCCGCCGCCCTTGCCCGCCGCACTGGCTCCCATCTCCATCGGCATGGTCGCGTCCGGCAGATCGCTGGAGGAATCCGGCAAGGTGAAGGCCGCCGTTAAACTGGTGGACGCAATCCGCTTCGACACCGCGCTCGGCATCTGTCGCGCCTTCTGCTGGATCTTGTGGGTCACTTCAGAACCGTTGTTGCCGCCACCACCGCCACCGGGAACGAAATCGACTCTCTCCTCCGGCGGCGGCTCGACCCAGCGGATGAAGAAGAAGATCGCCAGCAGGATGAAGACCGCGTGGACCAGCACGGAGATCGAGAACGCACTACCGCCCAGCCTCTGCCAAAGGCCTTTCTTCGTGCGGGATCCGGCGTTCCCGCCAGTCACCGGGTGCATGTCACCGGCCACGTTGGTCAAAGGAACTCTCGCGCCGGCGGGGCCGGTCGGGTTGTCGTGGGGTTTGATCATCGAATTCGGAGGATGAGCCCGAGGGCCCTGACCTGGGGACACGGTCATGGCGTCACGGAAAGTCGCACGAACCGCTTGCCGGTCAGGGGTGCAGGAAAGGTGTAGATGATCTTTGCGGGATCACTGAGATTCAGTTGGGCGCCCGGCACCGGCTGCCAGTCGCTGGTCAGCGAGGTCGAGAACTGAACTCCGAATGAAGTCACGCTGGCCGCCGGGTCGCGATCCCAGGTCACGGTCGTGGCTCCGCCTGCGGTGACCGGTCCAGGCAGCACCGTCATCCCGCTGCCGGTCTCACCCAAGAAGTACTCGATGCCGTTTTTCACGCCGTCGGCGTCGAAATCGAGTTCCGCGCCTTGGCCGTCGGCATTGGCAGTCGCCCATGTGGAATAGCCGCCTCCCACAGCCAGCGTCAGATTGCCGGTGGATTCGGTGAAGGTCCAGGTGTTCGCGCCTGCCACTAGGGTCCAGACGCCGGAGGCCCCGGTGAAGCCGGAGACGAGGAAGCTGTCGCCATAGGTCTCGGTCAGATTGGGGACGTCGACGAGGTTCCATGAGTTACCGTTGGCAAGGGTTGCCCCGCTGAGGTTGATCACGAAAACACCGTCCAAGGTGACCGCACCCGTGCCGGTGATACGGTTGCTCACGCCGTTGGCGCCGATCTTGAACGTCAGGCTTCCGTCCACATCCAGCACCAGCGCGCCAGCTTCCACGGTAGTGTTGCCGGTGTAAGTGTTGGGGCCCGCCAGGGTCTGGGTGCCGGTCCCGCGCTTGGTCAATCGTCCGATGGCATTGGCGATCGGATAGTCCACCATGGCTCCCCCGAAGCTCCCGCTGCCGTCGGCCACGCCGCAGACAATGCCGGCATTGGCAAAGCCGGGATAGCCGGCGCGAAGGGTGCCGGATCCGCTGAGCGCATCGACGAGCACGGTCGCCTCGACGCTCTCGAACGCCGCGCCCGCCTCCACATGAAGGTCGGCTTTGTTCTCGGTCCAGATTTCATTGTTGCTCGACCCGCCGATCAAGGTGCCGGCTTGCACATCGATGAGCGCGCCAGGGTCCAGCGCAAAGGTGGCCGTGGAAGCCCCCCACTGGGCCGTGTTGGCACCGGTCTTGCGCAAGGTCCCTGCCCCCGTGAAGTTCGACGTGGGATGAGACCGCAGGACCGCAGCATTGAGTTCCATGGTCGCTCCGGCGTCGATGCTGGCCGCGCCGCCCACGGTGTTGGAAAACACCGTCGTACCGCTCCCGGAGAGGGTCAGGGTGCCAGAGCTGCTGATGGGTGCCGCGATGTCGAGCACGGCGGAGGGATTGAAAACCATGGTTCCCGAATTGGCGACCGGCATGCTTCCAAGGCTGCCGCCGTTCTCGAGTTGCAGGGTCGCATCGGGCAGGATCGTCATCCCACCGGCCCCGGACAGATTGACCGCCGTCGAGAGCGTGACCTTGCCGCTGGTCATTTGCAGCGTGCCGGTGCCGCCGATGGTACCCGGGCCGGAAACCGCGTAGTCGCTTGAGGCGGCGAACTCCGTCAGCGTGGGCTGGACCTCTCCTGCCGCGATGGAGACGTTTTTCACCGCCGCGTTTTCATCGAACACCACCGAATCGCCGTTCGCGAAGGTCACCGAGGCCAGCGACACGTCCTTCCAGTTCGGGGTCGTCGTGTTCCAAGTCGAGCCGCCCACGGCGGCGGTGCCGTTCCAAGTGCGCACGCCGAGATCCTGGAAGGTCAGCGTGACGTAGTGATCGGGAGCCGCGGCGCTATCGATCGCCAGCGTGGCCTCCGCGCCGGGCGGCAGATCCAGATCGAAGGCTCCGAGATTCAGCGTGGGTGCCCCGGATGCCGTGAATCTGAAAATGTCATACGGGGTGTTCACTTGCAGCGAAGGCCCAGCCAGGACTTTCAAGGTGTGCGTGCCGCTGACCGTGAATCCGTCCGGATTGACGACGGTAGTGAAATCGCGGTCGAGCCCCGAGCCCGGGCGCACTTCCGAAGTCAGTCCCGCGGCCAGCGCGACCGCCGGGTAGCTGTTCTCGCCATCCTGAACGAGATAGCGGATCGGCAGCGGCGGTGTCCCCAGCGCGGCGAGGATGTCCTGCTCCGTGTCCGTCCCGGCGAAGGTCACCACGCGGGCCTCGTCGATGCGGCCGTTGAAGAAGATGGTGCCTCCCGGATTGACCGAAAGGTGGGGGCTATTGTGGGCCGGAGCCCCGTTGTAAGTGCCGGCCTTGGCGACGCCATCGATGTAAAAGGTCGTCACGCCATTCTTCCGGATCAAGGCGAGATGGACCCACTGGTTGGCAGTGAAGGTTCCAGCGTATCCGTTCGCCGGCCCGATCCAGCTCGCGTTGTGCGAGCTGGCGGCCCAGCCATTGGCAGCGAGGCTGATCTTGAAAGCGCTGGTCCCTCCCCCGAGGGCGATCACGTCGCGAGGGGTCGCGTCGAGCGAAGGTGCCGAGGCATACACGCCAACCGCGAAGTTGTCGGTCGCAAGACCTGAGAAGGTGTTGCTCGAGTACCATCCCTGATCGGGGCTGAGGGCACGGGTATCGATGTAGTGCGTCGAACCCGGTGCGGTGACGGGTGAGGGAGAGAGAGGGACGCTGCCACCCGAGATGTTCGAGGAAAAGTGACGGTTGTTCCCGGAGCTGTCCTGCGGGAGCTTGGTGGCGCCTGACATGCTGCCGGCCTCGCCGAGATGGTACTCGGCAAAGGGCGTGATGGCAGCCGGGGAGTGGCCGGGGAGGACGACCACAAGTGCAAGCAGCGCGGAGCTGCGGAGTGTTTGGCTGGATTTCATTCGGGTTTTTGTCGAGGTCGGGGAATCGAAAGCAGGAGCCGGATCATTCGAGCCGATAGAACCAGGAAGGGAGTTGCGCAGGATCAATCTGCCAGGCGCGCTGGCCCGGCGGGCCGCTCGCGACTTGGACTCCGGCGTGGGCCGGGCTCAGGGAGTCGAACCACTCGTGAAGGTCGAAGGAGTAACGGATCGAGCCGAAGTCACCGCCCGCTTCCAGATTCCACGGGAGCGCAAGCTTCATCATCGCGCCGTCCCGTGTCGGCACCGGCAAGGAGGTGGCAGCGTGAGGATCGCTGCCCAGCACGAACTCCAGCCGGTTGGGCAAGCGATCGCCGTCGGGATCGGCATCCCAATCGGCTTCCAGCAAGATCCCGGAACCAGGAAAGCGTTCGTCCCGCCACGAGGAGAAGGCGTGGCTGGCATCGTGGGCTTGGATTTCCCAGATCGACGGCGCATCGCTGGCCGAGGTGATGACCAGCCGGATCTTCGCACAGTGCTGGCGGGCGAAGTCATGCAGAGAGTGCCGGCGGCAGGTCGTGCCCGTGTGGAAGGTTTGCCAGGCCGCGCCGTCCCAAGCGTCGAGATGGAAGGCTTGGATCCGCCCGACTCCGGCGGCGACTTCAAATTCGTCGATTAGCAGGCGGTCAAAGGAACGCGGCGCGCCGAAGTCGATCTCCACGCTCGCACTGGTCAGGCCCACGGGGCCGCTGGCCCAGCGGGTGCCGGGATCTCCGTCGAGGGCCTTCTGCGGGCCGTGGTTGGCGACGTCATTGTTCCAAACCGCGCTGGCTGTGCCCGTGGCCGCTCCGGTGACATTCTCCGGCAAGGGCATACCGGGATTCAGGCCGAGCCGGTCGCGCAACTGGAAGAGTCCCTGGCGGTCCACCTCGCGAATCACCCCGCTGCGATCCGGCGGCGCATTCAGGATGAGGATATTGTTTTGGGCGGTCGCGGAGTAGTAGTAGTCGGCCAGCGTGGCGAGCGGCTTGGTGGTCGTGTCGCGCGTGTCGTAGAACCAGTAGTTGGCCGAGCTCAGCGTGATGGTGGCCTCGAAGGGCAGATAGTAGTCTTGGCCCTGATGCTTGAAGAGCTTGGGATCGGGAAACTTCGCCAGGTAGGGATCGGCGAGCCGGAAGTCATTGGGGAAATAGCGGATCAGAAACCCCTCCTGCTGGTTGGCCGGCACAATCCCATGCGAGTCCGCATCGGTCGCGGTGCCGACGGTCCAGTTGGTGCTGACCAGGCAACCCGGCTGCAAGCGCTTGGCCAAATCGTAGATCTCGGAGTTCGCCCAGCGGGTGTTTGCCTTGTCCCAGCCGCCATCCAGCCACAGCTCGCAGACCGGACCGTAGTTGCCCAGCAGCTCCGCGAGTTGCCGCAGCATGTACTGGTTGTAGGCAGCATCGTTGCCATAGGCGGGCTCGTGGCGGTCCCACAGCGAGTAGTAGATGCCCAGACCCACGCCATACTTCGCGCAGGCTGCAGCCGCCGCCGCCACCACGTCGGTTGGCACCGGGGACGACGCCACGTCGTAGGTGGTCCATGGCGAGTCCCACATGCAGAAGCCCTCGTGGTGTTTGGCCGTCAGGATGATGTGGCGCATCCCGGCGTCCCTCGCGGTTTTCACCCACTGGTCCACGTCGAGTCCTGTCGGCGCGTAGCTCGATGACGGCTTGGTGCCATCGGTCCACTGCTGGTTGTGGAAAGTATTGATGCCGAAATGGATGAACATCCCGTAGCGGCGATCGATCTGGGATTGCTGGGCAGCGCTCGGTTGGGCCGATGGTGCGGGCTCGACCGCCTCCACCACCTGCATGCCGGTGACCACGGGATCGGGCGTCGCGGCACCGGCCGGACGGGTGATGCGGACAACGGTCTGCGCGGCATCCGCGGTGAAGGCGATCCGGAACGGCGCACTCCCGCCGCCAGCGGGTAGTTCGAGCGGCAGCGCTTGCTCGATCAAAGTGGAAGCACCCGCAACGCCGAGGGTCATCCCAGGCAGCACCGCCTGGCCGGCCCCGGGACTGAGGGTGAAGGTCACCACATGGCGCTTGCCCGCCACGGTAGCGAAAGTCTGCTCCAACAACGTTTGTGCGGGAGGCGTCGGCGGCAGTTCGGCGGCTCCCCACAAAGCATGCAGAATGTCTGCATCGGCGTCGGAGGCCGCGAAGGTCACCACTCGCGCCTCGTCCATTTCACCGTGGAAATAGCCGCTCGAGCTTGGATTCACGGAGAGATGCGGGGAATTGTGAATCGGCGTTCCACTCCAGGTGCCCTTGGCGACGCCGTTGAGGTAGAAGGTGCTGACGCCGGCTTTGCGGACGACGGCGAGATGCACCCAGGTGTTCGGGGAAAAGGATCCTGCGACGCCGTAAGCCGGGCCGATCCAACTTACGTTGTGCGCGCTGGCAGCCCATCCGGAACTTCCGAGCGAAAGCTTCAGCGAAGCGTTGGACGATCCCAAAGTGAACACGTCGGTCGTCCCGGTGATCGATCCCGCCCTGGCGAAAACCCCGAAGCCGAAATTGTCCGCGGGCAAACCGCTGAACACATTGCTCCCGTACCACCCGTCCGCGGCGGTGCTGGCGGTGCTGAGCGCGGCGGTGGATCCGGCGGCCCACATGCCATCGGTCGTAACCTCAGCGGTATTGCCGGAAAGTGCGGTGGCGAAATGCCGGGCTCCTGCGCCGAGATCCAGGGGCAGCTTGTTCGTGCCCAGCGATCCGGCTTCGCCCAAGGGATAGTGCGCGAAGGTCCCAATCGCCCCTGCCGCTACCAACGGCAGCAGCGGAAATAGCAGGGCGATGGCGGCAGAGGATTTCATGAAGTTCTGGCGGATGGGCTCGCGATGGCCCTTAGCGGCGCCGGCGGAGCAGAGTCAAAAAGGCGAGCCCGCCGAGCAGCACACCCGAAGGTTCCGGAACGGCTTGCAGCGCGTTCAGGATGACCGTGGTGCTTTCACCACTGTCGAAGGTGACCACGCGGGCTTCGTCCAAATGGCCGTCGAAGAAGGTCAATCCGCCCGGGTTCACCGAGAGGTGAGCGGCCCCGTTCACAGGCGTCGCACTGGAGGTGCCGGTTTGGGCGACGCCATCGATGTAGAAGGTTGCTGTGCCGCCCGAGCGAACGACCGCCAGATGGACCCACTGATCTGCGGTGAAGGATCCGGCCACCCCGTTCGTGCCGCCGACCCACGCAACGCCGTTGACGCTCGCGGCCCATCCGTTCGAGGCGAGGCTGATTTTGAATGCCCCCGAGCCGGCTGGCGAATTGCTCGCGCTTCCCAAAGTGAACACGTCTCCCTGATTTGCCGCGGCCAGGGACGAGGCACGCGCGTAGACGCCAAAGGCAAAATCGTTCGTGGGGAGCGTGACAAAGTTGGCGCTGTGCCATCCTTCATTGGTGGCACCTGAAGTAATGAGATAGTGGGTCGAGTCGGGAGCAAACACACCCGTCGTCCCCACGGTGGTGGTGCCGCCGCTGATCTGCCCAGTGAAATCCTGCGGAGTGCCCGCGCTGTCCAAGGGCAGATTGTTCGCACCCAGACTTCCGTTCTCGCCCAGATGATACTCAGCGAAGAGCGTTACGGCTGCGGGTGCCGTGGCGGTGCCGACGGCAAGGCACAGGAGGGAGGGGAGGATTGTGGGCTTCATGGGATTTGAATCGACACATTGGCAAGCGCGAGTGGCCTCCCGGGTGCATGGGACAAGATAGCGATCCCCCTCTGCCGGAACAATGGATGCTTCGGCGAAATCTGTGGACTTTTCGGCAACCACCGCTTGAATTCCCGAGTTTCCCACATCCCCTGCCCGCTTGCTGCCCGCAAACCCAATGCAAACCGACGACGCGACCGCCCCGAGTGTCCGCGACCTCAATCGCGGCTGCTACGACAGCCCGCACTCCGGCGTGGGCATGGAATTCGATCCGCTTGAGCTGGCCAATCCCGGTCGCCGTGTCGTGCTCCACGAGTGTGGATTTCTCCGCAGCCTCGACTGGTGGATGTTTCCCAACACCGTCAGCCCGTTCTGGCGGCTCTACTACAATTCCGTCGCCGGCCACCAAGTGGTCTTCCCCGGCCATACGGTGGCGCTCGAGCCAGGCCACGTCGTTCTGATCCCCGAAGGCAACTCCTTCGACAGCCGCGGCGACACACCGGTGAATCACTTCTGGCTCACCTTCAGCTTGTGCTTCGCGGTCCGCCGGCCGGGGCCCATCGTGGTGCCGGCGGACCGTGAAGCGATTGCCGAGATCGGCCGCATCTCCGCGGCCTTTGACGGCATCGGCCGGGGCGATCGTCTGCTGGCCTACCACGGCTCCCAAGCGCTGCTCCATCGTCTCGTCGTGGAGATCCGGGAACACCTGTGGCCGGGCGAGCGCTCGATCGCGCTGGCTCGCGCGGTTCACGAAATGCGCCGCCGCTTCGCCGAGCCGATCCACATCCCCGACATCGCCGCCTACGCCGGCTTGAGCCAGCGGTCGCTGAGCGATCACTTCCAGAAGGAGTACCACTGCTCGCCGGGCCACTTCCTCAACAAGCTCCGCATCGGCGAGGCCGCCGGAATGTTGGTACGCACCAGTGCCAGCCTCGATACCATAGCGCAGGCGACCGGCTTCGCCGACCGCTTCTACCTGTCCCGGGTCTTCAAGCGCATGACGGGCAAGACACCTGCAAGCTACCGCAAGCAACACGCACGAACTCCGACGGAAGCGTGACCCGGCGCTTCAGCAACTCGTTCCTCCTTCCGTGAGCTACTTTGCCAGCAATTGAAACTCCTCGATGTTTGCATTGTCGGTGAGCTTTCGAAGATGAAGCCGGAAGACACGTGCCGTTGTAACGGGAAACGACAATTCCCTATGCCGTCCAATCGTGGTGCCGGTCGCCACGGCGAGCCACGAACCGTCCGCCTGTTGGGCCTCGATGGCGAACTCCGCGGTGGACGCGTAGGAGAGCTCTTTGACGATGGCGCGTGAGATGGCGGTGGGTGCTCCAAGGTCCACTTCGAGCCAAGCCTCGCGCGCGCCCTCTCCCCCTCCCCAGCGGGTCGCCTCGTCGCCGTCCACGGCCTTGGCAGCTTCGTAGCCAGCCCGATGGTAGGTCGCGGAGGCACGGACAGTCTTGCCTTGGGACACCGGAGGCTCCGGCAACTTCTTGAGCGGGAAGATCTCGATGTCACCGCGGCGGGACTTCGGAATGACCTCGTCGATGACGACCTTGCCGCCATCGACCCGGCCGCTGACCGTCGTCTGATACGGTGCGTGGAGCTTGAAGGAGCAGTTCCACTCGGCGGGCCATGCCGGTCCTAACAGGATGCGCTTGCCGTCGGTCTGCATCAGCATCTCCTGGAGCGCGATCATCGCGACACCGCCATGGTCCATGTCAGGAGTGTGGCAAAAGCCGTCGGTGCCGTTTCCGTAGTGGACATGATAGAAGGTGGGGAACCGATAGCCGGAGTGCCGGAATTTCCTCACGGTCGAAGACGCGGCCTGGGTGGTCAGCCCCATGCGGGCGAGGTTGATGGCAGTCTGATACCAGCATTGCTCCTGCTGCTGGACGGCGGCATTGATCGGACTGAGTTCCCAGGTGTTCAGGGCCAGGCTCATGTCGCTGCGACCGAGGGAAAGGATCGAGAACGGAAAGCAGACATCCATCTGGGGAAACTCCATGTTGCCGTTCTGGAACACCGACTCCCACGACCTGGCAGCGGCGAAGAATTTCCTGCCGTCCTTTTCCACCACTGCGAACTCGGGGATGCGCTTGCGGAAGCCTTCAACGAAGGAACGCTGGCTGGTGGACAAGCGTCCGTTAGGGAGCGCAAGCAGCTCGCGGGTGAGCGCGGTGAGTCCGGCGATGACGTCGGTGTTGTTGGTGCATCCGTGGTAGGTCTCGCGAGCGCTTGACGGGTAGATCACGAGGCGGCCGTTTTCATCGAGCGGCTTGCCCGTCCGCTCGCGGGTCGCTTTCTTATAGTAGTTGTCGAAGTAAGCAATGATGCCGAGCGCGGGCTCAATGTAGCCGGGGAACGCCTTGCCGGTGTAGCGCTCCATTTCCAGCGCCATGAGCGCGAAGTCCATGTTGGACGTGTAATCGTGGTGGAGGTGGCCAGGCGAGGAACGCCCTTGAGCCGTGGTGCCGATGGCATCGAGACCGAAGACGCTGAGCGGTTCCGGATAGGTGACGCCCTCGACGTCCCAGAATTTTGTCGCATGCCGGCGGCGCAGTTCGGTGCAGTCGCGGTAGAAATCGGTGCCTACCTTGAGCAGGTCGAAATCCCCTGCACGAAGCATCGGCCAATACACCAGCCGCTGGTTCTGTCCCATGAACTGGCAGCCGTCCCATGTGCGGCCGTCCGGATTGCCGGAGCAGGCAAAAACGCCGCCGTTGAAAAGGGTCATCGCACGCCCCGATGGATTGGCGGCCATCGTGTAGCGGACGAGCTGATAGTTCCGGCTTGCCTGCCACGGCAGATCCTTACTGCGGTCCTGGGAGGCATCCGCAGCGATCGAGATGTGGCTGCGGTCCCAGAAGCCTTTCCACCAGTCCAATGCAACCGCACGGGCCTTGACTCGTGACGCCGCCGCTTGTTGGCCGGACTTGGCGAGCGCCGACTTCCACGCGGCCAAGGAGGCATCCTGCTCCATCCGCAAGGTAAACGTGAGATCGAGCTTGGCCACGGGAGCCACGGTGGCCACGGCAGTGACCTGCGTGTCCAAGCCGTTGAACTTCCCCTGCGCGGGCGGCACCGCCACCATGCCGGGAGCATCGAGTCGTCCACCGAGCGTGAGCTTCGAAAGCGGATCCAGGACGTGTTTCGCAAAGTCCTCCACACCCTGCGCCTTCATGTCGCGTAGCCGGCGCGGATTCTCCTCTGGCAAACGCTTGACCCACTCGAAGCCGCCCTTGTGGTGAGCCGCCTGATAGCCGGACCACGTTTCATAGGAAGCCGTGAGCGTGCGCGGGACCTCGGACTGAATGCCCACGTGGATGACCGGTTGGTCCACCTCGCACCACAACGTGGCGGTCACCGCTTCACCGGATGGAGCACGACCGCTCACCACCACCTCGCTTTCACGAAGGCGGAGTTCCTGGCGGAAGTCTTTGGCAAAGACCTCGTGATCGAAGTGCACGCGGATAAGCCCGAGCTTCACCTGCATCCCATTTTCATTCATGCAGTTCGGACTGCCGATGAGGAACAGCAGATCGTTGCCCTCCACCCACACGTTGAGCCCGAGATTGCCGCCAGACAACGGCATCGAATCGGCGGAGCTCTTGCTCGGGCTATCCCATACGACGTTGTAGCCGGCCAAGGGATCATCCGCCGCGAAAAGGGCACCAGCGGCGACAAGGAAGACCGCGGTAAATCGCATCCTCATGAGTCTCGCCATAACGTGTCGAAAGCAAGGCACCTTTCCTCCTGACATGCTAAGGCTGGCTAAAGCGCAGGCGCATGAAGCGCCGGTTGCCGGCACTCGCGGGCACGCTATCGCGAACCCGGAATTCCGTGGGCGTATCGATCTCCACCACCAGCCCGCTTGAAGACCACGACCCTGCGTTCTCCAAAGTTGCGGTGGCCTCACCCTTGATCGAAACGCCGGAGGCAGTCGGGTCGCGATGGACTGTAAGCCGGAGGTAGGTTTCCTCACCCACGGTTGCCAAGTCGAACTCGACCGGACTCGGATTGCCAACGAGCGAGTCCAGTCCAAGCGCGTATTCGATCAGATTGACCAAGCCGTCGCCATCGGGGTCGGCATCGGCAGCCCAGGCCGCGGGGTCGGCGAGGTCCTCACCCGAGAACTCTTCCAAGCGCTGCGCGTCATAGGCAGACACCGTGGCGCTGCCGGAAAGATGGACTGGCACGTCGGACATCAGGACCAGGTCGTTGGCGCGGGAGGGGGGGGTGACCTCGAGTTGGTCGAGCGTGCCATTGCGGAAGCGACCGGAAACGACCGTGGCCCTCGGCGCGTGGAACTTGAAGGAGACATCCCAGTCCGTGGGCCACGCGGGCAGCAGGAAGATCTTTTCGCCCATCGTCTGGAAGGCCATGAACTGCGCGGTGTTCAGGACGTTGGCCCCGTGGTCGCCATCAGGCACCGAGTCGTAGATCTGGCCCCACATCGCGGGCAGGCGGTAGCCGCTGCTGAAAAGACGGGCGTTGCTGGTCAGCGCGTACTTGGCGTCGTCGGTCCGCCCCAACACGCTCGCGACCAGCGGCGTCGTCTGCCAGCCGGAGAAGCTGTGCGAATAGAGGGGGCCACCGATGACAAACGGCTTGTAGAGACCATAGCCGAGGCTGATCTGCTCGAAGGTGTCGTTGGCGATCAGCCGGTTGGTTGGCACACCGATTCCGGTGAGGCGGAACGGGTAGGTCGCATAGTGTTCGGGCTCCTCGACGTTCGTGCGGGAATTGCTGAAGGCTTGAGCCGGAGCGAAAATCGTTTTGTCATTGAAAGTCCGCAGCGGCAGCGGCGGAGTGATGGCCTTCGAAGCGGCGAAGGCAACGGCCTGCTGTGGGGTGAGAAGGCCTTCCGGCAGCGCCAGGATTCGATCCAGCACCGCCGTCATGCCGGCCACCACCGGCATCGAATTGGTGGTGTCCTGGAAGCTTTCCAGCGACTGGATCGGGTTCATGCTGACCTTGCCCGCGATCCGTGCGGGATAGCGGGTTTCGATGAAGCGGAAGAGGTCCGCGGCATACGGCAGGATCTTGGCTTGCAGGAAGGCGGTGTCACCCGAGTGGTCGTAGGCATCCAGCATCATCGCCAGCAGCTCCAGCCCGGGCGAAATGGTGAGTGCCCCACCGTAGCGGTTGGAGGTCCACCAATTGGGCACCCCGCTGCGGTTGTAGCCATAGATTCCGCCGGGAGTGAGACCGAAGGAGGTCGTCATCTCGTTGTTGAACTGCCCTTCCGTCGCCGCCCCGTGCCATGCCTGGGCACGACCGCGGTTGAGAGCTTGGAAGCGATCATAGTAGTCGAAGAAGGGCTGCATGAAATCCAGCTCGCCGCGGGCAGGCATGGACAGGTAGTTGAGCCGGGTGTTCTGATAGAAATACGTGTGGTCCCAGTTGCGGAAGTCGGGATTGTTGGAAATCGTGATCGGGCTGGTGTTGGGATTCACCGTCCACAGCGAGCCATTGAACATGATCGGAAAGTTACCGCGCGCACCGCAGGCGCTCATCCACTTGGTCAAGACGTAGCCGCGGGTGACGACCGACGGGGTCCCTTCACCGGAGCCCGGCGTCGAGCCGTCCACTTGCGCCACCAGGCTGCCGTTGACGTATTGCGCGCGCGCCTTGGTGACGTTGTCGTAGGTCGTGACCACATGGACCCAGGTGCCGGTCGCAATCGCGTTCCCCCCGGTGTTCACCAGATCGAATCCGTTGTAGAACCGCAGCGCCCGCCCTGGATACAGGTCGAGAAGGTAACCGTTCTGCGAGTTGGCGGTGACCTTGTCAAAGAGCCGGCCCGTGTTCGGCTCGCCTGCATCCAGATAGACCCACGCTTCCATGGTCGCACCGGCGGCGGGCTCGAATCGATCATCATCGGGGGCTTGAAAATGTCCGCCGTCAAAGCGGGCATGGCTGACCGCGCCACCCGGAACGGGATTGATGGTCCCGGTTGTCGTGAGGTCCAGCCCGGTGCCGAGTCTCCCTTGGCAAACGCCACCGCTGGTGGTGCCCAGCAACCAACTTGCCGACAGCCCGTTGATCACCGTGACATCGGAATCCGGGGCACCGGTGGCCAGCGCGGTGATCTCGGCGGGAGTCAACACGCGCTGATAGAAACTGGCGCGCGCCATCGCTCCGGAGAAAGGGCTGCCGCCATTGGAATCGGCACCGAGACGGAGGGGCAGGTTGTTCCATCCCATCGGCTGCGCATCCGGCGGACCGTCGCCGGTGGTGAAAAGCCAACTGCGGTTCCAGTAGTCGTGCCACCATTGCTCGGTGCGCTGCAGGGCCGCCGTCGCGCTTGGAGCTGCGTTCTTGATCGCTGCCACCTCGCCGAGCCATGCGGCCGCGCTGGCGGACTGTGCGGCGTGGGTGGTGATGGCAAGATCGAAGCTGCTTACCGGCGCAGTGGTGAGCAGGGAGCTGCCGCCATTCACCGTCGCCCCGGTGAGATCCATGCGCCCACCGAAGGTGAGGTTGGAAAGCGGATCGGGAATGTCCGCGAGGTAGGGAGTCATGAACTGGACTTGCGCGAGTTGCGCCACGCAGGACCAGGCATTGCGATGGTAGAAGGCGAGGTGGTTACTACCGCTGACATCCACCACGTCGGCGGACTCGTAGAGATTCGGGAAGCCGGATCCGGCAAGGGGCGAGGAGCCGGAATTGCCGGTGTAGTCCTGGGTACGCCACGTCTCGTAGCTGGCACGCACGGTGACCGGCGCGGCGGAGCTTCCCTTCACATGAACGGTATCGCTCCCGGAATCCACGAAGACCTGCAGCGTCACACGGCTCGCCTCCGGACCCGCGCTGATCTCGACGAGGCCATCGCGCAACCGGAGCTCCTGGCGGAATGGCTGGCCGGAGGCGAAGGGATTGGGCGAGAGATTGAGGCGGACTTTTCCAAGCTTCACCAGACGGTCCAATTCGGTGCGGCTGTCAGAGCGGGAAAGGTAGAACTGGAGGTCGCCATTAGCCTCCACCCACAGCATCAGGCCAACCTCGCCATTGCCGATCGGCATCGCCCCGCGGTCATTGCCGCTGGGCGTGTTCCAGATCGGATTGTAGAGGTCCAGCGCCACCGCGGGATCGATTGGATCGACGACCGTGATTCGCGCGGCCTCGCTGGTCACGCTGTCCAACGGGTTGGTCACCGTCACGGTGTAGTCGCCAGCATGGGTGGCGGTGACATTTGTTAGAACCAGCGTTGCCGCGGTCGCACCATCCACGGGCTCGTCATCGTGAAACCACTGGTAGCTCAGCAGCCCGCTTCCAGAGACACTCACCGCCAGGCTTACCGTGTCTCCCAACGCGATCGATTGGGACTGGGGTGCCGCCGTAATGGCCGGCGGCGACGGCGTCAGATCGCGGAGCTGGATGGCATTGATCTGGGTGGATGCATTGCCGGTGAGGGTGATCGTTTGCGTGGCAGCGTTCGCGGTGAAGGTGCCGATGGTGAACTGCCCCACGCCTCCCGCCACGTTGGCGGCGGCGTTGCTGTAGTTCAGCGTCACGGTGTTTCCCCCGCTGCTCACGGTTTCGCTGCGAGCCGGACCATAGGTTCTGGAGTCCACCACCCAGAGTTGGACCTCGTAGTTCCGGCCGCTCACCAGGTTGTTGAGCGTCACCGTGCAGGGCACCCCCGTGGCGGCGTAGCGTCCGCCATCCAGGATCGACTTGTAAGCGGTACTCAGTCCTCCGGCGGGCAAGGTGGCTCCCGCGCTCGAAACAAAGGTGCCGAAGGAAGCGCCGCTGCTCCAGACCGGCGTGACCCCGCTTCCCACGGCCGTGAAGGCAACCCCGTTCACGGTCTGGCTGCTGCCATTCCAACCGTAAGCGAAGACGGGGCTACCGTTCACCGAAACGTCCGCGTCGGACGCGATGGTGGCAGGCGCGTTCCAGTTGATCGATGCGCCGGGACAGAGGGCGCTCAGGAGCAGAAGACACGCAGATGGGATCAGGAGTCGCATGAAAAAAAGGTGGCGACGGGCACGGGCTTGCCGCGCCCGGATGGGTTATGGATACGAATCAAAGCCGGCTCAGATCCGGCGGCGGCGTAGCAAGGCGAGCACGCCGAACGCGCCAAGGACAGCAGCTCCGGCCTCGGGAATCGCCCGGACTTGCAGGGCGTTGTATTGGGACGTTTCGTTACCTTGCACGGAAAAGGTGAGGCTCGTCGTGTCGGCGGTCCAAACACCAATCACCCATTGCCCGTGAACTGGACCGTTGGAATCCAGGAAGGACAAGGTGGGAGTATTGACGTTGGTGTTCCCACCCCCGGTGGCGCTGATGGTTTCCGTACGGTCATTGGGAAAACCCCGGTAATCGTTCACCCAGAACTGGAGCTCATACTGCTGCCCCAATGTCAGGTTGCCCAAGGTGAACGTGATGGCTGCGGCACCGGAGCCGAAGCGGGAATTGTTGAGAATGGCCGCGTAGTTGGAGCCATCCGGCCCACCCACCGTGATCGGGGCGAAACCTGCGGCAGTACTGGTCGCAGTATCCGCAAACGTGATGGCCCAGTTGGAATTGTTATAGCCGAAGTTTGCCCCGTTGACCATGGCGGTGGCTCCCGGATAGGCCACGGCGATGTTCCGGCCAAAGACCTGGGTCCCATTCGTGCTGACGTCATCGCTCCCTGAAATGGTGACGGGTGTGTCCCACACGATGGCGGCGGCATGGAGAGGGCAGCCCATGGAAAGGGCCATCAGCGCGCCAAGCGTGAGCGAGTTTCGTTTCACGGTGTCGGCAAACGGACGAAGATTCATTTTCAATTTCAGTCTGCGTTGAGGAGGCAATGAGAAGTTACGTGGCATCAGGGGGCTTCGGCTTGGGCGCGCAGGAAGCCCTTGCCGACCAAGCCTTCGGAGCCGGTCAGCTTGAAGGTGCGGTACTCCCAGCCACCTTCCGTGATGTCAGGCAGGCCGGTCTGGGCCGGTGTGAGGGCCGGCACGACCTCATTCACCGCAGCGGTAAAAGCGGTCAGATTGGTGCTGCCCTGGATCGTGTAGGTCACGCCATCCACGGTCGCGGTAAGCGACGGGCTACCGGTGAACGCCGCGCCGGATCGCACCGCCACGGTGTAGTTGAGTTCCTTGCTGCCGTTGGAGTTGGTGTCGATTGCCAAGCCCTTGGCCGGACCACGATCACTGCCGCTGGTCGGATCTCCCATGAAGGCGAATTCGTCGAGATTGCTCATGCCATCGTCATCCGGATCGGCACCCGGCAAGGCATCGTCACCGCTGAGAGATGGGTAGCTGGTGGAAATCCAGGATTGGAAGGGACTCACGACCACCTGCTCCACGACCAAGGTCACCGTGGACGATTCCGCATCATGGGCCAGATGCCCGGTGACACCGCTGGGCAAGGGGGCAAGGGCGAAGGCCGCGTAGCCCGCTCCGCCAATCTCGGTCCCAGTCTGGTACCAAATCAGCGGGAAGGTCCCGACCGTGAAGTTGCCACTGACCTTGAGGGTCACTGTTCCCGCGGTGGTCAGGGTTTGGATGGCATCCACCGCCGCGTTGCCACTTTCGCTGTCGAAATTATCCAGCGAGAGCGTGGTTCCAGCGGCGAGGTCGAGGTGCTGGACGTCCCACTTGGTGCCGGGTGCGAGACCAATGGCGAGCTCGCCGCCGGTGACGGCGGTGGTGCCGGCATAGGAGTTGTTGGCGGTGAGCGTCAGCTTGCCGGGCCCCATCTGGGTGAGGCCCCCGGTACCGCCGATGTTCCCTCCGCTGAAATGCGTGCCCTGGCTGATGGCGTCGGAGCGGTTGAAAGCGAGCGTGCCATTGGTAACGATCCCGCTGCCAGTGGCAAGCGATCCGGTGGTGCCGCCGTTGCCAATCTGCAAGGTGCCGCCGTTGATCGTGGTGGTGCCGGTGTAGGTATGGGTCCCCGTGAAAATCTGCGTGCCGGTGCCAGCCTTGGTGAGCGCCAGCAGACCGCCTGAAGCAATGGTTCCACTGAAGGTGCCGGAGCCATCGGCCACGCCGACGTTGACGGTTCGTCCGCCGCTGGGCGCATAGCTGTTGATGATCGAACCGCTGCCGGTCAAGGCGTCCACCCAGATATTCTCGGCAGGCAGGTCGATGGTTGCCCCGCTGGCGAGATTCATGGATGCCAGGTTGCCCGTCCAACTGTTCTGGTGGCTGCCGGTGCTAACGACGCCTTCCTGGACATCGATCAAGCCGCCTGCGCCCATCGCGATTCCCACCCTGCCCGCATTGCCGAGCATCCAGGTGCCCGCACCGGTTTTGACCAAGGTGCCGGTGCCGGTGATGTTGAACGAGTTCGGGGCTAGCACCTCCGAGGCAACCTCGGCGACAAAGGCCGCGCCGCTGGCAATGTCCACCGAGCTCCGGTGGCTGGCCAGGTTGGTGACCGTCAGGGTGCCAGCCTCCACGCTGCTCGCGCCTGTGAAAGTGTTGGGTCCGGTGAGTTCCAAGTTGCCGTTGCCGGACTTGGCCAAGCCGTGCGTTCCCGCGACGACGGTATCGATGGTCGTGGTGCCGTTGTTGACGGCCACCGAAGAAGTGACGCTACCCGTGTCAAGCGTGAGCGCGCCACCCGAGCCGCTGGTCACTTGCCAGTCGTGGCTTGATCCCGTGTCGCCGAAGACCAGGTGACCGATGGTGCGGGCTCCGTCCAAAGTGACAGTCGCGTCGGCCGGGAGTGCCAGCGTGCTGAAATCGGCGGTGCCGCCGAAAGGAATCGTGCCGCCCTGCCAGTTGCCCGTGGCACCCCAGGAGCCGCCCGTCGCTTGCGTCCAGACTCCGGAAGAAGTCGCGAGCGTAGTATAGGAAGCGCTGCTCGCCGAGCTGTCGGCCCAACCGTCCACATGGCCGATCGCTTGGATCGTCATGGTCGTGCCGGCCGGGACGTTGACCGCCACGGGGCTGGTCCCGGAAGGCGAGGCAATCGTCGGAGCGCTGCCGTCGGTGGTGTAGTGAATCGTAGCCCCCTCGGAGGCGCAGCTGATCGTCACGGTCTGTGCCCCGACATAGGTTCCCGCGACGGGATTGAAGGTGGGCGGGAGCGCCACTTCGCCCACGCCCAGATCCCGGTACTGGAAGGCATTGAGCTGGGTGTTGAACGCGCCGCCGCTTGGATTCGTGTTGCGCATCGTGATCGCCTGGGTGGGGGCGTCCGCGATGAACGTGCCGGTTAGCATAAGGTAGCCCCAAGGCCCGCCGCCGGGGCTGAAGGCGAATTGGTTCGGGCTGCCCCCGTCCACGATGACCTTGAAGCCATCTTGGGCCGTGCGGAGATCCGCGAGGAAAAGCTGGACCGCGTAGCTATGACCCACCGTCAGATTGAACAGGTTGAGCGTCCCCACATTGCTGGTGCCGTTGCCATACTTGCCGGTGCTCAACCACGTGTTGTCACTGTGCACCGGCGCGGCTCCGCTGGTGCTGTAGTAGCCCCCGAAGTTATTTCCCCAGGTGACGCTGGGCACACTCCAATTGCAGGTACTCAGGCTGATGTTGCCGTTGCCGGCGGCAAACGGGACGCCGTTCACGGTGGCACCGGTGCCGCCCACATCGACCGCGGCGACCAAGGTACCGGCCGTGGAAACGCCGGTCACATCCGCGGGTTGGGCGAGATCGGCGTGGCCGACCGCTTGGGCCGACCAGTTGACAGGAGCCGCCGTAACGAAGGGCGATAGCGCCAACGGGGCGAACAGGGAGAGCAAGTGAAGACGGAGGTTTTTCATAAGCCGGGAAACGAGGTTTTCGGGGAAGCCCAAGCGATGGGAAGGGGCATGCGGTCATTCGCCGCAAAACGGCGATCTCATGGACTACAACTTCCTGAAGACTAGCTCTCGACAGCCTGATCCCATAGATGTTTTCAGCCTTCGAAAGCGCATGGTTTATCCTTGTGGAAGGACCGAACCCCGCAATAATGCCAACGAATGCGCAATCCCGAGAGCTTCTGCCATGTGCTTCCGGTGCCGCAGCGGGCCTTTCACGCGCCCTTGTACGTGACCAACGTCGGCATCGAGCACATTGGGCCAGGACAGGTTTACCCGGAGCTGAAACCCGCGGTGTATTTCTTCTCCTGGGAGGAGGGACGCACCCTTCCCGAGTTCTGTCTGGCCCTGTGCATGGAGGGCTCTGGAAATCTGGAGACGAAGAAAGGCCGCCAAACCCTCCACAGCGGCGAGGCCTTCCTATTCAGGCCGGGCGAGTGGCACCGCCACCGCCCCGCCAAGGCCGAGGGTTGGACCCTCTGCTGGCTTGGCTTCAACGGGGATCTTCCGCACCGGTGGATGAACGAGGACGCGTTCGCCATGAACGGCAACAAGCCCCTCATCGAGTTCCGGGAATTGTTCATCCAGCAGTTCGAGCGGATGCTCTTCACCACTCACCGGGCCCCCACCCGGAATTCCGAAGAACTGGCGTGGCAGGCGATTGGTCTGCTTTCCCACTTCATCATCGACCGTCATGCGGAATCGCCCATACCGGAGCATCGCTCGAAGGACGTCGTCAGCCGGGCCGTCGAGTTCATCTGGAATCACACCCACACCGGCCTGAGCGTGTCCGATGTGGTGCAGCACGTGGGCTGCAGCCGCCGGACCCTGGAAACCCGCTTCAAGCTTTCCATGGAGAAGACGGTGCTGGACGAGATCCTGACCTGTTGCACCGAACGGGCCCTGCATCTGCTGAAGTCCACCAATCTGCCGATCAAACAGATCGTCTTGCGCTCCGGCTTCCAAAGCCGCGAACAGATGCGCCTGGTTTTCCACAAGTTGTTAGGCAAAGCCCCCCGCGATTTCCGGCCCGCCTCCAAGAAGGCAAGTCCTTAGCCGTCCGGGCAACACTTCACGTTGCAGGGAAACCTGTTAGAAAAATTTCGGCAGGCGGGGTGCAAGCCGTTCTCTCGACGCCGCGTTCAACCTCACTGCCCGATTTGCCTTCTGCCCATGAAACACACGCTTCCGTTGCTCCTCGCGATTTCCAGCCTCGTCTCGCAGGCACAACAGCCGGGCGAAGGCACTGCCCCGCCAGCCGCTGTAAAGCACTGGCAGGATGACCGCTTTGGCATGTTCATCCACTGGGGGCCGGTCAGCCTCAAGGGCACCGAGATTGGCTGGTCCCGCGGCACGCAGGTCCCGGCCGAGGAATACGACAACCTCTACAAGCGCTTCGACCCCACGCTCTTCAACGCCGATGAGTGGGCCTCGGTCGCGAAGGCGGCGGGCATGAAGTACCTGGTGCTCACCACCAAGCATCACGACGGCTTTTGCCTGTGGGACACCAGGCAGACCGACTACAACATCATGAACACGCCGTTCAAGCGCGACGTGGTCAAGGAACTGGCCGAGGCGTGCCGGAAGCAGCAGATCGACTTCGGCGTCTATTACTCCACCTGCGACTGGTGGCATCCGCTGTTCCCCAATGCGTCCCCCGGCCAGACGAAGCCAAAGGCCGACCTCAAGGCCTACGATGCCTACCTGCGCGCCCAGACCGCCGAGCTCCTGACAAACTACGGGCCGATCTTCACGATGTGGTTCGACGTGCCCCAATCCTACAACTCCACCTTTGGCATCCCGATGGTGGCGGGGCTGCGCAAGCTGCAGCCGGACCTGATGGTCAATAGCCGGGCCTATTCACTCGCAGGCCATGACGATATCGCCCACGCGCCCGTGGGAGACTATTCGACCCCGGAGCAGAAGGTCGGGGCCTTCGACATGACGCGGCCGTGGGAGACTTGCATGACGCTTTGCAACCAGTGGGCGTGGCGGCCGAACGACCCCATGAAGTCGCTCCAGCAATGCCTCCACACGCTGATCCGGACGAACGGCGGCAATGGCAACCTGCTCTTCAACGTCGGCCCCATGCCTGACGGCCGCATCGAGCCGGGACAAGTGGATCGGCTCAGGGAGATGGGAAGCTGGCTGGCTAAAAATGGCGAAAGCCTCTACGGCACCCGCGGCGGCCCTTGGAAAGTCGGCAAGAAAACCGTGAGCACGCGCAAGGACCACAGGATCTTCATTCACGTGCTGGATCCCGCCGAAAGCACGCTCGAACTCAACGCTCTTCCCGTCGCCATCAAGTCGGCGCGTCTTCTCAATGGCCCCTCGATCCAACATGAAACATCGCAAGGCATCCTGAAGCTCGAGATCCCGAAGGACTCGATGGATCCGATCGATAGCATCGTCGAACTGACCATCGCGGGCAACGCGCTCGACCTGGATCCGATTCCTGCTCTGGATTCCAGCCTGATCGATCCCGCCATGAAGGCGACCGTCTCCGCGGTGTATCAGGACAATCCTCGCTACGCGGGCTCAATGGCCATCGATGGAAAAGAGGAGACCCGGTGGGCGACACCCGCCGGCACCGGTGAGTGCTCGCTGGTGATCGACTTGCTCAAGCCCTTGACCTTCGCTCGCATCGAGATCGATGAAGCCGAGGGCAAGCGGGTGAAGAAGTTCGAGTTTCAAGCCGAACAAAACGGCGTGTGGAAGACCCTGCATGCAGGCACGGAGTTGGGCGCGGCATTCGAAGCAGCCTTCCCTTCTGTCACAGCGCGCAAGGTGCGCCTGCAAATCCTCGAGGCCACCGAAGGCCCGACGATCCAGGAGATTCGCCTGTTCGCGCCGAAGCGGTAGCAGATGAAAACAGATCGCCTCGTCCACCGTAGCGGACGAGGCGACAAGAGTCGATGCGAGGAGACCAGGCTTGGCCTCGTCTCGTCGTGGATCAGAGCACCATGTCCTTGAGCGCCTTCAGCGGGCGGACCTTGACGGCGGTCGAGGCAGGCTTTGCCTTGAACATGACCTCTTCCTTGGTAAATGGATTGATGCCCTTCCGTGCCTTCACGGCCGGCTTCTTGACCGTGGAGATCTTCATGAGACCGGGGAGCACGAACTCACCCACGCCGCGCTTGTCCAAGTGACCGCCGATGATGGAACCGAGGCCATCCAGGACTGCCGCGACTTGCTTCCGGGCGAGGCCGGTTTCGGCGGCGATCTGGTCGAGGATCTGAGTCTTGGAATACCGTTCTTTGATAGCAGCTTGCTTCTTAGCCATGCGCCGGGAATTGCCCGGTTCAGGCCGGGAAGTCAAGAGGCTCTAACGATTGAGTGCCATTACGTTCGGTGAACGGGAGATCCAAAAGGCAGGCACCCCCTCCAATCCGGCTCCGACCTCCATCAAATCTCATGCCCATCCACCCCTAGATCGTCGATGCAGGAGCCGCCGCTTAACGATCACCGCCATCCTCGCCCTTGGCCGGAGTCTGGGAGCGGATCCACTCGGAAAGCACATCGAGCGCCGCGGCATCCACCACGTTGCGCGTCACGGGCGGCATCTGTTCTGCAAGGGACGTGGCACCCATCCGGCGGTGAAGGAGCGACTTGGCCGGGTCGCCGGGAACGACGACTTTCCCGCTCTCGATTCCGAAGGTGTTGCGCACCTCGCCGTTGAGGAGGCCTTGGCTGGCCATCGGCGTGTCGAAACGCGCATCCCAGAGCGCGCCGGTGCCGTTCGGGCGGTGGCAATTCGCGCAGTTGGCATCGAGATACGAACGCACCCGCTTCTCCAGCGACGCGGTGGGATCGTCGATTTTGCAAGTATGCGGGTAGCCAGCGATCGCGCTTTCGTCCAAGGCCGCGGAGAACATCTGCAGGTAATTCCAGGTGCGGAGCTGGTTGTCGGTGCGGCCGCCCGGATAGGCGTGATCGCCATTGAGCTGGCGGGTCTTGGGGCCAAGCACGAAACCGGCGTTGGGAGTGTGGCACATGAAACACAGTCCGCTGCCGGGATAGCTCCACGTCTGGTTGCGGGTGCTGCCTGAGGAATCGGTGATCTTCAGCACTTCCTCCTGACCGGCGGCGTCCACGAGATCCGCATCGCTGTGATCCGGCCGCCAGCGATAGGTCGCGCCGTAGCCGAAGCTACCGGCAGCGTCCAACACCAGCACGCGGGTCTCAAGCCGGCGGCGGGTGTTCGTCGCCTTGTTCGTGACGATCTCGAAGTGCTGGACGAAGATCGTCCCGCCCGGCCAAGAGTACTCGCCCGTGGGGGCGAAGCCGATCTGCGCCGACTCCGGCAGGATCACCCAGCGCTGCGTTTCAGCACCGTCTGCCCAGGCGGGACTGTTGAGGGTGTAGGGCACGAAACCGGCCTTGGGGGTGAGGTTCTTGTCGCTGAAAATCCCCGTGCCAGAAAGCGTGGGCGGAAGCCCCTCATCGGCGGTGGCGGGCAGCTTCACTCCACCGACGGGCGGCCGGAGATCGAGTCCATACGGTCTGTTCCCGGCGATCTTGATGCTCGCGCTGGTCACGGAGCTGTCGGTCAAACCGTTCCGCTGCACGATGGCCTTGATCGTCGTGCCAGCGGTGAGTTGGAAGGGCGCAGTGTAGGCCGGAGAGGTGGCGCCAGGGGCTTTCCCATCGGTGGTGAACCGGATCGTCGTCCCGGGAGTGGGATTGGAAATCCGCACCCACACCGGACCGGTGAAGCTGCCGGTGGCCGGCACGATGACCGGCGCGGCGAGTTGATTCTCGATATCGAAGGCGCTGCTGCTTGCGGCGGCCAGACTGCCACTGGTGGCGCGAAGCGTGTAGCCGCGGCCGGGCTTGCCGATCGCGAGCGCCGGGAAGGTGGCCACGCCTTTCACCGCTGCGATTTTGGTCGCGCCGGCGAGCACGCCCCCCGCGGGATTGCTGTCGAGCGTCAGGGTGATGGTGTCGTTGGCCGTATCGACCGTCTTCCCGGTGGAGTCCTGGAGCGCGACCTTCACCACGCCGATCGGAGCGCCGACATTGGCACTGGCCGGTTGCTGAATCATCGCGAGCTTCGCCGGTTGACCACCGCCCGTCCAGTACACGCGCCACAGCGAACCATCGGTGCTGGCGCTGTTGGCTTTGTCCGAACCGCCGGGAATTCCCGCGCGTTCGATGTACCAGAGCGCGCCATCCGGGGCAGTCTCGACATCGATCGGGCGGTTGATCCCGCTCGCGAAATCGTAGCGGGTCTCCGGCTTGGCGGGATCGATCGCCTTGATCCAGCCCTTGTAGTCGCTGAAGAAAAACCTCCCGGTATATTCCCGTGGAAATGCCGCGGAACCGGGTTTGGCAGGGTTGTAAAAATCTCCCGAGCACAAGGCAAGGCCCTCGCCGCGGCCATGGTCGTAAGAATAAGCCGGGGCGCGAAAAGCTGCCGACGGCGGCGGGTCGCGATGCGGGCCATCGATGCCCGGCCAGCCGTAATTGACAGCGGCTGGCCCGGCGCCGCTGTCGTAGGCCTCGAGCTGCTCGTAGTTGGCCCCGACCTCGCTCAGGTAGAGCAGTCCGGTCGTCCGCTGAACGGCGATGCTGAAGGGATTGCGCAAGCCGAGCGCGACGATCGCACGATTGTCGCCCTCGAATTTCTTGTAGTTGGGATTGTCGTTGGGGATGGAGCCGTCCTTGTTAATCCGCAGCAGTTTACCCAGCAGGTTGGTGCCGGTCTGCGCGTTCGAGTCGGTGGAGTTTTCACCGGTGCTGACGTAGAGCTTGCCGTCCTTGCCGAAGGCAAGACCGCCACCATTGTGCCAGCCGATCTTGGAAAGATTGGTGAGTTCCAGCAGCACCAGCTCGCTTTTCACGTCTGCCACATTGCCCTTGAGAGTGAAGCGGCTGACGCGGTTGTTGCTGGAGGTCCGGTCCTTTTTCTCCGGTTCGCGGTTCTGGGTGTAGTAAACGTAGATCCAGCCGTTGCGGGCGAATTCGGGATCGAAGCAAACGCTCAAGAGCCCTCGTTCGTTCCAAGCGTCCACATTCGAAGTGATGTCCAGGACCGGCTTCGGCAGCAGCTTGTTGCCATCGGTCACCCGCAGCAGCCCGTGCTTCTCACAGAGAAATAGCCGCCCGTCCGGAGCGAAGGACATCGTCGTGGGATTGAGTCCCTCCGCCACCTTGGTCTCCGCAAATCCCGGAGGAAGCGTGGCAGCGCCCGACGTGGCTGCCGCCAGCAGCAGCAGGGAGAATGCGGCAGACAACGATGTGGGCCAAAGTCTCTTGGGAAGGATCATGAAGAAGTGCGCTGCGTTTAACCCGGCTGAACACGGAACCGCGAGGAATTTGCACCCCGCCCATCGTGTCATGCACGTGACATGGGCCGGAACGTCCCTCACCTGGCAATCTTGCGGCACGACGTGAATATCGCGACTACTCAAGCGGGTAGCTCGTGCCCGAAGAACTCGTGAATTGCGGAAGGCCTTCCTTCCCGCGGTCCAGGGTTTCCCTGATCCGAAATGCAGCTATGGTCGGCCCGATGACCCCCGAAGAAGAAGACGAGCAATTCTACCGCGACACGGAGCGCACGGCCTTCCCGCCTCTGGACGACCGGCAGCTCTCGCTGCTGGAGCCCCTCGGCCAGCGCCGCATCATCGCGACCGGCGAGATGATCTTCCAAGCAGGCCAGCGGGATTTCCCGATGATCGTCGTCCTGAGCGGCGAGCTTGAGGTTTACGAATCGCGCGAGGGGTGTGAACAGATCCTCGCGAACCCGAGCCCGGGGCATTTCGTCGGGGAAATCTCGATGCTGAATGGCACGTCCGCCATCGCATCCCTGCGTGGCAAAGCCGGGCAATCGGAGATCCTCGAGATTCCTGCGGACAAGCTACGGAAGGCGCTGGCAGATCTCCCCGGCATCGGTGAGCCCATCGTGCAGGCCTTCATGATGCGTCGCCGGCGACTGGAGAGGGATCGCGACTTCACCGGCCTGCGGATTCTCGCGCACCCCGGCTGCCAAGGCGCGCGCCGGATCGATGACTTCCTGGACAAGAATCACATCCCTCATCGGCTGATCGATTCGACGACGGATGAATGCCGCGGGCTCTGCGAGCGGCTGGGCCTCGGCGACGATGAATTGCCTGCGCTGATTGCCGGAGATGGATCGATCTCGCGGAAGCCTAACATCTTTGAAATCGCGAAGATCGCCGGCTTGCTCCGTCCGCTTTCGGCCGGAGAAGAGGCGGAACTCTACTGTGACCTCGCGATCGTGGGTGCCGGCCCCGCGGGTCTCGCGGCAGCTGTGAATGCCGCGTCCGAAGGACTCAGCACCGTGGTGCTGGAAAGCTTCGCACCGGGAGGCCAGGCGGGATCTTCCTCGCTGATCGAGAATTTCTTCGGCTTCCCCACCGGCATCAGCGGCGGCGACCTGACGTTCCGAGCCCAGCTCCAGGCCTACCGCTTCGGCGCGAAATTCTCGACCCCCTCGCGCGTGCTCTCGATGTCCTTTCCAGAAGGTGAGCATGGCACGGCGATCCGGCTCGAAGGCTGCGACACCGTCCTGCGCTCGAAGTGCGTGATTATCGCAAGCGGCGCCCAGTACAACAAGATCGGTGCCGAAGGCCTCGAACGCTTCGAGGGCCTCGGCGTCTTCTACGCGGCCACGTCGATGGAAGCCAAGCTCTGCCGCGACGCGACGGTGTTCGTCGTGGGCGCTGGAAACTCGGCCGGCCAGGCGGCGATGTTCCTGTCCGAGTTTGCCGCAAAGGTCTACTTGGTGATCCGCGGCGATGATCTCACGAAGAGCATGTCGAGCTACCTCTCCAGCCGGGTCGAGGTGAAGGACAACATCGAAGTCCTCCGCCGCACCGAGATCCGCAAGATGTCCGGGGAGAGCCGCCTCGAAAGCGTCGAGATCGAGAACACGCTCACGGGAGAGTGGCGGACAGTTGAGGCCGCCGCGGTATTCTCGATGATCGGTGCCAAGCCCTGCACCAACTGGCTACCGCCCGAGATCCTGACGGACGACAAGGAGTTCATCCTCACCGGGGCCGCGGTCGCGAATTCCCCAGCGTGGAAGGAAGCGAACCGCCCCCCCTACCCTTTCGAAACGAGCCGCCCGGGAATCTTTGCCGCGGGTGATGTCCGCTCCGGATCCGTGAAGCGCTGCGGCGCCGCCGTCGGCGAAGGCAGCATGGCGATCGAGAATGTCCACCAGGTGCTGGGGACTTACTCGTAGGCGGCCAATACCTCGGCTGCCGTCTTCGCGCCAAAAAGTTTCACGGCGCGCTCGCGCTGGGTCTTCGCCTCATCGCCGGGCTCGACCTTCTTTTGTTCCAGCTTGGCAACCATGGCTGGCAGCTTCTCCGCGTCATCGGAGGTCGCGTTACACGTCAGGCGGCGGACGCATGTTTCACCGTCATAGTAGTAGCGGTCCTCGCTCCGGGTATCGATGGTCTTCGGGTTCTCGTCCGTCGAGTCCGGATGAAATCTCCAGTGAGTGGCGACGACGTAAGCGAAGAAGAGCTTCCCGTCCTTGAAGTAGTAATGCTCGTCGATTTCCCCGTGATCCCCGGCGCTATAGGAGACGACGATGGATTTCCACCCACCGTCGAAATCCTTCACGGCGAGGTCGCCGCTCAAGGGATCATCCTTCGCCTCGAAGGCGATCTTCCGTTCGGCCGAAGGCTTCAACTTCTGGACGGCATCGTACCACTGGCGGATCTCCGCCACCCGCTCATCCGGCCCGGCGAAGGCGGTGGAGGAGAAACAAAGGACGGCGAGAAACAGGACGAGCTTTATCATGATGGGAACATGGTCACGCCATCGCCGGGGAGCAACCCGCATCATGCTCCAACCGGGTGCCAAACGGTCTTCGCTTCCACGAAATCGCGGATGGCATAGGGGCTGTCGTGCGCGGCGGAATACCAATCGGTTTTCGGATCGTGGAGCTTCACGCGCTTGACGCTCTCGGCTGCCCCTTGCTGCAACGCGATGGCGTCCTCCTTCGAGGCAACCGCCGCGACCGCCCTTAAATGCTCGTGGGTGGCGAAGGTGGGCAGCATGTCCTTGCGTTCCCCGGTCAGCAAGTTGACCACTCCGCCCGGCAGGTCGCTCGTGGCGAGCATCTCGCCAAGCAGGATGGCGGGATAGGGCGAGCCATGCGAAGCAAGAGCGACGACGCTGTTACCGCTGGTGATGGCTGGCAAGATCAAGGTCATCAGCGCGAGCAGCGGGGCCTCCTCCGGCGCGAGGATACCGATCACACCCATCGGCTCGGTGACGGTGAAATTGAAATGCGGGCTGGCCACCGGGTTCACGCTGCCGAGCACCTGCTCATACTTGTCTGCCCAGCCCGCGAAGTGGACAATGCGGTCAATGGTCGCGCGGACTTCCTTGTCACTGGTGACCTCTGCCATCTCGGCGGCGCGGGCCTCCAGCGTCTCCGCGAGACGATAGAGGATCTGGGCGCGATTGTAAGGCGTGCGCTTCGCCCAGCCAGCACCAGCTTTCGCCGCGGCCTCGACCGCATTGCGCAGGTCCTTCCTCGTGCAGCGCGGGATGTTCGCGAAGAACTCCCCCTTGCTGCTACACATCTCGTAAACGCCCCCCGACTCGGAGCGAATGAACGCGCCGCCGACGTAGCATTTTGGGGTCTTGGTGATTTTCAAAGCCATGGGTCCAATGAGTCGTATGAGGCCTATCCGCGAAGCTCCTCGATGCTGGCGTAGTCCAGCAGCCCGTGCTTGCCACCCTCGCGACCAAAGCCGCTCTGCTTGTAGCCTCCGAATGGGCTGCTGGGGTCGAACTTGTTGTAGGTATTCGCCCAGACCACGCCGGCCTTGAGCTCCACCGCCATTTTCAGGATGCGGCTGCCCTTGTCCGTCCAGACACCGGCGCTGAGGCCGTAGGGCGTGTTGTTGGCTTTCTCGATCGCTTCCTCCGGCGTGCGGAAAGTGAGGATGGAAAGCACCGGGCCAAAGATTTCTTCCCGCGCGATGCGATGACTCTGGGTCACGTTCGTGAACAGCGAGGGCGGGAAATAGAAGCCTTTGTTCGGAAGCTTGCACGCGGGCTGATGGAGTTCCGCCCCATCTTTCACTCCACTGGCAGCGAGCCTCTTGATCTTCGCAAGCTGTTCAGCGGAGTTAATCGCGCCGATGTCGGTGTTCTTGTCGAGCGGATCGCCGACTCGCAGCACTTGCATCCGGCGCTTGAGCTTCCCGATCACGAGGTCGGCCACACTTTCCTGGACCAGCAAACGCGAGCCAGCGCAGCAGACGTGGCCTTGGTTGAAGAAAATGCCGTTGATGATTCCTTCCACCGCTTGGTCGAGCGGCGCGTCTTCGAAGACGATATTGGCCGCCTTGCCACCAAGTTCGAGCGTCAGCCTCTTGCCGGTGCCCGCGAGCGCGCGCTGGATGATCTTGCCGACCTCCGTGGAGCCGGTGAATGCGATCTTCGCGGCGGCCGGATGATTCACCACGGCGGCCCCCGTTTCACCCGCTCCGGTGACGATGTTCACCACCCCGGGCGGCAAGCCCGCTTGTTGGAGAATGGTGGCGAACTTCAGCGCGGTAATGGAAGTGGTCTCAGCCGGCTTGATGACCACGGTGTTTCCGGTCGCAAGCGCCGGCGCGATCTTCCACGCCAGCATCAGCAGTGGGAAATTCCACGGGATCACCTGGCCGATCACGCCGAGCGGTTTGAGCGCCCGCCCGGGAGCGACGAACTCGAGCTTATCCGCCCAGCCAGCGTGGTAGAAGAAGTGCGCCGCAGCCATTGGCAGATCAAAGTCGCGCGACTCCTTGATCGGCTTGCCGCCATCAAGCGTTTCCGCCACGGCGAATTCGCGCGCCCGATCCTGCAGCAGGCGGGCGATACGGAACAGATACTTGCCACGCTCTTTCCCCGGCAGCTTCGACCATGCCGGAAACGCCTTCGCCGCCGCGGCATAAGCGGCATCCACATCAGCGGCATTCGCGAGCGCGATTTCGCTCAGCTTCGCACCATTGCGCGGCGCGATCGAGTCGAACCATTTCTTCGACTTCGGCGCGACGAACTTCCCGCCAATGAACAACCCATAGCGCGGGTCGATGAACGGCTCGGCCGACTCGGGCGCAGGATCGAATTCCCAAAGATCGCCGAACAGGAGTTCGCGAGGGCGGGCGGGAGCTTTCTTGGCAGGCATGGGTCTTATCAGTCCTAGGAGACCTATTTAATAACCGGAAGAGTCATCGCTAAAAGTATACGGCGCTTGGTAAGCCCCAGTGCGCTGCGTCTCAAGCTGGCGCAGCAAGTCATTCAAAAGCGATGACGCACCAAAGCGGTAGCGCGCGTTATTCAACCACGCATCGCCAAGCGTCTCCTTCACCGCGACCAAGAACTGCAACGCCTGCTTGGCAGTGCGAATGCCTCCAGCAGGCTTCATCGCAATCTCCGTTCCGGTCGCCAGATAGAAGTCGCGGATCGACTCGATCATCACCTGGTTATTGCCGAGCGTGGCATTCGCGGAAGTCTTGCCCGTGGACGTCTTAATGAAATCCCCGCGCCGCAGAACCCGCATCGCGAGGAAGGACGCGGCGCGGATGTGATCATAGGTTTCCAACTCGCTCGTCTCAAGAATCACCTTGAGCGTCACCTCGCCGCAGGCCTCGACGACCTGCGCGATCTCATCCTGCACGAGCGAAAGCTCGCCTGCGAGAAAGGCACCGCGGTTGATGACCATGTCGATCTCATCAGCCCCGTCCGCGACCGCCTGCCGGACCTCAGCAAGCCGCGTTTTCAGGGGAGCCTGTCCCGAAGGAAACGCGGTGGCCACGCTCGCGATCTTCACCCCGCTGCCTTTCACATGCTTCGCCGCATGCTTCACCATCGACGGATAGACGCAGACCGCGGCCACCCGCGGGATTTCTCCCTCGTGGGGAAAGAGCGCCTTCTGGCAAAGCGAGGCGACCTTGCCCGGCGTGTCCTTCCCCTCGAGCGTCGTTAGATCGACCATCGACACCGCCAATTTCAGACCGAAGACCTTCGATCCCTTCTTGATCGAGCGGGTGGTGTACTTGGCCACCCGCTCCTCGACGCCGACGGCATCGACGGGTCCGATTTCATCCAACAGGCGACGCAGGGCCGGGGCGGTCATTGGGGACAAACAGTGAACATCGAAGGCGCGACGTCGAACCCAGAATGAAGCATTGTCGCGCTACAGCGACACCCGCTGGATCCTCCCCGGCGAGCGTGAGAGGAAGCGCCGCGACAGATCCTCGAATTGGTCCGAGAGGTCGGTCAGGTGGATATGCAGACTGCCCGGGTCGGTCTTCTCGGAAACCAGGTCCAGCTCGGTCAGCCGGGACTTCACCAGCTCCGAGCAAGTCGTGGCGGAGTCTACCAGCCGCACCCCCTCCGGCAGGAATGCCTTCAGCACCGGAATCAGCAGCGGGTAGTGGGTGCAGGCCAGCATCAGCGTGTCGATCCCGCGGTCGAGCATGGGGTCGAGGTAGGTGTGCAGCGCGGCGTGCGTGGCCGGGTGGTCGAGCCAATCTTCCTCCACCAGCGGCACCAGCAGCGGGGCAGGCGTGGCGTGAATGATCAGCCCGGTCCGCCGCAGGGCGAGCGCGTGCTGGTAGGCGTGCGAACGCACCGTGCCGCGGGTCGCGATGATGCCGATCCGCTGCGCGCCGGGGTCGGCCAGCACCGCCTCCACACCGGGCTCGATCACCCCGATGATCGGCACCTGGTAGCGCTCCATCAGCGACGGCAGCGCATGGGCGGTGGCGGTATTGCAGGCCACGACCACCATTTTCACCCCGCGGTCCAACAGAAAGCGGACGTCCTCGTGAGAGAACTGGCGGATGGTCTCCGGGCTTTTCGAGCCGTAGGGGACGCGGGCGGTGTCGCCGAGGTAAACGATGTCCTCGGACGGCAAAAGTTGCTGGACGGCGCGGACGACCGTCAGACCGCCGACACCGGAATCAAAAAAGCCCAATGGGGCGTTACGCATGGCCGGGAGGAAAGACGGGAAAACCGGGGGCGTGAAGCGGAAAGACGGCGTTGCGCGTCGTCGGCATCAAGGCTAAGCAAAGCGCGTGAACGGAAAGATCGAAGTGGCGGTCGTGGGCGGCGGACCAGCTGGCTGTACTCTGGCCGCACTGCTGGCACTCAGGGGCATCCGCACCCTGGTATTCGACGATGACAAGCGCCCGGAGCTGCTGGTCGGCGAATCCCTGCTGCCCAGGGTGGTCCAGCTCATGCGCCGGCTCGGCATTGAGGACCGGGTGAAGGAATTTGCGCAATTCAAGCCCGGCGTCGGCTTCATCTCCCGCGACAGCAGCCGGCTCGACTTCTTTTTCCCACAGAAGGCGCTCAAGGGGATGCCCAACTACGCCTACAACATCCCGCGGCCGGAGTATGACAACCTCCTCCGCACCCGCGCGGAAGAACTCGGCGTGACCTTCGTGAAACGCCGGGCCCAGCTCGAACGCGGTACCGATGGCCGGGAAATCCAGCTCACCGCCGAATGCCTGGCCTCCGTGCCTGAGCTCGGCGGCCAACATCCGAAGCTCTTGGTCGATTCCACCGGCCGGGCGCGGTCCTTCGCACGGGTCCTCGACATCGGCGCCAAGCGGGGCAGCCGCAATGACATCGCCTACTTCGCCCATTTCGAGAATTTCGACGTCGAGGCCATGCGCGAGGGCCAGGTCGTCATCACCACGCTCAATCACGGCTGGAGCTGGCGCATCCCCCTGCCCGGCCGCCTCTCGGTCGGCGTGGTGGTGGACAAGGCCTCGTTGCAAGGCCATGGCAGCACGCCTGAGGAGCGGCTCGAATCGATCATCGACAGCGAGCCTCTGCTCTCCCCCGCCGGCAAAGGACGCCGCCGCGTCACCCCGGTGATGACCTACACGAATTACCAGCTCATCTCCGACCGCGGCCACGGCCCCGGCTGGGTCTCCACCGGCGATGCCTTCGGCTTCGTGGACCCGATGCTCTCGCCCGGCCTTTTCATGGCGATGCACTCGGCGGACCTCATCGACCAGCATGCTTTCTCACAGGGAGCCGGCATCCTCGATCAGCCCGCGAAGCTCGCGAAGGCCTTCGACAAGGTGTTCGTCGAGCTGCTCGACTGGCATGAGGCATGGGCCGAGATCATCGAGTATTTCTACGATGGCCGGATGTATGCCCTGCATTCCGCGGGCGCCCAGCTCTCGGAAAAATACGGGGAGGCCGCCTTGCCGCGGATGATGGAGCGCCATCTCACCACGCAGATCACCCGCCTGCTTTCCGGCGTGGCAACGCGCAGCCGTTACGGGCGGGGCCTGCTGAAGCTCTCGCTCAAGCACCTCGTCTGGGACGTGGAGCCCGCCGAGGTCTACGCGATCCGCGGATAAAGCCTAGCCCGCCGCCATCGCGATCGCGCGAATGGCCAGCCGCAGTTCGTCCTCCGTCGTGCAAAGCGGCGGCATCAGCACGATCGTGTCACGGATCGGACGCGTAAGCAGGCCCTGCTCGCGGGCTGCCAAACAAACCTGCGCGCCACCGCCATCCACCTCGATCCCGGCCACGAAGCCGCATTGACGGACAGCCCGAACCCTTGGAGTCGTCGTCCTCAGCTCATCTAACAATTCCGCCATCAAGGCGATCTTCGGCCGCAAGCGCTCCAAGACCCTCTCCTCCTCGAACACATCGAGGCTCGCCAACGCCACCGCGCAGCCCAGCGGATTCGCCGTGTAACTATGACCATAGTAGAACGCGCGATCATCAGCCCCGAGGAAGGCGTCATACACCGCAGCCGTCGCAAGCGTCGCCGCCATCGGCATGTAGCCACCCGTCAGTCCTTTCGCGAGGCACAGGAAATCCGGGATCACCTCTTCGTGCTGGCAGGCGAACATTTTCCCCGTGCGACCGAAGCCGGTCATCACCTCGTCCAACATCAGGTGAACGTCGTGGGCATCGCACCAGGCACGCAGCTCGCGTAGCATGCCGGCCGGCCACGGGCGCATTTCATTCACGCCTTGGATCAAGGGCTCGATCACCACGGCCGCGGTAGATCTCACCGCCTCTGCTGGCAAGTGACGCAGCGCCCCCATCCCCGAAACAAAGGTCACCGGCACCCCATGACGACGGAAGCGGTCGTGAAAGCGCGACACCCCACCAAGCGACGCCGCCCCCATGGTATCTCCATGGTAGGCCTGGTCGAAGGCGATGAAGCCAGTGCGCTCCGGCTCACCAGTCTGCTGGCGATACTGGATCGCCATTTTCATCGCGCACTCGATCGCGGTGGAGCCGTCGTCGGAAAAGAACACGCGCTCCAGCGTGCCGGCCGGGAAAAAACCACACAGCCGCTCCGCCAGTTCACTCGCCCGGGGATTCGCAAAGCCGAGGTAGGAGGTGTGCGCGACTTCGCCGAGCTGGCGGGTGATCGCGGCATTCAGCGCCGGGTGATTGTGCCCGTGGATGTTCGTCCAGATGGAAGAGTTTCCGTCGAGATACTTGCGGCCTTCCGAGTCCCACAGCCACGCGCCTTCGCCACGGACCAGCACCAACGGCTCCCCGTCAGTCCAAGCCTGTTGGGGCGTGAAAGGGTGCCAGCAGTGCGCCTTGTCGGCCTCGATCCAGCGTCGCGTATCGTCCCGCATCGCGGCCAGTTTTGGCCCGGACCGGGCGGGTGGAAAGCAAAGTTCCCGACCTACGCGATCAGGGAATACCGGAATCCGCGGCGGCGTGCGAATCTGTCCACGTTCGGCAACGAACCAGTTCGAAAAAATGATCTCCCTCTCTGCGGGCGATCGGCGACTCCCGGGGACGGCGACCCCCGGGGAGACCCGCCGGTCGCCCGCTGTGTTTTTCCGGCTAGGTCTTGAAATCCCGCAGCCGGAACGCGGTGTAGCCGATCAGGAACAAGGTGGCATTCAGGCCGAAGAGAAACGCATACGACCCCGCGATCTTCGGCCACGAGATGTAGTTATCCATCAAATACAGCCAGCAGCTCATTCGCCACGTCACGAACCATTGCTCGTAGGGCTGGAAGAACGGGAACTTCTGGAGGATCATGTCCATGAAGAGCAATGCCAGCGTTACAATGGTCGCCGCAGCCGGCTTGATCTTGAAACACGAGAACATGAAAGCCAGCGACGAAAGGGTGATCATACTGACGGCGATTCCGGTCGCTCCGAGAGCGAGGCGGCCGGCGCCCTCCGACCACGTCGGATAGACGGCAAAGACCTTCATCGTCGGCTCCATCACGAAGAGCCCCCCACCCGCGCCCATCGCCGCCACCGCCATGCCGTAGCCCGTCACCCCGACGAAAAAGACGAACGTGAAGGTATAGATGATTATTGCCGCATACTTCACCAGCAGCAGGCGCAAGCGGCCGACCGGGCGTGACAACACAAGCCGCAGGTTCCCATCTTCGGTCTCCTTCGCGACAATATCACCCGCGACCAGCGCGAAGAAAATCGAGCCGAGCAAGAACATGCTCAGCACCATGATCATGAAGGTAATCGAAAGTGAGCTGAAATAGGTCGCGAACGAATAGCCGTTCCGTTCGATCAAATCCCGCATGTACTGCTGGCCGCGACCGAACTTGTAAACGATGAGGATCAGAGCCTCCAGAGCAATGAAAACGCCATAGCCCAAGAATGTCCGGGGCCGACCGAAGAGCTTGCGGAGTTCGCCGCGGAGTTGGCGGAGGAAATTCATGCGTCGGAGTGGCTCGTCGAGATTTCCAAATACAGGTCCTCCAGCGATCTTCGCACCGGCGCGAAGGCGGCAACGCGGATGCCACAGCCGACCAGCGCCGCGACAAACAATGCGGGATCGGCGTCTGCCGGCAAAGCGATGCGCCCCGGAGCCAGCACCTGCGCATCATTGAGTTCGAGGAAAGCCTTCGCCTGATCCCACGGCTCCAGGTTCACCTCATAGACCGGGGCTTCCTCGCGCAGGTCATCCAGCGACCCCTCATGCACCAGCCGACCCTCCCGGAGGATGGTCACGCGGTCGCACATCTGCTCGACCTCGGCGAGCAGGTGGGAATTGAAAAGCACGGTCATCCCCCGGTCCTTCCGCAGGTCGAGGATGAAATCGCGGAACCACTTGATGCCTTCCGGATCGAGGCCGTCGGTCGGCTCGTCTAACAAGAGCACCTGCGGCTCCGGCAACAGCGCCTGGGCAAGCGCCAGCCGCTGCCGCATGCCATGCGAGTAGCTGCCCACCTTGCTGCGGATGCGCTTGGTCAGCCCCACCCGCTCGACCACCTCTCGCGCCAGCTTTTCATCAAACCATCCCGAGTAACCGGCCAGGATGCGGAGATTCTCCCAGCCGCTGAGATAGTCGTAAAAGGCCGGACTCTCGAAAATCGCGCCCACCTGATTCAGCGCCCCGGCATGATCCTCCTGAACCGACACGCCACCAATGCGCGCCTCGCCTTTGTCCGGCTCCACCATGCCGAGTATGATCCCCAGCGTGGTGCTCTTGCCCGCACCATTGTGGCCGAGCAATCCGTGAATCTCACCGCGCTTCACCTCGAACGACACATCGTGCAACGCCGGCTTCCCGCCGAAGGATTTGCAAAGACCGGTGACGCGAAGCATGGGAGGAGATGGCGGATGTTAGATGGCGGATTTCAGAAAGCGGCAGCGTCAGGCATCTACGGTCTACCATCTACAATTTCCCATCTTGCCTTTCACTGGTTCACGCCGAACTCGACCTTGCTGGATGCGGAGAGATCGGCGTAGAGGAAATTCACGCCGGACTCGCCGGGGTGCCAGTCTTCCTTGTCGGTGACGAGCGGGATGCGGCGGTCGTCGCCCTCCTTGCCGAAGAAGACGAGCTTCAAGCGATTGCGCCCGCTCTGGCTGGAGTTCCACAGGTAGCTGCAGCCGGATGCCTCGAAGCACTTGTGATCGGCGGGGCAGTGAAATGCTTCCGGGTTGGAAAGGTAGCTCGCGAGTTCCGTTTCGAGCACCGGTGTGTCCTCGTTCTTGCCTTTGCGGCCGGCCGCAATTTCCGGCATCGTCTGGGCATGATCCTGCAAGTAGGCCTCCAGGCCGGTGCCGATCTGCCGAAGGTTCGATAAACACGCAGCATTGCGCGACTTGGCCATGACCGAACGACCGACCGGAACGGCAATCGCAGCGAGAGCCACGATGATGGCGAGGACGATCAGCACCTCGGTGAGGGTGAAGCCCGGCTGCCTATGACGAGAGGAAAGTTTCATCGCGGTGGCTGTCCGAATTCCTGGCCCCGCAGGCCCTGCATCACCTCGTTCATTGACTCCATCAGCGGCGCGAGGTCGAGCTTGGTGTCGGCACTGGCTTTCTCAAAATAGGCGCGCATGCCTTCCCCCGCGATGGTCTCCAGCAAGTCGTCGCCGAGCTCACGCGCCCGTGCCATTTCCTCCTCTGTCTTGCCGCTCTCGATCTCGCGCAACCCTTGCTCCACGAATTCCTTCCGCTTCTCTGGCGGCAGCGCATCCATCGCCTCCATGAACTTGCCCATCGACTCCCGCACCGTGAGGTCGATGAAGAGCTTCTTCTCCGGCGGACTCATCCGGCGGAAAAACCCCTCGGTCGTGCGGTCCTCCCGCGTCTTCTGCCGCTCGGCGAAATCGAGCCGGTTCACCAGGCCCGCGATCTCACGGAGCTTCTTCTCCCGTCCGGAGTCGGTGCCTTCCCGACCCGCCCAGTCATCAAATGCCGCCGCCTCGATCTCCCTGTTGACCTTCTCCGCGGTGACCTCCCTCGACCCCGCGAACGCCCGCATCGCAACCACACCACCCCAGATCAGGGCGAGCAGAAGGGCGGTCTGGAGGAGAACACGGTGGCGGCGCATGGAATGAACCACAGCCTAGGCGGGATCCTAACACGCGCAAGTAGCCAACCCCCGCGGGCGACTTCTGCTTCCGCAAGGCGACACCTTCCGTAGGCGCATTGGTAACAATGCGGAGTGGTCCCCAGCGGCAGACCACTCCCCCCGCTCCCGCGGTGTCACCACCGCACCTACCAGGAACTCACCCCTGCGAAACCGCCGCCCGCCGCAGCCGGTCCATGATCGCCACGCCCAGCCCCGTCTCACTCACCGGCTCCGCCACGATCGCGTCCAGCCCCTGTTCATCGAGGAAGCGCATCACGTAAAACAGCCGCACCGCCGCCTCGATCAGCTTGCCGCTGCCAGGGCTCAGCTCCTCGACCACCTCCCACTCGTGGAGGTCCATGTAGCCGGCCTTCGGGTCGCCGCGGTAGCTCAGCAGCCCGTATTTTTTCCCGGGCTCCGGCCGGAAATCCTCCGGCTTTTCAAACATCAGCAGCGGCGTCCGCGGCGCGTAGTGGCTCTCCAGTTGGCCGGGCGCATCAGGCTGGTCGGTCACGCGCTTTTCAATGACCACCTTGCCAAATTTCTGGAGCTCCTCCTTGGTCACCGGCCCCGCCCGCAGCACGTGGATCAGCGGCCGCTGCTCGCCCCGGGACTCGATCTTCACGATCGTGCTCTCGATTCCCTCGCGGCACGCGCCGCCGTCGATGATCAGCGGGATGCGGCCGTCGAGCTCCTTCATCACCGCGCCAGCGGAAGTCGGCGAAATGCGGCCGAAGCGGTTCGCGCTCGGCGCCGCGATCGGCCGGCCCAGCGCCTTGCCGATGTTGCGGAAAATCACGCTGCCGCTCTGCCTCACGGCCACCGTCGGCAGGCCGCTGGTCACCAGATCCGGCACCTTGTCGGTCTTCGGCAGCACGATCGTCAGCGGCCCCGGCCAAAACGCTCCGGCCAGACTTTTCACCACGCCGGCGATGTCCTCCGGCAGCTCCGCCACCTCGGCGAGTTCCTTGAGGGAGGAAATGTGGACGATTAGCGGGTCGAAGGCCGGGCGTTCCTTGGCGGCGAAGACCTTCGCGACCGCATCCGCATTGAAAGCGTCGGCGGCGAGGCCATAGACCGTCTCGGTCGGCACGGCCACAATTTCCCCGGCGGCAAGCAAGGCGACGGCCTCGCCCACGGCGGTCTTCATGTCTTCTTCGTCAACGGACAGGATGCGGGTCTCTGGCACGGCGCGAGCTTGGCAACGGCCCGCGGGACGGGCCAGCCCGTATTTACATTTGCAGGATTGGAACTTTCCGCGCCCTTCCACCACCGTTACGCTTCTGCCATGCAACCCGCGGACGGACTCCCAAAGAACATCGTGCTGATCGGCTTGATGGGCTGCGGGAAGACCACGGTGGGCCGCAAACTCCAGGCCCTGCTCGGCTATCCGCTGGTCGATACCGACCATCTGATCGAGGAAAAAGCCCGCATGGCGATCACCGAGATCTTCGCCCGGCGTGGCGAACCGGCCTTCCGCGAGCTGGAAAGTGCCGTGCTCAATGAGCTCTCCGCACCCGGCACGCCCCGGCGGATCATCGCGACCGGCGGCGGCATCGTCGGCCGCCGGGCCAACCGCAAGCTGCTGTCCAAGCTCGGCTACGTCGTCTGGCTGCAAGCGCCGGTGGACGTCATCCTCCAGCGCACCGCCCGCAACCGCGAGCGTCCGCTGCTCCAGACCGAGAATCCCCGGGAAAAGATCGAAAGACTCCTCATCGAGCGCAGCCCGCTCTACCACGAGATCGCAGATCTGGAGTTGGAGACCTCCGGCCTGGAGACAGAAGAGATCGCCTGCGGTATTTTAGAGAGCGCGCGATATCATTTCGCCCGTCCCTGACCCGTTTACCGCCCGCCCGCCATACCGCGCCACGCACTTTCGCTTTTCGCGATTCTCTGCCTGCTCGGCCTCTCGTCTCCCCTCGCGGCGGACGGACTCGTGACCGGCTTCCTGAAGGGCCAGACAGAAAAGGCCAAGCGCCAGCGGGTCGAAGCCGACGGCAAGACCATCGCGGCGGCGCTGGAAATGTACAAGCTCACCACGGGCGACTACCCCACTGACAAGCAGGGGCTGATCGCGCTCGTGGAAAAACCCACCGAAGCTCCAGTTCCCAAGCGTTGGATGCGATTCATGGACAAGGTCCCACGTGATGCCTGGAATCGCGAATATCGCCTCGTCGTCCGCACGAAGAACGAGAAGCAAGTTCTGGTCATCCTCAGCGACGGCCCCGACGCCGAAGCACTCACGGACGACATCGAAATGCCGGTGGAAAAGCCCGAGCCAAAGCCCGAAGCGAAGTGACCTGACAGCTTGGCAGTCCTTCTTTCTAACGCTTCCTGCCCCGTCCCCCACCCTTCGGATACTTCACCGGCTTCCGCTCCGCCGTGGCAGCGGGATTGCCCACCTTCAGCGCCTTGATTTGGTCGCGCAAGTGAGCGGCCCGCTCGAACTCGAGCTTGGCGGACGCGTCCAGCATCTCCTTCTCAAGCTCGGCGATCACGCGGACCTTGTTATAAACGGCCTCGTCTTCCGAAACCATCGAGCGCTCCAGCTTGTCGGCTTGCTCGCGTTGGTTTGAGTAAAGCTGCAAGCTCTCCTGCACCGCACGCTTCACGCTCTGCGGCGTGATGCCGTGCTTCTCGTTGTGCTCCATCTGCCGGCTGCGGCGATACTCGGTCACGTCGATCAACTTCTGGATAGAATCGGTCACCGAGTCACAGAATAGCACGCACTGCCCATTCAAGTGGCGCGCCGCACGGCCCGCCGTCTGGATCAAGCTCGTCTCATTGCGCAGGAAGCCCTCCTTGTCCGCATCCAGGATGCAGACCAGCGAAACCTCCGGCAGATCCAGACCTTCCCGCAGCAGGTTGATCCCCACCAGAATGTCGAACGCCGCCGCCCGGAGCTGACGCAGAATCTCCACGCGCTCCACCGTATCGATGTCCGCATGGATGTAGCGCACCTTCAGTCCTGTCCCTTGCAGATACTCGGAAAGATCCTCCGCCGTCTTCTTTGTTAGAGTCGTCACCAGCACCCGCTCGCCCCTTTCCACACGCTGGCGACAAAACTCGATCGTCTCGTCGATCTGGTGCTTCAGCGGTCGCAGGATCAGCGTGGGATCCAGCAAGCCGGTCGGCCGGATGATCTGCTCCACCACCAGCGGCTTGCCGGGTTTTTCCGGATCGAAATCTCCCACCGACTCCGCACTGCCACTCGGCGTGATGCGCAGCTTCTTCAAATCGATGTGCGTGAATCCCCGGTCATCCCCCCGCCCCTTCACCGGAATGAACCGCCGGTTCTCGGGCCGCGAATTGACGATCTCGAACGGCCCCGGCGTCGCCGAAACGTAGAGCCGCTGCCTCGTCATGTGCATGAACTCGTCAAACCGCAGCGGCCGGTTGTCCAGCGCACTCGGCAGGCGGAAGCCGTGCTCCACCAGCACCGTCTTGCGGCTCTTGTCGCCCTCATACATGCCCCCGACCTGCGGGATCGTGGCGTGGCTTTCATCCATCATCAGCAGGTAGTCGTCGGGAAAGAAATCTAACAGCGTGTGCGGCCGCGACCCCGGCGCACGTCCGGTCAAGTGACGCGAGTAGTTCTCGATCCCCTGGCAGAAGCCCATCTCCTGCATCATCTCGATGTCGTAGTCCGTGCGCATCCGCAACCGCTGCGCCTCGATCAATTTCCCCTCCTTCTCAAACGCCGTCACCGAAGCATCCGCCTCTTTGCGGATCTCCACGATCGCCTTCTTCATCTTGTCCCCCGGCGTCACGAATTGCTTCGCCGGAAAGAAGGTGTGCTTGTCCACGCGATCGATCGTCTTCCCCGTCAACGTGTCGATGGTCGTAATGCGATCGATCTCGTCGCCGAAAAACTCCACCCGCACCGCCGTCTCATCGAGATACGCCGGATGCACTTCCACAACATCCCCGCGCACGCGGAACTTCCCGCGGCCGAAAGCAATGTCATTCCGCTCGAAAAGGATCGCCACCAGCGCCTGCAGCAAATCATCGCGCCGGATCTGCTGCCCCACCCACACCGGCACCATCATGCCCTCGTAGTCATCCGGCGAACCCAAGCCATAGATGCACGAGACCGACGCGATCACGATCGTGTCCTCGCGCGTCAACAGCGAGCCCATCGTCGAGAGCCGCAAGCGCTCGATCTCATCATTGATCGACGAATCCTTCTCAATGTAGGTGTCCGTCCGCGGAATGTAAGCCTCGGGCTGGTAGTAGTCGAAATAGCTCACGAAATACTCCACCGCATTGTGCGGGAAGAAGTTCTTGAACTCCGAGTAGAGCTGCGCCGCCAACGTCTTGTTGTGGCTCATGATCAGCGTCGGCTTCCCGATCTGCTCGATCACGTTCGCCATCGTGAAGGTCTTCCCCGACCCCGTCACCCCCAGCAGTGTCTGGTGCGTATTGCCCGCGCGGATCGACTTCACGAGCTTCGCGATCGCCTGGGCCTGGTCGCCTTCGGGAGAGTAGTCGCTGGTAAGTTGGAACGGCATCCGGCCCCTGTGTAGGCGCGGAAGGTGCCGCTCGCAAGGGCAGCCAAACGAAGATGCGGGCCATCCCGTACGCCCCCGGGAAACACCTTCTTGCAATCTGCCGAGCGCTCCGGTCGTTTTGGAGAGATTCTCTACCTAGCTCCGTCGTGTCCTCTGCCTGCCGCCTGCTGCCAATCATCGCCTCCCTCCTGATCTCGGTCGTTCACGGCCTCGCGGAAGAACCTGTCATCCCCGCGGAGGAATCCGCTGCTCCCCCGCAGCCGGTGCCCGCCCATCTGGAACTGGCGAAGAAGCTCTTCGATCCCGGCCTCGCAGACGGCTTCGACTTCCCGGCCGGCGGCCCCGAAGGAAAAGCCCCCTACACCGCCAAGGCCACCCGGCGAAAATACGCCGGCTGGAAGGTCACCGGCAAACCCGGCGAAGCCGACGCCGACACCGGCCAGCCTCACACCGGCGAGGCGTGGAATGGCTCCGGCGGTGGAACCACGGATGCCGGACAGCCCATCTTTGCCATCGCCGCCGGAGTGGTCAGGGAAGTCAAGGAGACCCCCCGCGGCCCGGCGGTCACCATCGAACACCGCTTTGTGGAAAACGGCGCACTGCGCACCGTCTGGTCCACCTCGGCGGGATTGGCCGACGTCACCCTGAAAGCAGGCGATCCGGTGAAGCGCCGTCAGCCGTTAGGCACCATCGCCAATCGCGGTGCCGGCACCACGACGCAGTTGTATCTGGAGATCCGCACCCAATGGCCACCACCAGCGGAAGCCGGCCCCGCAGCCGGATGTGAGCCACCCTCCGCATTCATCCGCGCGCACCGCACCCTCACCGTCCCCGCCAAGGAAAAGAGCCTCATCATCGCCTCCAAGAAAGACTACCGCCTGCTTTACTGCCGTGACGGGAAAGTCGTGGAAGACCTGCCCATCGCGCTGAGCCAGAAACCGCTCGGACCAAAAACCGAAGACGGCGACAACCGTACGCCGGAAGGCGAATACCGCATCATTCAAAAAGCGGTGGGGCCATTCGATGGGGAGTGGGGAAAATTCCTCGGCTCGCGGTGGATGCGGATCAACTACCCCAACGCCCACGATGCCCGCACCGCGCTGGATGCCGGCCGCATCAACAAAGGAAAGTGTGAGGCCATCCTCGCCGCGAACGCCGCAGGAAAAATGCCGCTGGCGAATTCGGAACTCGGCGGCGGCGTCGGGATTCACGGCTGGGTGAGCGACTGGCCGGACGGACCGCAGAACCTGACCTGGGGTTGCCTCAGCCTGCGCGAAGCGGATCTGAAAAAGCTCTACTCCCTCGTCGCGAAGGGCACGGTGGTGATCATTTCTCCCTGAGTCCTGCCTCCCGCCAACATCGCGAGCCAGAATCAACGCTCCCGGAGCCTGATTCGAAAGAACTCACCCCCACCGCTCATCGGCCCCGTGAAGGCGGCAGGGCCACCAGGATGCGCGAGCCCGTGATTGCCGGGGACATCCCACAGCGACCAATCCAGCAAGTTCGTGGATCGCTCGACCTGGACGGAGCGGTTCGCCGGAATCACCGCGTCAAGCAGCACCGCCCCCTCGGACAGCGACAGGACCGGAACCAGAAAACTGCCGGGATCCAGCGCTTGCGACCCGGCAAGGAACTCCGCGTGATTCAACTGCCCGTCATCGTCCGCATCGGCTCCGGGCTCACCTTCCGGAGAGGTGGCGGAACCGAAGACCTCCAAGCGCCACTCGGCATACGACTTGCGATCCGGCAGCGACAGGTTGATCCACTCGGTCATCAACTCAATGTTGACCGCATCCGGCTCCGAGGTGGCCAAGGGCGGCATCCGACTGAAGCCGCCCGTTCCCGCCATCCGCCGCAGGACAAGCGAGTGCGCCGGATCGCCGGGAAGCACCAGCTTGTAGGGAGCCTGCGCGGACGTCGCCTCGCCACGGATGAGCCCGGTCTGATCAAGGATCGGCCCATGTCGCCCATCCCAAGCAGTGGGAGCCGTGCCCGCTGCCCCGGCGTGGCAATACCCGCAATTCACCGCCAGGTAGGAGCGAACCCTCGCTTCGATCGGGTGCTCCTCCTCTTCCGGCCGCAGATGTCTCGGCAAGACATTCGGCGAGTCCGGTGAGTTCGTGAGATAGCCTTGGCTCTCCAGGAAATCGAGCTGGTTGCCGGTGAACCCCTCGATCGTGCCCTCCAAGTTAAGCTGCAGCGTATTGAACGAAAGCGCGTATCCGGCCTCCGGTGTATGGCAGATATTGCACTGGGCGCGGCTCGGGATGTTCCAGGTCTGCGAATACGGCGCGCCATCCTTGATGACCTCCACGGCGAAGGTCTCGCCTCCATCTGCCGCGAGGGTGGCCTGGGTTCCGGCAGCATTCCACCGGTAGCTGACGCCGTAGATCCCCTCCGGGTTTTTCACCAGCACGCGGGTCTCGATCCGCTTCTTCGGCGACTCCGGATTGCCCCGCTCCGTCTCCAAGTCGAAGTGCTTCACCCAGATCTGCCCGGCCGGAAAAGTCCATGCATCCTCGCGTGACCACGTCATGCGGCTCGTCCCGTCGGGAATGGAGAACCATCGGCGCTTCACCGCATGATCGCTCCAGAATGACAGATTGACGGAATAGGGCACCACCGCAGGGGCCGGGGTGAGCGTGGCCAGATCGGTGAACAGGCCGGTCGCACCGAGAGTGTTAGGAAACGCGGACCCCGGGGTGGCGGTCACGAGCCGCCTGATCCGGGTGCCGCTGTAGTCGGTGAGCAAGACGTCGCCATTCGATGGGTCGGTGCCGAAGGTGACCACTTGCCCGAGCCCCGCGATCCGTTGGACCGCAGGCACTCCACCCGGCCGAGTGAGAGCCCAGATGTTCCCCGAGATGAAGTCGCCGAAAACGTAGGAACCCGTCAGGCTCGCAAAACGACTGCCGCGGTAAATCACCCCGCCGATGAAACACCGGGCCCGGTAGTTGGGGTCGCCATCAATATTGTGATCGAGCTGATAGAAAGGATCGAGCGAAGTGAATCCCGGAGGCGCGGTTTTCGGCCCCGGAAACGTGCCTTCGCGGTAGGGCCACCCGAAGTTCCCGCCACGCTTAATGATATTCAGTTCCTCGGCGGCATGGGGTGCAGCCGGCCAAGCCATGCTCTGCCCGACATCCCCGAGCATGATCTCCCCGTTGCTCTGATCGATGTGGAAACGCCACGGACTCCGCAAGCCGATCGCCCAAAATTCCGATCTAACATAGGGAAGGCTTTCCGGGGCAATCGCGGCCCCATTCAATGTGCCGTCCCAAGTCCCCTCCTCACTGCTCGGCACGTAAGGATTGTCGATCGGGATACTGTAGCGAGCCTTGAAGACCCCCGACCCTGTCGGCGACTCGTCCCGCGGAATGCCATCCACCGCGCTGAAGCCCTCGACCGAAGCCGCGGGATTCGTATGCGCGTTCGGCTCCAGGTTTCCGGTTTTCTTATCGACGTCGATCCGCAGCATCGCGCCGAAGAAATTCATGTCGATCCGCTGTGAGTTGTTGAAGTGATCGCTCGGGTTATCCTCGTCACCCACCGACAGGTAAAGGTATCCATCCGGCCCGAAATGCACGTCGCCGCCATTGTGGTTGGGGCCGCGGTCCCTTTGCTCCAGCAGGATCAACTCCGAACCCGGATCTACCAGCGGAGCCGCCTGCTCCCGCTCCCCGGGTGGCACGGTGAACCGCGACAGGCGTTGATACCAGACCCCGGGATCGCTGGCCTTCGCCGCCGAGTAGAAGACAAAGAGATACCCATTGGCGGCATAGTCCGGGTGGAAGGCAAATCCCAACAGGCCACATTCCAGGTTCGGCCCGAGGTCCCATGACTCGGCCGGAGTGCGCGCCGGCGTGGTGATGGCCGCCGCCAGATCGATCGCCACCGAAGCCGTCGGAGCGGCGGCCGTAACATCGGGGATCACCTTGATCTTGCCACCGATCTCACCGACGAAGAGCCGTTTCTCATCCCCGGGCGGACTGGCGAAAACGAGGGCCCGGTTAAAGGTCACACCGGGAAACGCATCGACCACCTGCACCGTCGTGGGCGGCGGAGTCGCCGGCACATTCAGAAGCCCATTGGCCGTGCGCGCGATGAGTGGCTCGAAGGCAAGGCAAGCCAGACACCATGCCATCAAATGTCGGTTGAACGGAAACAGCATCATGGCAACGAAGCGAAGGCTAACAAGACGCGGATGATCACCTCGCGGGCCAGCCCTTCTTGAGCCGTGAACTCTCCCGCTTGTCTGGCGTCATGGTTGGGCATCCCCAGCTAACAGCGCAAGTTAGGAACGGTGAAACCTTCGTGCGAGTTATGTTCCCCGTCTGGTCGCTCCTCGGGGGACAGCCCTTCACGGAGCCGTTGGCGGCTCAACCCGCGAATGCCAAAGCTGGAGACTTTTCATCGGGCCAGGTCCGGTTAAAAATCCCCCGCATGGATCCGATCCCAGTTCACCTCGAAGAACTAGGCAATGCCCTCTACGATGGCGGCGGAATTGCCGAGCACCGTTGGTATTTGGACCTGCGGAATGGCGAACTCATTCCCGTTTCCGAATACGCCGACCTCCCGGAGGAATATGAAGATATCGGGGAACAGCCGGAAGTCTTCCTCTACATCGAGCCACGTTCGTCACGCGAAGGCTTTCAGGTCATGGAAGACTATGTGGACACCCTGCCCGAGGGCGAGGCCCGCCGCGCTCTTGCCCGGGCGCTGCGGCTGCCCAAGCCCTTCCGCTCGTTCAAGGACACCCTGTTCGATTTCCCCGAGCAACGCGAGGCGTGGTTTGCCTTTCAAAACCAGCACCAGCGCGAGGCGGCGATCCAATTCCTCGAAGCGAACAAGGTGCCATGGGTGGAAGCGACGTGGCCAAAGGAACCATGATCTTCCCGCCAGGAAGAACTACGGCTTTTCCGCCGGCTTCCCGTGCCCCACGAATGACCCGAAATTCGCCTTCTTGAGGTGGCTCGCCGCCGACTCGCTCATGTCGGCCAGCAGGTGATGCAGCGGACAAGGAGCGCCGGTCCCACACCAGCCGGGACCGAAGGGACAGGCGCTGGGATCGCGGTGGCCCTCGAAGAGATCCACCACGTCAAACAACGTGATCTTCGACGGATGCCGCGCCAACCGGTAGCCCCCGCCAGGACCACGCGTGCCGTGGACGAGACCGGCTTGCGAAAGCACCGTCAGCACCTTCGCCACCAGCGGCTGCGACAGGTTCCGCGATTCGGCGATCTGCTGCGAACTGAGCTGGACGCCCTCGCCATGGCATTCCGCCAGCGCGCTCATCGCCGCCACGCCGCAGCCACTCATTTTCCCATAGCCAAGCATCGTGATCTCGTCCCGACCATGCATGGCCGCAAAGCTGCGGCCGGTCGATCCCATTCCATAATAAAGAGATTTTATTCCTTTATTAGACCCGGCACACCGCTATTTGAGCGTCAGCCCTGCTTGAAAAGCAGCGCGCCGTCTTCGGTGAAGTCGAACATTGGCCCCCAGACGACTTCCCAGTGATAGCCATCCGGATCGGCGAAGTAGCCGCTGAAGCCGCCCCAGAACGTGTCCTGTGGCTCCTTCACGACGACCGCCCCGGCGGCCCGCGCCCGTTCGATCACGGTGACGACTTCATCCCGGGTCTTCACGTTGTGCGCGAAGGTCACGCCACTGAAGCCGCCGCGGCTCTTCGGCACTGACGGCGAAATGTCCTCGGCCAGGTGCGCCAGTGGAAAGAGCGAGATCCAACAGCCGGGCAGCGGAAAAAAGCAGACGTCCTCGTGATCACGGTTCGGCGGCGTATCGAAAACCTGTAAGTAAAATCCCGCGGACGTTTCGAGATCGTCGACGCCAAGGGTGACAACGGTGAGGCGATTCATGGGCTCAGTTCAGGCGCGCTTGCTACGCATCGCTGAAACCTGATCGAGCTTCGGATCGGCGGCGAGCTTTTCGTAGGATGCCGAGCCTGCGGCGTGGACCGCGATCTTGCCCTCGCCATCGAAGTGAAAGCCCCAGCCGTATCGCTTCGCCAGCGGTGAGCAGCGCAGGCAGGGCAGTGGCTTGGAGCAGATCCGCACGACGATCTGGTTGCGGCTTTCCCCGGTCGGAGGCTCGCGGAGCAGCTCGCTCTCGACCACCAGCGACTGGTGCGTGAAGTGATGCGGTGCCGCCCTCAGCAATTCGAGCTGGATGAGATGCACCGGCTTCTTTCCCCCACGGCGCGGTGGCTCGACGCCCGCACTTCCCGGGCAGTCGGCGGCGATGCGGACAAACGTGTCGCGAAAGCTCATGACGAAGTCGTGCGGCTGCGGTGGTCGGCTTGCAGTTCGAGCAACCACGGACGGATTTCCTCAAGATCGGGATCGCCGATACCCATGGCGAGCATCGGGTCGGGGTCGGTGACTGCGGCGCGGCGGAAATAGTCGCGCGCCTGATCGGGCCGGCCCTGCACGCAAGCATAGCATGCGAGGTTGTAGAGGATCCCCCCGTTCGCCGGATGGCGGGTCAGGGCGGCGAGCAAAACCATCTCCGCTTCCTCGATCGAGCGCGCGCGCCGCTGGGCATAGGCGGCCTGGATCCACCAGCCGGGATCGGACGGCTCGTGCTCCGTCATCGGCAGGCAGATCGCCGCGGCGGCGGACCAATCCTTCAACCGGAACAGGACATCGACCCGCAAGTGCAGCGCGGCCGAATGGGCGACCTTCAATTCATCCAGCTCCGCCAGGGCATCCTCAGGCAGGCCGAGCTCCAGAAAGCCCATGGCGCGGCGGCAAACGGCATCAACGTCGTCGGTCACGGCGGTAGTTTCACTGGTCCGGTGGATTTGGCAAAGCCTCGCCTGCGAGAAACTCCGCCGCACGGGTTTCGGCCCAGCTCTCCCGGCCGCCATTCGAAAAACCGCAGTGCCCGCCATCATCCGGCACCTCGAGATGGAATTGCCGGCTCGCCTCCGCCTCCTCCCGCGGAAAACAGCCGGGACCGAGGAAGGGATCGTTCGCCGCATTCACCAGCAAGGCAGGAATGGAGATGCGTTTGAGGAAAGGCTTCGAACTACTACGATCCCAGTAATCAGCCGCATCCTTGAAGCCGTGGAGCGGCGCGGTGAAGCGATCGTCAAAGCCCCGGAAATCGCGGATCCTCCAGGCACCGCGAAGGTCGATCTCGTCGGGGAACCGCGGCTGCTTCTCCGCGAGCTTCTTCCTCAGCGAAACCAGGAAGCGCCGCATGTAGAAGTAGCGGTTGATTGGCAAGGACAGCCGGGCCGACGAACACGCAAGATCGCACGGCACCGAGAAGGCGACCGCTCGATGCAACCGGGGCAAGGGCTCGCGCTCGCCGAGATACTTGAGCGTCATATTCCCTCCAAGACTGAAGCCCACCAGATCGACCTGCGCCGCCGGATGCACCGCGAGCGCATGACGCACGACGTGATCGAGATCATCCGAGGCACCGCTGTGATAGAACTTCAGCAGCCGGTTCGACTCTCCACCGCAGCCGCGATAGTTCCACGCCAGCACGTCCCAACCGCGGCGCTGCAAGGCCCCGGCCATCCCTTGGATGTAGGTGGCATTTGAGTCCGCCTCCAGCCCGTGGGATAGAATCACCAGCCGGTCACTCCCGCTCGTCGCCCAATCGAGATCCAAGAAGTCGCCATCGGAAAGCTCGATCCGTTCCCGCCGCGTGGTCACCCGCGGCACGCGCCGGATCAAGGCGGGCACGATCGTCTGCAAATGCCCGCCACGGAGCCAAGCCGGAGCGCGATAGCTGGACGAAACGACGGGCACGCCGCGGGTCTAATGAAGCACGCGAACCCGCGCCATGAAAATGGCCCCGCCCTTCCCGAAAGCCCATTCCCGGGAGCGCCGGTCTTCAGACCGGCCGAATGGTCCCCGATGCCGTTTCTCCCCAAAGCTCTCGCGACAACTCCTCCCCTCCTCCTCTGCCAGAGCTGCGGAAGGCAGGACATACACCACAAATTCCGCATTCCTCACCCACCCGCACTTGCGGCCCACCACCGAACCAAGCTTCGCTCCCCCATGTCCTTCACCCTCCACCCTCGCCTTGCCGCCGGCACCTTCGAGCTCGGCGAACTCCTCGGCTGCCGCGTGCTCCTGAAGAACAACGCGATCTTCCCATGGCTCATCATCGTCCCGGAAGTTGAAGAAGGCATCGAGGATCTCCACCAACTTGACCCCAACACCTACGGCGACGTCGCCATCGCCATCCGCCTCGTGTCGCAGTTCGTGGCTGAGCACTTCCACCCGGAAAAGCTCAACGTCGCCTGCATCGGCAATCAGGTGCGGCAGATGCATATCCACATCGTCGGCCGCTCGACCGGAGACCCCGCCTGGCCGGGCGTCGTCTGGAGCTTCGAGGGGAAGAAGGAATACCGGCCATCCGAAATCGAGAGCATCCGCACCGCCTGGGAGATGTACGTCGACCGCTGATCTCAGCTCGGCAGCGTCGTCCGCAACAACACCGCCTCCGTCTCCGCCACGATCTCCCCCCTGCCCTGCGGCAGCAGGAAGAAGTCGCCCTTCGAAAATCGGCTGGCGCCACAGGTCACCTCTCCCTCCGCGACCGAGAAGATCGAAAACCGCCCGGCATCCCGGTTGCCCGCGCTTTCACCCGCTCCCAGCACCAGCTTCTCCACCCGGAAGTAATCGCACTCGGCGATGACGGTTCCATCCGGCTCATCCATCCCCGGCTCGAAGTCCTCGAAGTCGATGCTCGCCAGCGACTCCGCCACGTGGAGTTGCCGCGGTTTGCTATCGAGGCCGAGGCGGTTCCAGTCGAACACCCGATAGGTCGTGTCGCTGTTCTGCTGGATCTCGTGGATCAGGAAACCCGCGCCGATCGCGTGGAGCCGCCCGGAGGGGATGAAGATCGACTCCCCTGCCTTCGCCTCGATCGCATGGACGCATTCGGCCACCGTCCCGTCCTCGATCGCCTGCTCGAAGGCCCCGCGGGTCGCCCCATTTTTCAGGCCCACATAGAGCTTCGCCCCCGCATCCGCCCCGGCGATGTACCACATCTCGGTCTTTGGCTCGCCTCCCAGCTCCGCGGCCAGATGAGCCGGCGGGTGGACTTGGATCGAGAGATCGTCCCGGGCATCGAGCACCTTGATCAGCAGCGGGAAGCGGTCGCTGTCCGGCAACCCCCCGCCAAAGACCTCGTCGCGGTGCCCCGTCCACAGCTCGTGCAGGGATTTCCCGGCGTAGGGGCCGCCGCGCACCACCGATTGCTCCTTATCCCGGTCCACGATTTCCCACGACTCGCCGTAGGGCGCATCGTCCGGCAGGATCCGGCCATACTGCGTCTCCAGTTCGCGTCCTCCCCAGACGCGCTGCATGTAAAGGGGCTCGAAAACGATCGGTTCCACGCCCCGGACCATGCCGCGGAAGCTCGAAAGCGAAAGTCCCGGGTGTGCAATACTTGGCAACCAGACTGAAAACTAAGGATTTCCAGACTTTCCAGACCACGAAATCAATCTTGCCCCCCCGTCCCTTGCGGGGGATGCTCGCGCGGGGAGAAATCTGGAAATGGCAAAGAGTGACAACCGCAAACGGGGCGAAGTGCCCGAAGCCCCCCGATGGTCGAATGAGGTCATCGGGATCATCTTGATTTGCGCCGGGTTGCTCGCCTTCCTGTCGGTGATCTCGTACACGCCCAAGGACTTGCCGAAATGGGGCATCCTCGAGGCCTTCGCCCAGGATCGCGGTCCGGGCGAGCCGCGGCACAATTTCATCGGCATCATCGGCGCCCTGCTCGGCTTCGCGCAGGTCTCGCTGTTCGGCTCGGCCGGCTACATCGTCCCCGTCGCCCTGATCTGGTTCGGCGTGGCAAAGCTGGTTTTCGACGCCCGGCTGTGGCCGCGGACGATGATTGGCTTCGCGGTGCTCACCCTCAGCGGCGCGGCCTTCATGCACGCGCTGAAAGGCAATTCCGAGGATTTCACCGGCCCCGGTGGCGTCACCGGCTACCTGCTCGGCGAGTTCGTCTTCCTGCGGCTCATCGGCAAGGTCGGCTCGCTGATTCTGCTCGGCGGAACCTACCTCGTCGCGCTGATCCTGCTCACCGGCCAGAAGCCCGTCGGCTTCATCAAGGGCTGCTCGCGCATGGTCGGGGATCTCGTCGCCCGCTTCCGCGAACGCCGCGAACAGGCCGGCTTCGAAGCCAGCAAGGAGGAACTCCGCTCCGTCGAGCGCGATCGCGAACGCGAGCGCCGCCGCAAGGAGCGCGAAGCCGCGAAGGCCAATACTCCGGCTGCCTCACTCGAACCCGAGCCCGAGCCGAATCCCCAGCAAGAGCTTCCGCTCCGCGAAACGCCCGCGCCACAGATCATTGATGCCTCCCAGCGTCGCCTCGCCTCATCGAAGCCCGGCGACAAACCCTTCGACCACAAGGCCTCCGGTCACCTCTCCCTCTCCACCGCCGGCTTCGAAGACTACGACCGGCCCGGCTTCGACCTGCTCGATCCCCTTCCGGAAGAAGAAGCGCCCGAGGCAAACCGCGACGAACTGCTGGCGACCCAGCGCACGATCGTGGACACGCTGCGGGCGTTCGGCATCGAGGTCACGCCCGGCGACATCACTCGCGGGCCCACCATCACCCGCTACGAAATCTACCCGTCCACCGGCCTGCGCGTTTCCCGCATCTCGCAGCTCGAGGCCGACCTCGCCCGCGCCACCCGCGCCGAGCGCATCAACATCCTTGCCCCGATTCCCGGCAAGGACACCGTCGGCATCGAGCTCGCCAATTCGCAGAAGGTTTCCGTCCCCTTGCGCGAACTCCTGGAAGATCCGGAATTCAGCTCGGCGAAGAAGAAGATCCCGCTCGCCCTCGGCAAGGACGTCTATGGCAAGACGGTCATCGGCGACCTCGCCGCGATGCCCCACCTGCTGGTCGCCGGTGCCACCGGCTCTGGCAAGTCAGTCTGCATCAACTCGATCATCGCCTCGATGCTTTTCAAGTTCGGCCCCCATGAGCTGCGCTTCATCATGGTGGACCCGAAGGTCGTCGAGATGCAGATGTACAACAAGCTGCCGCACCTCGTCGTCCCCGTCGTCACCGATCCGAAGAAAGTCGTCGCCGCCCTCAAGTGGGTCGTAAATGAAATGGAGAAGCGCTACCGAGTCTTCGCGAAGACCGGCGTGCGGAACTTCGATTCCTTCAACAGCCGCGTCCGCCCCGAGAAGACCGAAACCCCGGCCGAGGAAGTCGCGGAAGAGACCCCGCCATGGAACGCCGACGAGGAAGTGGACATGGAATCCATCGAGTCCATCGCCTCGGCCCTCGAATCCGGCGAGCTCGGTCCCGAAGCGGACGAAGACGAACTCCCCATCGAGGAGGACAAGGTTCCCGACCGCTACCCCTACATCGTCGTGCTCATCGACGAGTTGGCCGACCTCATGCAGACCGCGCCGGCCGATGTCGAAATGTGCATCGCCCGCATCGCACAGAAGGCCCGCGCCGCCGGCATCCACCTCATCATTGCGACACAGACCCCGCGCGCCGATGTCGTCACCGGCATCATCAAGGCGAACATCCCCTGCCGCATCGCCTTCCAGGTTTCCTCCCAGCTCGACTCCCGCGTCATCCTCGACACCAAGGGCGCCGACAAGCTCGTCGGCAAGGGCGACATGCTCTACCTCCCCCCCGGCTCCGCGAAGCTCGAGCGCTCCCAAGGCGCCTTCGTCTCCGACGAGGAAGTCGAGCGTCTCGTCAATCACTGCGCCGCCCAAGCCGAGCCGAACTTCGAAGTCGATATCCAGCGCTCCATCGACAGCGGTGGCGACGATGGCGACGACGAAGACGACATTTCCCCGGCCGATGAAGAACTCATCATGAAGTGCATCGACGTCGCACGTCAGGAGCAGAAGTGCAGCACCTCGCTCCTCCAGCGCCGCCTGCGCCTTGGCTACACCCGCGCCGCCCGCATGGTGGACATCCTCGAAGCCCGCGGCGTCGTCGGTCCCGGCGATGGAGCGAAGCCACGCGAGGTGTATCTCAAGTAAGGGGTGTCGACATTCTGTCGACACGGCACGGACGGAACCTCCGCCCTCCTTAACACCGCTCGTGCCATGCGGCACTGGCATAGCGACTGGCTGCCGTTTCAGCGATCCACTCAGCATCTGGAGAAAACTCGCGCTCGATCACCTGCTCCGCCAGCGACTCAGCCAACGCCTCAGGACAAGCCTTCGCCATCACCGACCCTTGGTGCAGCAAGCCGCGTGTAGTTCGTCGCTGGCCAGCGCCGGCAATCTTCCGTCCGGTCACATCCATCACATCGTGCTCCACCGGCTGGAGAAAGCACTCCCCGCCGATGGCCAGGGGCATTTCTCCGAAAAGGTGGGCCTCCGTGCCAGTGGCTTGTAGCGCCGAAACCAATGCCGCATGGATGACCCGGTAGCTCTCCCCACCCCTCGCCTCCGCGAGACCGAAGCCGCTCGGGATGAACAATGTATAGGTCCAGTCCGCTCGATGATCGACGATCCCGCCGCCGGTCCAGCGTCGGACCCAGCTGACGCCGCTCGCGGGGACATCGGCGGTTTTCACGAAATAGCCGAAACTCCCCCAACCCTGCGTCCACCGGTAGCTCCGGAGCACCGGCACGTCACAGGTCTCGGCCAGCCACTGGTCCACGGCCATGTTTTCCGGACCGTTGCGCGGGACGGGATCGAGCCAAAGCTGGAGCTGCGGAAACACGCGGCGACCGTGAAGGCGGGAAAGCAAACTTCCAAGTGCCAAGCAAAGAGAGGCTTGCGTGGGAGCCTCTCCCGCGCACCCTTGGCCCATGCCCTTCACGCCCAAGCCGCACGCCGCCCTGCTCATCGTCGGCCACGGCTCGACCGAGAATCCGGACTCCTCCACCCCCTACTTCGAACACGCCGAGGAAATCCGCCGGCAGGGTGTCTTCGGCGAGGTCCACTGCTGCTTTTGGAAGGAAGAGCCCTCGATGCGCGAGGCGGAATACCTCATCGATGCCGAGGAGGTCTACGTGGTGCCGGACTTCATCAGCGAGGGCTACTTCACCCAGGATGTCATCCCCCGTGAACTCCACCTCGAAGGACCGACCACGACGCGGGCCGGGAAAACCTGGCACTACACGCTGCCAGTGGGCGTGCACCCCTCCATGACCGGCCTGCTGCTGCGCCGCGCCAAGGAAGTCGCACCCGACGCCGACCCGGCGCAGACCACGCTCTTCATCGTGGGCCACGGCACCGGGCTGAACCAGAATTCGACCAAGGCGATCAAGGATCAGGCAGCCCTTATCAAGGCTTCCGGTGCCGGCTACGCCGAGGTCCTCGATGCCTACATGGAAGAGCAGCCTTTCATCGCGGAGTGGGCCACGCTCGCCACCACGCCGAATGTCGTCGTCGTGCCGTTCTTCATCGCGGATGGCCTTCACAGCTACCAGGACATCCCGGTGCTGTTAGGAATCGAGGCCGAGCCTGGTGAAGCGGCCAGCCAACGCGAGGTCTTCCGCCACAATCCCCACCACGTGCGTGGCAAGACACTCTACTACTCGTCCGCCATCGGGACCGAACGGCATCTGGCCGACGTGATCCTCGACCAGGTCGCCGACTTCGACGCGAAATACCATGAAGCTCGCTGAACGCCTCTCCGCCTCTATCGCCGGCGGCATCCGCCACATCGGCCAGGTTTCCATCCGTCCGCAGGATGGCGGCTATCTGCTGTGCCACATCGATGACGAAGGGAACAACCTCGCTCTGTTAGAAGAGTTCAGCGGCCCGGCCGCCGCACGCGATGTCTCGACGTGGGCAGAAGACGGCCACTATCGTTTCACCAAGGGTGAGCTATCGCTCAAGCGCGGCTGGCTGCTGCGCCTATCCTCGGCGGAAGAATTGCTGCAAGCACTCGACCTCTTCTATCCCGCCGCCGCCGGCCTGTGGTTTGCCCAACAGGACGGCCGATTGGAAATCGAACACCTCCGCGACAAGCTCAACCGCCAGACCGGCATGTATCGCTTCGCGCGAAACCTCAGCGATGCCGGTGCCCAGCATCTCGTTCGCGACGTGTGCGGCCCGGGCAACTGCTGCGTGAAAAAGATCCTCTGGCAGCTCGACGCGGACACACCGCTCGAAGATAGCGAGGCCAGCCGCTTCGATGGCGTGGTCGGTGAAATCGATCGCTCCCGGGCGATCCCGCTGCTGTGCCGAGAAGCGTGCAATCACTTCGTCGCCGAAGCGCGCAAGGCATCCAAAGCCGAGCATGATGCCAAGGCGGCCGGCTGATCCCCTGCGGTAAATTCTCCGTCAACTGCCGGGGCTTGATTGACTCGCCGAATGGCATCGGGGCAGACATGACCATGACGTCTCGGCTTCCCCCTCGGATGCGCTTGGTCCTCGCGGCATGGCTTGCCATCCCGGCGCTGGGCACCGGCCAGGTCGAGTCTCCACTGGATAGAATCAAACGCGCCGCCGCGGTGAGCCGCGAACTGGCGGAGTTGGCGCCAACGCTCCCGTTAGGCGAAAATCCGACACTAGCCACTAGGGGATCGGGACTCAATTTCCCCCACGAAATCGACGAAGCATCTTCGGTGAAGGTGCCATTCGAAAGCCAAGTGCGACGTTACGCCGAAGCGCGCCCCTGGACCTCGGCATACGTCGAAAGACCCTGGCGAAAATGGCTTGGAGAAAAACCTCCGCAGGCGCCCGCTCCCGGCGACGCTCCCGCCCTGCGGGCCATGCTGAAAGACGAGAGTCCGGACCTAAAGGGCGTGGCAGCGGAGGCTTTGGCGACACTTGATCAGCCCGAGGATGCCCCGCGCTTGGCAGATCTGCTGGACGATTCCACCGAGTCCACACCGATCTTGGCCCGCGACCAGACGGGATTCGCGTCCTTCACCATAAGCGATCTCCGCGGCGACGGCACCGAGGCCCCGAAGGATTCCCTCGATTGGTCGCGACGTTGGCAGCAGCGGACGGTCGCGCTCTATGCGCAAGACGGACTGAAGCTGCTCACGGGCCGCGAATTCCCTGACAAGGCGGCGTTCGATCAATGGTGGAAGCGCAATGCGGAAGCACGCCACTGCCTATGGTATTGGCAACTGCGGCTACAGCGCAGCATGGACGAAGTCGACTACCGACCTGACCTCGGCTCCGATCCCACCGAGCAGATGAAACAGGTGGCCGCTGCTAGGATCCCCGTCGCACGCCAGATCCTGGGCGAGCTGAAGCAGCTCCCTCCGGAGGTTGAAGCGAAAGTCCGGTTACTCGCTGCCAGCAATCGTGCCGGCGGAGCGCCCATCACGGGATCCGAGGACACCTTCTGGCCAGAACCACCCGAGCTGCGCCTGAAGGCCGACCGACTGCTCGATTTGTTGGAGCGCAAGAACCTGTGGGACGATGTCGATTGGAACGCGGAGCATTACAACCTGCTCGCAGAGCGCTTGGGTCTGTGGGCCCACGTGCTGTTCAAGCCCCAACACGTCAACCGGCTGCGTGCAGCATTGAAGCGCGAGAGAAACGAACTCTGGTGGTCGGGACAGGCCGCACTGATCATCGGAATCTCCCGCCTCCACCCCGCCGCCAAGGAAGGAAGTCCGGACGAAGCGGACACACGGGACGGGATTCTTCGTGATGCGGCACAGCACGAAACGGATCTCTTCGTCCGCAGCTATTGCGCGATGGAATTGGTTCGCGTGGGCCTCCCGGGAAATGCCGGATTTCTCCGCGAGCTCTCATTCAAACCCAACAAGGATTCCGGTTCGCCAGACGTGATGAAGGGCATCCTCCAGGAACTGGCCCGCCCTCCGCTGAGCGTAGAGAAGCGCCACCTCCTGGCCGACATCGTCCTCGATGATCGTTTCAAGGACAGCTTAACGCGATTCAACAAGAACATGGGCGACGACATGAATCGCAACTACGCGATCTGGGCCATCAACGTGCAGGCCGGACGAACCGTGATCACCGCGGAGCAGACCTCCGCCCTGGTTGATCCCGCGACTTCCGCCGCTGCATTGGAAAAGGTCAAAGCCGATATCAAGCTCCTCCTTGAGAAGCCATGACCGGCTCTGCCGGTCAGCCTCCGACCGCTGTTAGATCGGATTCCCTCAGCCGCGCTTCGATGCTCTTTCTCAAGCTTTCGCGAAGCTGGAAGAGGCGTGCCTTGAGCGTGCCCGGGCTACGACTGAGGTTCTCCGCATATTCCTTCAGTGGGCGGTCGGTGGCGTAGCGCACGAACAGCAGCTCCTTGTCCCGCGACGGAAGTCTCTCGAGACAATCCCTCAGCGCAAGCAGGGGTGCGATGTCTTCCTCTTCTGCGGATCGGAAGATCTCGGGGACGGCCTCGTTGTTCGACCGTTCCGAGAACAACCGTTGATCGCGGCGTTGCTGCCTCAATTGGTTGAGAGCTTCCAGCCGTGCAATGGTGAAACACCAGGCCCGGAAATTCGAGCCCGCGGCGAAGTTGGCTCGCTTCTGCCACAGGATCAGGTTGGTCCTTTGCAACAGGTCCTCCGCTTCGTGGTGGTTGCTGACCAGCGACTTGATGTAAAACAGCAGCGATCGTTGATGGGCGATCAGCAGTTCTTCAAACTCGACGTTCGAGGCCAGCGGCCGGCATGGGTGATCGATCATGAAAAAGGAATTACTAGGGTCGGCTCACGGCTGAATCCTCACCTGAAGGAACAGCTTCGAACTGCCGGTCACGGCACCGGGGACGATCGACAGCGTGACGGTTTCGTAGGCCGGATCGTCCTCAGAGACGGAGGTGGATTCCTCGGTCACGGAAATCGGCGACCAGTCGATCAGGTTCTCACTGCTACGATATTCGTAGTGGAGTCCCGCGGTGGCGTGCATGCGCAGGCGGCGGTGATTGAAGCGGAACTCACCGGCGGCGGGCTGGACTAGCAGAAGCGACGGAGTGGCGCGAAAATCATCCGTGAGCGCCGGATTCGTGCCAAAGGCCCATTCGCCGAAGTTGTCGAGGCCGTCCTCATCGGGGTTCGCGGCCAGCTCTCCTTCCGGCGAGCTATCGTTGCCAAATTCCACGCTACGCCATTCCTCGTAGGTCGCGTAAGGATGGACTTCCTGTGTGATCCACGCGGCGACGAGTTCAGCGGCCTCAAGGTCAGGCTGGATGCTCGCGAGCGGCGGCATGCGGCTGTAGCCATTCGCTCCGGCAATGCGGTTGAAAAGGATCGAGTGCGGAACATTTCCCGCCACCACCAGCCGGTCGTCAGGATGTAGCGGGGCGTCCACGGTCGTGCCATTGAGCAGTCCCGTTTCGAGCAGCGACAAATGAGCCCGGCCGTCCCAGTTTCCCCCGCCGGTCCCGCCGGACTGGTGGCAGTAGGCGCAGTTCACGTCGAGATACGAGCGGACCCGTGCTTCAAGCGACTGCCCGGACTCGTCGGGACGATAGTGCCGCGGAAGGCCCGATGGATCGCCGCTAAATCCGTTGAGATAGCCGGTAGTCGCAAGCGAGCCGAGCAAGTTGCCGGAGACTCCGGCGATGCTGCCCGGGGCATTGAGCTGGCGAGCATTGAAAGAGAGCGCGTGACCAGCCTCCGGCGTGTGACACGTCATGCACGCCGCCCGCGAGGGGATCTCCCAGGTGAAGTTGGCGGGCGCACCGTCGAGGGTGATGTTAACGGCCATGCTTTCGCCATGGTCGCCAGCGAGCACGGCATCAGTCTGCGTGCCGCCATTGACCGAGTTCCAGCGGTAGGAGATGCCGTAGCTGCCGGTCTCATTCTTCACCAGGAAGCGCGTCTCCAGGCGACGGCGAGGCGAGCCGACGGCCGGCCTTCGATCAGTGTAGCTCTGGCCATCGATCGTGCGGGTGAAGGTTTCCCACGCCACCGGGTAATCGAAGTGCTTCACCCAGATCATGCCCGCGGGAAAACTCCACGGTGCGTTCTGGGAGTAACCGACCGTGTCGGTCGCGTCGTTGACCAGGAACCAACGCTTCTTCTCCGCAAGATCGGACCAGAAGCGCAGATTGGGCTCGTAGAAATGGCCGCCGGGATTCGGTGACAAGTCGGCGAGATCCGCGAAGAAATTCGTCGCGGCCAACGTCGGAGGAAATGCGCTGTCGTCGGTTCCGAGCGTGAGACGCTTGATGCCGCCCGTGCCTTGGTTGGTGCCGTTGTTGCCGCGGTCGAGAAGCAGGATTCCACCGGTCGCCGGGTCGGGCAACAGGCCAACGATGGCGACTTCGCCTGCGAGACGTTCGATCACTGGAGCCCCGAGCGTTCGCTCGACGCTCCAGATGTTTCCCGAAACGTAGTCGGCGCAAATGTACTTTCCTGTTAGACCGGCGATCGCGCTGCCCCGGTGAACGAAGCCACCGGTGATGGAGCGTCCCTGATAGGCACTGCCACCTTGGGCGTAGTCCCACAGCGGCTCGGTGAGCGTGGCGGCCGACTCCGCGGCGCCATTGAGCAGGTCCCCCGCCCGCTGACCGGCTTGACTGCCTTCGCGCCAACCCCAGCCACCGTTTCCGCCAGCGAGGAAGACATTCACTTCCTCGCGGTTGCTGCGGCCGACATCGCCGACCCACAGCTCGTCCACAGTACCATTGCCGTCATTGTCCTCCGCGGAGAACTGCCATGGATTGCGGAGACCCATCACGAAGATCTCGGTGCGGAGCTGCCCGGGATCGAGAGCGACACCATTGAAAGTGGTGGCACCCACCAGCGGGTTGTTAGGAGGCACGGCGTAGCGCGCGATGCCACCCGGTCGCGGGATCACCAGGTCGGCGTCATTGCCCTCGGGATCGGTATCCGGCCCGGGATCGGGATTCGGTGGCAGGCTGCCGGGGCGCAAGTCCACATCGATGCGAATGATGCACGACCACAGGTTGCGATCCACGTGCTGCGAATTGTTATGCCCGTCCGCCTGCGTGCCTTCATCGCCGAATCCGACGTAAAGATAGCCATCCGGCCCGAACTCGCAGGTGCCGATGTTGTGGATGGAGTCGTCGCAATCCTGCTCGATGACAATCTCCTCGGTGCCGGCGGTGAAGGGCGCGCTGGTCTGGCAAGTGAACCGCGACAGCCGCACCGTGCCCGCGTTCGAATTGTAGGTGACGTAGATCTGGCCGTTGTTCGCCCAATCCGGATGGGCGGCGATTCCCTTGAAGGCTTGCTCGTTGTTGTCGTGCTGCACCGAGCCGGTGAGGTCCAGGACTTGGACCTTGGTCGGCGCGGCCATGTCCGGGATCAGGAACACGCGGCCGTCCCCTTCAGCGACGAAGAGCTTCCGGTTGTCACCCGCGACCGTGCTAAAGCTGTGAGGCGACTCGAACGTAATCCCCGGGAACGCATCCTCCAGCTGCAACTCGCCGACCGGAGGAGTCGTCGGCATGGAGACGAACGCCGAGTCAAAGCGGGCGCTTTCGGCGAAGTGAACCGTGACCGTCGCGGTATCGGCCAGAGTGCTGCCCGCGCCTTGGATCCGGTAAGTGAACGAGTCCGACGCAGGCGTGCCGGAGAGATGCTGATAGAGAATTGTGCCGTCGGCATTCGCGGTCGCCGTGCCATGCGCGGGTGGGGTTTCAATCGCGAGCGACGAGGTCGCGAGCAGCCCGCTGTCGTTGGCCAGCACCTTGAAACGTGCCTTGCCAAGATGATGCATCGTGGCGCTGTCGTCATTCGCAACCGGCGGACCATCATTCAAATCATCCCACGTGTATGCCACCCGGACATTGTCCCACTCGACCGCTCCACCACCACCCGAGGCGAACCGGACGGAGGAGGACCAATTCGCACTGGTGTGCGCGTAGCTCGCGACCGGGGTGTTCGATCCTTCGCCCTGATCGAGGTCGGGATTCAGGTAAAGCGCCGCGACATCCGCATCGAAGTCCAGCTTGGCCACAATCGTGTATTTCACCCCGGCGACCGGGGCGATGCCGGAGTAAGCCCACTGGTTGGTATTAAGATCGTGGATGGCAAACTCGCGCACCCCCGAGGCCGGGTTGGCAGCCCCTGGCACCCCGAAGAGGTAGCGCTCCGACTCGAAGTCGTAGGAACTCGCGCCGCTCCACGTGGCATTCGCCGCGCGGGTCATCTCAAATTTGTAGTAGACCACATGGGAACTGAAGTTCGCCTCCCCGCTCACCGAACCGGCCCGTTCGTCGGAAGCAGCCTGTGCGCCTTCGATCGGGCCATTGTATTCGCGCTTCGCACCACCTTCCTGAGTGACCAGGACACCTGAAATCACTTGCGGTGATCCGAAGGTGGCATCCCAGTCCGAGGGCGTGCCAGTGTGACCGAGGAAGGCGTTGTTCTCGGTGGAGTTGTCAGCATCCCAGTAGAGCCCGCCGGCCATGCCAGTCACGGGACCGTCGGCGTAGTCAAAGCGCTCCCCACCGACGAGTCCGGGCGGATGCACCGCGCCGGGATAGCTGGAGGGACTCAGCGGATTGGTGCCGGCAGTAACTTCCTCACCGTCGGTGAAGTCGTCGTTGTCGGAGTCAGGGACTTGCGGATCGGTCTTGCGGAGATACTCGTCGAGGTTGGAGAGATCGTCCGTGTCGGCATCGAGGAGAGAGTCATCGATGCCCACCACCAGATCGTTGTCCGTTTCCCAATCGTCGGGCATGCCATCATCATCCGTGTCGGGATCGATGAACTCAAAATCGTCCCACGACGTGGCCACCACGAGATGGTCCCACTCGCAGTTACCGCCTGAGGCAAGGCGGACCGCGCTGGACCACGTCGTTGCGGTGTAGGGACCACCGGCGTCACATGAGTTCGCACCAGTGGAATCCTGATAGAAATCCTCCGCATCGGGATCGACCCACAGGCCGATGAAGTCCCGGTCGAAATCGAGCACCGTCACGATCGTGCGGGTGGTGCCGCTGGCAGGAATGCCGCTGAAGTAGCGCGTGCCGGTCGCAGTGATCTCACAACCGTATTCCTGATTTCCTGAAGCGGGATTGGCCACGCTGGGCACGCCGAAGAAAACCCGCTCCGTAGTGAAGTCATACGAGCTCGCACCACTCCAGGAGCCACCGGACACACGGGTCATGTCGAAGCGATAAAAGACGCGGTCTTGGCCGCGCACGGCACCGCTGCGCTCGTGATTGTCCTGACCATCATTGGAACCGTTGCCCGCGCCTTCGATGTTTCCGTTGTACTCGCGCTTTGCTCCCGAGTTCGCGGTCAACAGCTTCCCTGAGACGACCGTCGGCGCGCCGAAGACATTGTCCCAATCCGAGGTCGTCGTGGTGACCGCGTGATCGAAATTGTCGTAGTTGAAGCCGGTGCCGCCGGTCTGCCCCGCGATGGCGCTGTTATCCGGATAGCCGAAGCCCTCCTCGCCGAACTCAATCGCGTGAAGGGGAACGGCAAGGAGCAGTGCCAAAGGGAAAAGTCTCATCAGAAGGGTGACTTATCAGAAGGGGAACATCCGGGAAAAAGGCCCGCCCTGCATCTGCAAGGCGGGCCGGATCAAGACGGCAGCTTGCTCGCTCAGGGAGCAGGCGATGCTCCTTCTTCTGCACGGAAGAACAGCTTTGGCACCGTGCCCGGAGTCACCGGGACCACGAACGGCTGCGGCGTGGTGCTGTCGAAGTCGAAGGGCGGAACCAGTGGCACGAAGGACTCCAGGTTCGTGGAGCTTCGCAGGTGGAAGGTCTCACCCTCCGGGATTCCAGCCGCCGTGATGCTCAGCGTGCCTGCGACCGCATTGTAGGCGGCGGACAATTGAATGGCGCTGGAAGGCTCGCCGACCAATTGCTCCCAAGTCGTGGACACCACCACGTCGTCCCACTCCGTGTTACCGGTGCCGGTGGAGGTGAAGCGGACGCCGCTGGCCCAGTTAGTGCCGGTGTAAACACGGGTCACGTGAGGTGCATTGCCCGCCTCGTTCGCGGCAAGGTTCGGGTTGACCCAGAGGGTCAGCAGGTTCCCCGGATGGTCGAGTTTGCCCACCACCGTGTAGGTCTGATCGGGAGCGACAGCCAGCAAGCCACCGTCGGTGGTCACCACGGCGCCTTCACGGATGCCCCACTGCGGGACGCCACCGTTGTCCACGATGCCAAAGCCGAGGCGTTCCTGGCCGAAATCGTCGGGACCGAAGACGCTCAGCGTCGCGCCGGCCCGGCGGGTCATCGTCGTCCTGAAGTAAACCACTCCGGTGTCGAAGTTGGCATCATCGATGATGGCGCCCATCCGTGCATCGGTCGGGGCTCCATTGTTTCCGGCGCCCTCGCTCGGACCATTGAAGTCGCGAGAGGCAGAGGTTTCCTGAGTGACCAGTTTGCCTCCCGCCACCATCGCGGTGCCATCCCAGTCCGACGTCGTCGTGGTGTGCCCGAGGAAGGGACCGTTGAAGAGCCAGTTCTCGTAGTCGAAATACAATCCGCCCGTCAGGTCTTGTATCGTCCCGTCGGTGTAGCTGAAGTCCTCGATGCCGATCAGGCCCAACGGCGCGCCGATGGTGTCATCCGGGTCGATCGGATCGGACGTGGCGACACCGTTACCCTGGACTTCGCCGCCGTCGGTCTGTCCGTCTTCATCGGTATCCACCACGGTCGGATCGGAGTGATATTCAAGCACTTCGTCCCCGTCGTTCACTCCATCACCATCGGTGTCAGGGTTCAGCGGCGAGGCGCCTTCGGGAGCTTCATCTCCATCGAACAAGCCATCGTTGTCGCTGTCGTTGTCCCGTGGGAGGGTGCCAGCTTCGTACTCCTCCTTGTTCGTGCTGCGGTCCGAGTCCGCATCATCGTCGGCATCGTCCACGTCCGGGTCGAAGCCATGCAGTTCCTCATAGGCGTCCGGCATGCCATCGCCATCGCTATCGGAAGGCAGCGAACTCAGCGTGTTCCAAGTGGTGCCCACGACGAGCTGGTCCCAACCCGTGGTGCCCGTGCCGCCGGAGCCCAGGCGCAAGGCCGTGGCCTTCATCTGCGCAGGCGCGACGTTCAAGGTGGCCAGGATCGGAGATGAACCCTCCGACTCGCCAAGATCGGGATTGACCCAAAGATCCACCCGCGATGCCGCGAAGTCATAACGGGCGACCAGAGTCGCCGGTGTACCCGTCACCGAAGGAACTCCGGAATAGACCGTGATGTTTCCGGGGGTTTGCTCGACACCATACTCGCGCAGTCCGGACGTGGGATTCACGCCGTTCGGTACGCCGAGGAAAATCTTCTCCGCGCCGAAGTCATAGAGGCTGAGACCGCTCCACGTGGCACCCGCCTGGCGGGTGATGTTGACCTTCACGTAGAGCACGTCGCTGCCATTCACGCCGGTGGCCGCGGCATCCTCGCGCCAGTAGCCGGCAGCTTCGCCGACCACCGCGTTCGCCCGGTTGGTCCCGCCGTGGAAAGCCCGCTTCGTGGAGCTCTCCTGGGTCAGCAAGGTGCCGGACTGGACCACCGGATTCCCGCCCACCGTGGTCCATGTACTGGCCAGCGTGGTGTGTCCGAGGAACGTTTCCCCAAGGGCGCTGTTGTCGTAGTCCCAGCCCAGGCCATCGGCGAGTCCCGTGACCGGTCCGTCGGAGTAGGTATCAAAGAACTCCAGGGCGACCAGCTCCATGTTGCCATTGCTCGCCGGGTCATCGCCGGCATTCCCGGTGCGGGGCACGGTTCCGAGCGCGTCCTCCGTGAAGTCGGCTGTGCCGCCGGTATCCGTATCCGGGGACAAAGGATTGGTCAGGGTGGTATCCACCTCCGAGCCGTCGGTCAGGTGGTCACCATCGGTGTCCTCCAGCAGCGGGTTCGTGTTGAGTGGCTTCTCCTCGTCATCGTCCAAGCCGTCTCCGTCCGTATCCTGGGCATTCGGGAAAGTCTTGTCGGCGAATTCGATCGCATTGCTGAGGTTGTCGTCGTCGGGATCTCCCAGGGCACCATTCGGGCCATCCTTGGCACCCGGTGCGCTTTCGCCGGTGGTGCCATTGTCGTTGTCGTCCAGACTGAAAAATTCTTCCCACGAAGCAGGCAGGCCGTCTTGATCCACATCGGTTGAGTTCTTCAGCCCCACACTCAAGGGATCGAGCCCCACCGAAAGGTCGTCAAAGGTCGTACTGGCGCTGGAAGCGAGACGCACCGCGGTGGACCAGTTGTTAGGCGTGTAAGCGCCGAAGGCGTCCGCCGAATGCGACCCATTCACCGGATCGTAGTAATCGGTCGCAGAAGGATCGACCCACAACGCGATGCGGTCGTAGTCAAAGTCGAGGACCGCGACGAAGGTGTGCGTGAGGTTGTCCGCGGGAATCCCGCTGCGATAGGTCGTGCTACCCGCAATCTGGCAGCCCCATTCGACCTGCCCCGACACCCCGTTTCCACCGGGCGAGCCGAAGAAGGCCCGCTCGTCGGCACCGAAATCATAGCTGCTGGCACCCGCCCACGTGGTGCCCGCCCCGCGCGTCATGGTGAAGCGGTAGAAGACCCGGCCGGTGCCGCGCACCGCACCGGAGCGCTCGGTGTCATCACCATCGCCACCGGCGGCCCCTTCGATCGGCCCGTTGTATTCGCGCTTTGCCCCGCCACCGCTGGTGACGAGGGCGTTCCCGGTGACGGTGGCAGTACCTCCAGTGCTTTCCCAGTCGGACTTGGTGGGAGTGTGGACGTCAGTGATGTTGTTGAAGTCGAAGCCGCTGCCGCCGTTCTTATCGGCGATGTTTCCATCGGCGTAGGTGAAGTTCTCGGTTCCGACTAACTGTCCGTGGAGCGGGACAATTGCCGATCCTGTTAGAAGGAAGGGAAGGATGGTTTTTTTCATGGGTTTGGGTAGTTCGAGGATTTTGCGAAAGGGGAAACCACTGCCGGAAAGGCGGATCAAAGGCGCCGCCGGCGCACCAGCAGCGCTGCACCGGCAAGCCCGAGCAACGACGCGGACGGCTCGGGAATCGGCAGCACATCGGCGAAGGACGTGCCCACCTTCAGATTGTCCCAGGTCACCTGATTGCCGGAGGCGAGACGGAGAGAGGTGGACCAGTTGCCGCCCGTGTAAGCCCTGGACACGTCATGAGAGACCACCGTGTCATTGGCATCGGGATCGACCCAAAGTCCGAGCAGGTCGTTGTCGAAATCCAGCATCCCGATCAGCACGTAGGTCTGGCCGGTGACGACTGGGATGGTGCTATTCGTCTGGCCGTCTCCCACCGCGTCGATGCCGAAGAAGTTCCCGCCATTGGCACCGCCGGGAGCACCCCAAAAGATCTTCTCGGCGTTTTCGCCGCTGAAGTCATAGGAGCTGACGCCTGCCCACTGGTTCCCGGTAGTGGGCGTGTAGCTGACGGAGAAGAACATGGTCCCTGTGCCGCGGAAGGCGCCTTCGCGCTCGTTGCTAGCGGAGCCGGCCCCCTCCGTGACACCGCCAAACTCGCGGCGCACGCCTCCGCCATTCGTGACCAGTGCGGAAGAAACGATCTGGTGCGTGCCGAATTCGTTGTTCCAGTTAGAAGGGGTTTGCAGCGGCGCGCCCGCCTCGTCGGTGCGCTCGTAAGTCCAGCCGGTACCGCCGGCCTGGCCGACCACGGAGCCATCGGCGTAATCGAAATTCTCGGTGGCGATCAATGCAGCCTGGCTCGCGACGGGGAGCAAACCGGAGGTGATCAAGGTGGGGAGCAACGCGTACTTCACAATGGGTTCGTTCTGATTGGGTTGTTTGGGACAAGGCTCGTCTGGTCGGGCCCGGGAATGCCCATGGGTCGTGGGCGTCCAACCCGGAGTCCGACGTTCCCGGAGAAAACCCGCCAAAAAAAATGCAGGCGCTTGGAGAACCGGTCTGTGACTCAATACGTGCAGCGATGGATGCGCGGGCGGAACCCTTACCGCCCGCGCATCCGCCCGACCTCCGGCGGAACCCAAGTTGCCGGGTATCTACCTCTTAGTTCGGCATCGGCCCGCATCTCCCGCCAACAAAACGCGGCACGGGCCACTTTCCCGGGAGATTCTTCGCCTGCTGAACCAGACGGCGATTGGGCTTGCTCACGAAAATCCCCGCGCCTACCCAGAGGAGTCAGGTATTTTCTGAAACCCGTGAGCAAAGACAACCCGCACGAGGAGGAGATCAGTGGCGCGATCATGGAAGTCGCGTTGTCGCTGGATCATCCGGAAGCGCGGCAAGCTTTCCTCAACCGGGTCTTTCCAAACGGCGAAGCCGAGAAGGAGGAGATGAGCCTGCTCCTCGAAGCCACCGACGAGGCCGCCACCTTCTTCCTCGAAGCCCGCGAGCAACGCGCCAAGGTCACCGCGACGATCCTTTCCGAAACGCAGCATGGCCGGCAGGGACATCCACGTCGCTTCGTCGACGATGATGCGCCGCCGGAAAAGTTCGGTCCCTACCGGCTGATCGCTCGTCTCGGCGAAGGCGGCGGTGGCGTGGTCTACGAGGCGGAGCAGGATCATCCGATCCGCCGGCGTGTCGCCCTCAAGATCGTCCGCATGGACGTCGGGAACAAGGGTGCGCTCGCCCGCTTCGACATCGAGCGCCAGGCCCTCGCGCTGATGGATCACCCGAACATCGCCAAGGTCTTCGACGCGGGAACCACGCCGTCGGGCAAGCCCTACTTCGCCATGGAGCTGGTCACCGGCGAACCGATCACGAGCTACTGTAACCTCCACAAGCTCGACAGTATCGCGCGCCTAGAGCTCTTCGTGCTGGTCTGCAATGCCATCCAGCACGCGCACCAGAAGGGCGTCATCCATCGCGACATCAAGCCCTCGAACGTCATCGTCACGCTTCAAGACGGGGCCCACTTGCCGAAGATCATCGACTTTGGCATCGCCAAGGCCTCAAGCACCGGCGAATCGATCACCGCCCACGACCAGTTCTTCGGAACACCCGCCTACATGAGCCCCGAGCAGGTGGCGATGACCGGCATCGACGTGGACACGCGCAGCGACATTTTCAGCCTCGGCGTCCTGCTCTACGAGCTTCTAACAGGCTCCACGCCGCTCGACCGTTCGACAGGCCCGGACCTAACCTTTTCGCAGATCCGAAAGTCGTTGCTCACCTCGGAAACGCTCCGCCCGTCCGAGCACCTCGCGAAGCTCGCCCCGGAAAAACTGCGGTCGCTCGCCGAAGAACGCAGCACCCAGCCTGCCGGCTTGACCAACCAAGTGAAGGGCGATCTCGACTGGATCGTGATGATGGCGCTCGAGAGAAACCGGATGCGCCGCTACCAGACCGCCAACGGCCTGGCCATCGACATCAAGCGCTTCCTGACCCAGCAGCCGATCGCCGCACACCCGCCGTCGAAGGCATACGTCCTCGCCAAGTTTGTCCGCCGCAACCGCCTCGCCTTCGGCGCAGCAGTCATGGTCGTCACGCTGCTCGTCGGGGGCCTCGCGACCACCGCCACCCTCTACGAGCGCGAGCGCAAGGCCGCAATGGAGCAGCTCCGGCTCAAGAACGAGGCCCAGGCCGCACGCTACCAGGAGAACCGCCTCCGCCTCCAGGCCGATGCCCGATCGAACATCTCCCGCATCGCCTTCTTGCTCGACCAGGGGCTGATCGACGAAGCCGATGCCCTGAGACAGCAGTATCCGCTTTCATCGATAGAGCCCTCGCTCGAAGCCGCCGCAGTATTCCGCTCGCTTGGCGACTGGAACGCCGAGCATGGCCGCTGGGACCATGCGCTCCAGTGCTACCAGCGACTCCGGCAAGCCAATCAATACGGCTCGCCCCAGAAAATCATCAATGGCCAGGACCTGATGGCGATCGCCGCGGCGCTTTTGACAAGAGACCCGAAGGCCTACTCCGCGTTCCGCGAGGAGGTGATGGTGCGATACGCCCCGGCCATCGGGCAAATCAACGCCGAGCATCTCCTGAAAGTGTGCCTGGTTCACCCCGCGGAACCCCGCATGCTCAAAGCGCTCCGCCGCGATGTCGACACCTTGGGCGATCCTCGCAGCACGCCCTACCCCGCATGGGCGGCACTCTCGCTCTCGTTGTATCATCTCCGCGCCGGAGACTGCGGCCATGCCCTGCGGGCTTGCCAAACGGGATTGGCGAGCCCCGAGCGCAAGAGCTCATGCGAGAGCTCGCTGGAGGCCGTCTCCGCCATGGTCTTCGCCAGGATGGGAAGCGCTGGCCCGGCAAAGGAAGCTCTTACCCGTGCCCGCGAAATTTCAAAGCAGTGTGACGGCAAGGACTTCGCCCAAGGACTCCCGGTTCGCCCCTGCTGGTTCGACTGGGCGATCGCGGATCTGTTGATCAAGGAGGCAGGCTTGAGGGTCCAGGCGATCTCGCGATAAGCGTCCGCCAAATCGATTCTCATCCTTCCTAAGCATGAGGTGGCGGATTTGCCGCGGTTTTGACGGATACTATTTCCGGACCCCCTCGATCCGCCCCAAGCGGTCGATGCACGCGTCCGTTCCCAAGACAAACCCATGAAACCCAAGTTCCCTTCCCACGCCGTCATGCCGGCGTTCCCTGATGCCGCTTTCGCGGAAGTTGATGAACAAAGCCGCGATCCCAAGCGCGGCGAATCGAAGGACATTGCCGAGTTCCAGTAAACGACTCCCATGCAGCAATCCATCTCGACCATCCTCGTTCTAGGCGCAGGATCGGCAGGGCTGTTAGCGGCCCTGACCCTTAAGAAGAAGCTGCCCGCGCAAGTCGCGGTGCGGATTGTCCGCAGTCCGCGCATCGGCATCATCGGTGTCGGCGAAGGCACAACGCCCAATTTCCCGTCCTTCCTGTTCGACTTCCTGAAGCTCGATCAAGAGCGGTTCTTTCGCGAAGTCCATCCGGTCTGGAAGCGCGGGATCCACTTCATCTGGGGACCCCGCGGAGAGTTCCCCTACGCATTCGGCAATCACTACAGCGTGTCGGACACCGGCTTCAGCCGTTCGAACGGCTTCTACTCGTGGGAGAAGCCCTACGAGTCGGGCTTCATCGGCCGCCTCATGCAGCAGCGGAAGGTGTTCCTTCCGGATGACAACGAGCATCCCCGGTTCGATGGCGCGTATGGCTATCACCTCGAGAATCCTCGCTTGGTGGCGTGGCTTGAAGGAGAAGCGCGGCGGGCCGGAGTGACGATCACCGACGCGGAGATCACGGGAGCCGGAAGAGACGGAGACCGTGTCACGCATCTCAATCTGGAAGGCGGAGGCACCGTGCAGGCGGACTTTTACGTGGATGCATCCGGCTTCCGTAGCGAGTTGCTGCGCGGGGCCTTGGAGGAGCCGTTCGAATCCTTCGCCAACAGCTTGATTTGCGACCGCGCGGTCGTCGGCGGCTGGGAACGACAGGACGGTGATCCCATTCAACCGTTCACCACGGCAGAGACCATGCCCGCCGGATGGAGCTGGCGGATCGATCACCGGCATCACGTCAACCGTGGCTACGTGTACTCCTCATCCTTCACCAGCGATGAGGAAGCCGAACGCGTGTTCCGCGAGCGGAATCCTTTGGTAACGCGGACGCGGGTGGTCCCGTTCATCTCCGGTCACTATCGGCGCTCGTGGGTGGGAAACGTCTGTGCCGTCGGCAATTCGTCCGGATTCGTGGAGCCGATGGAAGCCACCGCGCTGATGGTCCTCTGCATGGAACTCCGCGCCTTGGCCGCCAGCCTGCTGGAAGCCCGGCTGGAAGTGAGGGAGAGCCTGGTGGACCTCTACAACCGGTTTTCGGCGAACGTCTGGGAGGAGATCCGCTCCTTCCTGATGATTCACTACAAGTTCAACACGCTGATGGACACCCCCTTCTGGAAGCACTGCCAGGAGCTGCCGCTATCGCCGGACGCAGCCCGCATCGTGGAGTTTTTCCGCGAGAACGGCCCCAGTTCGTTCGCTCACGACTGGCTGCTGCCGCGGACCCCGCAGTTTGGCGTGGAAGGCTGGTGGGCGTTGCTCGTTGGCCAAGGCGTGCCGTGGAATACCCAGGCCGTTTCACCAGATGAGCGCCGCCGCTGGGCGGAACGCCAGGTCCGCCTGGAACACGCCGTGCGAATCTCGCTGACGACCGAACAAGCGCTCGCGATCGTGGACGATCCCGCCTACTGGCAAGAAACCGAAGCAGCGCCGGTCGGTTAGAAGCGCCTCAATCGTCGCCGCTGTTAGATGGTAGTGCCTGGAGGCTGTTCCAAGCAGTGCCGACGACCAGTTGATCCCAGATCGTCGCACCGGTGCCACCCGACCCGAGGCGGATCCCGGTGGCCTTCATCTGCGCCGGAGAGATTCGCAGCGTCGCGGCAATCGGCGAGGATTCCTCGGCAGCCGCAAGGTCGGGATTCACGCGGAGATCGACCCGTGAGTTCGCGAAGTCGAACCTTGCGACCAACGTGTAGGAACTCCCAGCCACCGGAGCGATGCCGGAATAAGCCGGAGTTCCGTCTGATGCCTGCTCGATGGCAAACTCGTGCTGGCCTGACTGCGGATTGGCGGCAAAAGGCACGCCGACATAAATCCGCTCCCTGTCGAAATCGTAGAGGCTGAACCCACTCCACCAAACACCCTCCTGACGCGTGAGATTCACCTTCACGTAAAGGACATTGCTCCCGTTGACCCCGGTTGCTGCGGCATCCTCTTGCCAAGCGCCGGACAGCTCGCCGACCGCCGACTTCGCGCTGGCCGATCCTCCATGAAAAGCCCGCTTCGCCGAGCTGCTCCGGGTCAACAAGGTGCCGGACTTGATGACAGGAGCACCATGGAAGCTGGTCCATGGGGACTTCAGGGTGGTGTGCCCGGTGAACGTCTCCGGGAGCGCGACATTGTCATAGTCCCAACCGCGCCCGCCGGTGAAGCCGGCAATCGTACCGTCCGTGTAGTCGTCGAAAAAATCGAGGCCTACGAGTTCCATGTTTCCGTGTTTCTCCAGGGCGCTACCGAGGGCCACCTCGGTGAAGTCCGCAGTGCCATCCCCGTCGCTGTCCGCGAGCAATGGATCGGTGGAGTGAAGATCCACCTCGTCGCTGTCGCAAAGCGCGTCACGGTCGCTATCCGGGTTGAGCGGGTCCGTGCCCAGCGACTTTTCCCGGGCATCCTCCATGCGATCCAGATCGGAATCGGCGGCGTCCGGGAATGTTCCATCCCCATACTCGGCCAAGTTGCCGACCTTGTCTCGATCGGGATCGCCCAAGGCCCCATTCGGGCCGTCCTTGGCGCCGGGCGCGCTTTCCTTGGAACTGCCGTCATCGCGATCGTCCAATCCATGGAGCACTTCGAACGACGCCGGCAGCCCGTCGCTGTCCACATCGGCGTGATCCATCAGGCCCACGCTCACCGGGTCGAGCGCCACCGTGAGATCGTCCCATGTCGTGATGCCGCCGGCGCTTGAGCCAAGACGTACCGCAGTGGACCAGAGATCCGCCGTGTAGGCACCGCCGGCATCCGTGGAGTTCGAGCCATCCACCGGATCGTAGAAATCAGCCGCTGTCGGATCGAGCCACAGTCCGATGAAATCGTGGTCGAAATCAAGCACCGCGACGAGAGTGTGCGTCGCCGTGTCAGCGGGAATCCCAGTGAAATAGTGGAGCCCGTCGCCACAGCACCCGAACTCGTAGTCTCCGGTGGCGGGACCGGTGCCGCCGGGCACTCCGAAAAACACCCGCTCGCTGCCGAAGTCGTAGCTGCTGGCGCCGCTCCAAGTGGTCTCGGGCCCGCGGGTCATCGTGAAGCGGTAGAAGACACGGCCGGGGGCTCGCACGGCCCCGCTGCGCTCGTGATCGTCCCTGCCATCGTCCCCACCGTTGCCGACACCTTCGACCGGGCCGTTGTACTCGCGCTTCGCGCTGCTATTGTCGGTGGTGAGAACGTTGCCGGCGACGACCGGGTTACCAACGACGGGATCCCAGTCGGAGGCACCGGCGGTGGCGACCTTGTCGAAATGGTCGCGATTGAACCCGGCACCCCCGGCCCGGTTGGCAATGCCCCCGTCCGCGTAAGTGAACGACTCGGTCCCGATCAATTGCCCCGGCAACGGAGAACCAGCTCCACAAACTAGAAGTAAACAAAGAATCCTGCCTTTCATCGGCGGCGCGAGCGACGGGGTTTCACGGAGATCGGGATCATGGCTTCGGCGCGGCCCGCGAGACCGGGACATTTAAGGAATTCGTCATCCCGAAGCGAAAACCGCCAAAAAATTGCCGCATGGACAAAATTTCCCGTCCAGCTCCCCGGCAAGGCTTCGGACAACGATTCCGCTTGCTCCGGAAATCCCATGGGCATACCGGAACAAGGGATGGGAACGACTACCGATTGTCCCGAGATCCGGGCGGACGAGTTCTGCTTTTCTTCCGCCGAATTGCTACCCGTCGTTTACGACGAGCTCCGGCGGCTCGCGGCATTCCGGCTCGACCACGCTTCGGCCAGCAAAACCCTCCAACCCACCGCGCTGGTTCACGAGGCGTGGATCCGCCTTTCCGAAATCAACGGCAAGGCCTGGCAGAGCAAGGAGCACTTCTTCAACGCCGCCGCCCAAGCCATGCGACGGATCCTGGTCGACCGCGTCCGGGCCCAATCGCGGCAGAAGCGCACCCGCCCGCCCGAGAATCTAGACGACGGCGTGTTCGAAGACGACTCGCACATCCTGCTCATCCACGAGTGCCTGAACAAGCTGGAGAAGATCGACCAATATTCCGCAAAGGTCGTGCTGCTGAAATTCTACGGCGGCCTCAGCAGTGAGGAAATCGGCGAGGTCACCGGACGCAGCGTGCGCTCGGTGGAGCGGCAATGGATGTTCGCGAAGGCGAAACTCTACCGGCTCATCCAGGAAGACCAGCAACACGAATAGCCCCGCTCCAGTGAACTCAAGCGGCATCGACGAAGAGATCAGCAGCGCGATCATGGAAGTCGCGCTGTCGCTGGATGATCCGGCCGCGCGAACCGCTTTCCTTGATCGCGTCTTCGAGAACCGCGAGGCGGCCAAGCACGAGATGACCCGGCTGCTGGAAGCCACCGACGGAGCCGCCACCTTCTTCCTCGAAGCCCGCGAGCAACGCGCCAAGGTCACCGCCACGATCCTTTCCGAAACGCAGCATGGCCGGCTGGCCATCCCACCCCGCTTCATCGATGACGATGCGCCGCCGGAAAAGCTTGGACCCTACCGGCTGATCGCCCGCCTCGGCGAAGGCGGCGGCGGCGTGGTTTACGAAGCAGAGCAGGATCGCCCCATCCGCCGGCGCGTTGCCCTCAAGATCGTCCGCATGGACGTGGAGAACCGGCATGCGCTCGCCCGCTTCGATATCGAGCGCCAGGCGCTCGCGCTGATGGATCACCCGAACATCGCCAAGGTCTTCGACGCCGGCACCACGCCATCGGGCAGGCCCTACTTCGCCATGGAGCTGGTCACCGGCGAACCCATCACGAGCTACTGCAACCGCCACAAGCTCGACAGTGTCGCACGCCTCGAACTCTTCGTGCTGGTCTGCAATGCCATCCAGCACGCGCACCAGAAGGGCGTCATCCACCGCGACATCAAGCCGTCGAACGTCATCGTCACCTTTCAGGACGGCGTCCACGTCCCGAAGATCATCGACTTCGGCATCGCCAAGTCATCCCAAGCCGCCGCGGGAGAGGCGATCACCGCCCACGACCAATTCTTCGGAACTCCCGCCTACATGAGCCCCGAACAGGTCGCCCTGACCGGCATCGACGTGGACACCCGCAGCGACATCTTCAGCCTCGGCGTCCTGCTCTACGAGCTTCTAACAGGTGCCACGCCGATCGACAGCTCGACCCTCCCCGATCCGACTTTCTCGCAGATCCGCAAGTCGCTGCTGACTTGGGAAACGCTCAGGCCTTCGGAGATCCTGGCGAAACTCCCGCCCGAAAACTTGCGCGAGCTCGCCACCGAACGATCCACGGACTCAGCCTCGCTCGTGGCTTTCGTAAAAGGCGATCTCGACTGGATCGTGATGATGGCGCTCGAGAAAAACCGCACCCGCCGCTACCAAACTGCCAACGGGCTCGCCACCGACATCAAGCGCTTCCTGGCGTACCAGCCGATCGCCGCGCGACCACCGTCCCGCGTTTACGTGCTCGCCAAGTTCGTGCGCCGCAATCGCCTCGCCTTCGGGGCAGCGGTGATCCTCGTGATGCTCCTGATCACCGGCCTCGCGATCACGGCAGCGATGTATGAGCACGAGCGGAAGTCCGCGATCGAACAAGTCCGGCTGAAGAACGTGGCACAAGCCGCCCGCAATGAGGAAAACCGCCTTCGCAAGCAGGCGGATGCCCGCTCGAATGTCGCCCGCGCGGCCTTCCTTCTGGACCAAGGCCGCACCGATGAAGCGGACGAGCTGCGGAAGGAGTATCCGCTGTCATCGATCGAGCCTTCCCTTGAGGCCGCGGCGGTCTTCCGCTCACTCGGCGACTGGAATGCCGAGCACGGCCGCTGGGACCAGGCGGTCCAATGCTATCGCTTGCTGCGCCAAGCCAATCGTCAGGATTCCCCGCAGAAGATCCTCCAGGGAGACGACCTCATGGCGATCGGTGCCGCGCTCTTGAAGGAGGATCAGGCCGAGTATCTGGCTTTCCGCGACGAGGTCATGGAACGCTACACGCCCGCTACAGGCACGCAGAAGGCGGAGCATCTCCTGAAAGTGTGCCTCATTCATCCTGCCAATGAACCCCTGCTCGGGCAGTTGCGCCGCGACGTCGAAATGCTTGGCGATCCCCGCCAGACTCCGTGCCCGCCCTGGTCAGCGCTCTCGCTTTCCCTTTTTCATTTGAGGGCCGGCAATGGTCCCGAGGCCATGCGGGCCTGCGGACTCGGGCTTGCCATGCCGGACCGCAAGAGTTCCTGCGAAGCGTCCTTGGAAGCGGTCGCCGCCATGATCCACGCCAAATTAGGCCACGTCGCTCTGGCGGGCGAAGCCTTGCAAAGGGCCCGCGATCTCGCGACGTCCTGCGACGGCAAGGACTTCGAGCGAGGGAAGCCGATTCCTCCCTACTGGTTCGACTGGACGATCGCGGAGCTGTTGATCAAGGAGGCCGGCGAGCGGGTTGAGGGAAGCTCGCCGTAATCGACCTAAGTGCTCCCGCCCCTATCGGTGGATCATTAGAGCTTCTTCCAGCGGTACATCATGAACACGGCCGCGCTCGAGAGGATCGCCACGACAATGATGATCCAGAAACCCAAGGCCCCGCTGTCCTCGCTGATGGGCAATTTCACGTTCATGCCGAAGATGCTGAAGACCGCGGTGGGAAGCATCAGGCCGATGGTGACGATCATCAGCCGCTTCATCAGCACGTTGAGGTTGTTGCTCACCACGCTGACACGCGCGCCCACCAGACTCGCCAAAACGTGGCTGTAGGTCGTGGCCATTTCGTGGCACTGCGAGTTCTCGATGGTGATGTCATCCAGGAACTCGACATCCTCCGCGGTGAATCTCAGGCGCGCCGCGGTCGCCTTGAGCTTGTCGATCACCCGGCCATTGCTGCTGATTGCATTGAGGTAATACACGAGGCTCTTCTCGAGCGTGAACATGTGCAGCAGGTGCTTGTTCTCCATCGAGAGGTTCACTTTGTGTTCCAGCTCCTCGGCGATCATGTTGAAGACCTTGAGGTGCTCCTCGAAGTGCCAGATGCAACGGAAGAGCACCTTCAGCAGCAGCTCCTCGAGGCTGTTGATCTGTTGGAAATGCTTTCCCTCGAAGCGCAGGTTGTCCTCCGCCACCACGAACACCAGCCTCTCCCGAAAGAGGAAGATGCCGACCGAGCTGATCTTGAAAAAGAAGTTGTCGTCGGCGCAGTATTGCTTCGGACGCTTGAAGATGATCGCAGCGTGCCCTGGCTCGAACTCGACCCGGCCCAGCTCGTCCGGATCGCTCGCGGACGCCAGCGTGTGCGGGTCAATCCCGAGATCCTCCGTCAGATGCTTCCGCTCCGCCTCGTCAGGCGCGATGTAGAGCAGGATCCGCGCGTCCTCCGCATCCGTCTCCGACAATCGGCGGTCCAGGATTTCCAAGCGTCGGAGCATGCCGCTAACAAGCCGGGCGAAGCCGGGAATGTCAACGCGGGGTCATGAATGCTCGCCAACCAAAAACCCGGTCGCATCGCGGCGTTTCGACGCTTCCGACCGGCACCGCGCTGTCGGCCTGGCGCTGACGAACCGGGCCTGATGAAGCAATCTTCCTACGTGGCGGTAACCTTTGATCAAGCCAAGTCACTGGTAGCATCGCTGCCACGGCAAGAGCGCGCGCGCCTGGTTGTCTGGATGGCGGCGGACCTTGCCGATCAATTGCCCGGAATCGAGTTCGATCCTCGTGTGTGCGGCGGGTCCGCTCGTGTCGCTGGCACCCGTATCCCGGTATGGTCCTTGGAATCCTGGCGCAGGCTCGGTGCGGATGACGCGGAGATCCTGCGAAACTTCCCCACCCTGCAAGCCTCCGACCTGCTCAACGCCTGGCATTACGTCGACCGTCACCCGCAGGAAATCGACCGCGAGATCCGCGAGAACGACACCGCGGAGTGACACGGCCAGCCTCTACGCCAACGAGAACTTCCCCGTCGAAGTCGTGGTTCATTTGCGCGCGCTCGGCCACGACGTGCTCACGACATGAGGCAGGAAAGTCCAACCGGCGGATCGAGGACGATGCGGTTCTGACGTTCGCCACCGCATCCTGCCGTAGCGTGATCACCCTCAACCGCCGGGACTTCGTACAGCTTCACCGGATGATCCCCACCCATGCGGGAATCATCGTTCGCACGGAAGATCGCGATTCCGCATCGCTCGCCAGACGGGTGGACGCCGCAATCCGTGAAAAGGGCGAACTCGCGAATCTGCTCGTGCGAGTGGTGCGCGGTGGATCCGATTGACTCCAGCAAGGGCAACGAGGGCGGGTCGCCAACCCATCCGATGCGACCGCCACGCAACAGTGACAAAAACGTCACAAGAGCCGGATCTCATTCCCCACCGCATATCCAAACTAGCTCCGGTTTTCCACCGCCAAACCGCAGTTCGCTGCTTGTGAAGTTCGCCGCGGTCTCCAGCATCCCATCATGCCTCGACAGTTTTTCCGGCTCCTTGCGGCGTTCGCGCTGGCACTGCTCATCACTTCCTGCCGCAAGTCTGGTTCCTCGACTTCTTCGGCCTCTGGCAGCAATGCCGCTGCCGATGCCCCGGAACCCGGAGAAAATGCGATCGAGCTCCTCTTCACCTTCGGCTCGGAGAAGGAGGAATGGGTTAAGGCGGTGACCGCCGACTTCAATCGCTCCAAGCTCAAGACCGCTTCCGGCAAAACGATCTTCGTGCGCGGCGTACCAAAGGGCTCCGGCGAATTGATCGACGGCCTTGTCGAGGGCACAGATCAAGCGCACGTCGCCAGCCCTGCCTCCGCCGCCTTCATCGGCGTAGGAAATGCCAAGTGGCGCGCCAAGACCGGCCAGGACCTCATCGGCCCCACGGAGAACCTCGTGCTCTCCCCCGTGGTGATCGCGATGTGGCAGCCCATGGCCGAGGCCCTCGGCTGGGGCAAGCAACCGGTCGGCTGGGCGGACATCCTCGCGCTTTCCGCCGACCCGCAGGGTTGGGCCTCGAAGGGCTTTCCGCAGTGGGGCAGCTTCAAGTTCGCCCACACCCACCCCGAGTTCAGCAACAGCGGCCTCATCTCCCTCTTCGCGGAAGTCTATGCCGCCACCGGCAAGACCGCCGGCCTCACCCTGGAAGATGTTGCGAAGCCGGAGACCGCACGCTTTCTCGGCAGCATCGAGCGCTCGGTGGTGCACTACGGCAGTTCGACTGGCTTCTTCGGCAAGAAGATGTTCGCGAACGGCCCCTCCTACGTCAGCGCCGCGGTGCTCTACGAAAACATGGTGATCGAAGCCGCCGCCAACAAGGACTCGATGGCCTTTCCCGTGGTGGCGATCTATCCGAAGGAGGGCACCTTCTGGAGCGACCATCCCGCGGGCATCGTCAATCGCGAGTGGGTCACGCCCGAGCACCGAGAGGCGGCCAAGCAATACCTCGCCTACCTGCTCGCCCGGCCGCAGCAGCAGCGCGCCATGGAATTCGGCTTCCGCCCGGCGCTCGCCGATCTCCCACTGGCCGCGCCGATCGATGTCGCCCACGGCGTGAATCCCCGCGAGCCACAGACGACCTTGGAAGTCCCGCAGCCTCAGGTAATGGATGCCATTACGCGCCTGTGGCGGGAGAACAAGAAGCACTCCCACATCACCCTGGTGATGGATGTCTCCGGCAGCATGAATGAGAACCAGCGGATGCAGAATGCGCGCATCGGCGGCCAAGAGCTGGTCAAGCTGCTCGGCGATGGCGATTCCTTCCGTCTGCTCCCTTTCAACGAGCGGGTCTTCCCCTCCAAGCCGGCGGCCGTGCTCAAGGGCAGCCGCCCACAGGCGATGGCGGAGATCGGCTCGCTGATTGCCAATGGCGGCACCGCTCTCTACGATGCCATCAGCACGGCCTACCGCGATCAACTCGCCTCCGCCACGCAGAATCGCGACAAGATCAGCGCCATCGTCGTCCTCACCGACGGCGCGGACACTCACAGCAGCATCCAGCTCGAACGCCTCTTGAACGAGATCCGCTCCGACAATGAGACCAAGACCATCCGCGTCTTCACCATCGGCTACGATGCCGGCGGACAGAGCGATGTGCTGAAGAAGATCGCCGACGCCACCCAGGCGAAGTTCTACGAAGGCAATCCGAAGAACATCCGCGAGGTCTTCAAGGACATCTCCACCTTTTTCTAACAGCTCATGCCAGAAGGCCCCAGACTCACACTCCTCGGAAAACTGCTGATCTTCGTCTTCATCGGTGCCTGCTGCTATGGTGCCTATGCTCTCTTCGCGAAGAAGCCGCTGGTCACCTCGCCGGGGAATGGTCCCCAGGCCGGACCGGCGGTCACCACGCCACAGCCGGGTGCCTCGCCGGTGAAGATCGGCATCGCCTACGGCACCGAGAAGCAACGCTGGCTGCTCTGGGCGGTGGAGCAATTCGCCTCTTCCAAGGAAGGTGCCGGCATCACCGTCGATCTCATTCCGATGGGTTCGTTGGAAGGCGCGCAGGCCATTCTCAATGGCGACCAACGCCTGAATGTGTGGAGCCCCGCCAGCGCGCTCTACGAGGACGTCTTCACCCAGGAATGGCAGATCAAGCACAACAAAAATCCGATCCTTCGCAAGGAGGCGCTGGCCCTCAGCCCGATGGTATTCGTGATGTGGCAGGAGCGCCATGAGGCTTTCGTGGCGAAATACAAGGAGGTGAGCTTCGAGACCGTCGGCAAGGCGCTGAAGGAGCCCGGCGGCTGGGATGCCATCGCCCAAAAGCCCGAGTGGGGCATCTTCAAGCTCGGCCACACCCACCCGAACCAATCGAACAGCGGCCTGATGACCCTGGTGCTCATGGCCTGCGATTATCACAAGAAGAGCCGCGGCCTCAACCTGAAGGACATCCTCGATCCGCAGTTCCAAGCCTGGATGAACGACATCGAAAACGCCGCCTCCGGCATGTCGAACTCCACCGGCAACATGATGCGGGACATGGTGCTGCGCGGACCGTCCACCTTCGACGCGCTCGTCGTCTACGAGAGCGTCGTGATCGACTACATCAAGAGTGCCGAGGGCCGCTGGGGCACGCTGCATGTGGAGTATCCGCGCTTCAATGCTTGGAACGACAATCCCTACTACGTGATCGACGCACCGTGGAGCAGCGACGCGCAGCGCAAGGCCGCAGACACCTTCCTCGACTTCCTGCTCAGCGAACCGATCCAGCGCGAGTCATTGAAGCACGGCTTCCGCCCGGGCAATCCCTCGGTGCCCATAAAGTTCCCGGACAGCCCCTTCGTCACCGGGGAAAAGTTCGGCATCAAGATCGATCTCCCCACCATGGGTGAAACGCCACGCGCCGAGGTGATCAACAACCTCCTCGCCATCTGGCAGCGCAACCAGCGCGGCCGCTGATGGCAGATCCGCCGCTCTGCATGTTCCGCTACCTCACAGCCGCCTTTTGGGCATCTCCGGAAATCGCCGGGCTCGGCCGACTGCCCGCCAATGCCATCGCTGTGGCCGGGATGGTGATCCTCGGCTTCGGCCACCCCGGCTTCTGGCTGCTGGGCCTCGGCTTGGAGGCGGCCTATCTCTTCGCTCTGACCACCAGCGCGCGCTTCCGCAAACTGGTGGACGCCCAGGAACTCGATCTCAGCGAGGAGTCCGCCGCCGAGCAGCGCCACGCGCTCGCCGCGAAACTCGGAGAGACCGCCCAAGCCCGGCTCGCCGCCTTGGAACAAAGGACCGCGCGAATCCTCCAGCTCCACCGCGATTCGGAGAAGGAGGACTTCGAGATCGATGCCAACCGCGACGCCTTGAAGAAGCTCGGCTGGATCTATCTCAAGCTGCTCGTGGCGCAGGGCAATCTGGAGTCCATCGGCAGCAGCCAGAAGGAACAGGGACTTGCTGCCAAGATCGCGGCCCTGGAAGAAGACCTCCGCGATCCGGAGATCACCCCTTCCCTGCTCGAGTCGAAGAAGGCCACCTTGCGACTCCTCCGCCAGCGCCTCCAAAGCGCCGAACGCCGCGAGGAAACGATGGAAGAGATCGAGAGCGACCTGGCCCGCATCGAGGCACAGGTGGACCTCGCCCATGACAATGCCGGCCTCCGTGGGCAAGGTGGGGCGGTATCCTTCAACATCGATCTCGCCAGCCGCCTGCTGGACGACTCCTTGTACGGCGACTCTAGTAGTTCCATCGCCGAACTCGACCGCGCTTACCAACAGGAAAGCGCCTGATACCGGCAGGCAGGCCCGGCCTTGGTCGCTCAAGCGTAGCTGGGGCATCTTGCCAATAGTGTTCGGCATCCTCCCTGCTTGCCGGAACGGCGGCGTAGTGTGACGAAAAGGTCACTGGTACTCCCCGG